>NZ_JBEZDY010000002.1:0-249609 GCF_040648555.1 Actinoplanes sp. NPDC049118
AACGCCGCCACGATCAGATCCACCATCGGCCGCCGACCCTCCAAGTTGATCACCGAATGCTGCCGGGGCAGCACGCAGAGTCGCAGACTAGCGGGTGGTGACAACTCCTTCGACCCCCGCAGGGGGTGCGTTCTTGTGACTCGGTGGCAGTCGGAAATACAAGGCGGGCCACATCCAGCGCCGACCGCTCGCCGGCCGGACCCTCCGACCGGCGAGCGGTGCCTACCTCAGCGGTGGTAGTCGTACGCCTTGATCTCGGTGCTGTGCCGCTTGCCCTTGGTGTCCAGGACGACGCGCAGGCCCTCGCCGCGGTGGTAGCCGCCCGGTTCCAGCAGCGGAAGTTGCTTCCGGTCAGCGCCGTGTCCGGGACGAAGGTCCTGGAAACCCACTTCTTGTGCTTGTTCAGGTACTTCTGCGTGATCATCGCCGGCCCCCACAGGTGGTGCCAGCGGCCGGCCGCCGCCTGCACCGGGCTTGCCGCGGCCGCCGCGCCGGCGGGCGCATCCTGGCTCGGTGTCGCCGCCATCGCCGGGCCGGCGATCATGAGTTGTAAAGCAGCAGGTTGGCCGGAGAGACTAAGAAGGCCGCTGACAGCGTTTGCGCTGTTCAGCGGCCCGAAAGTCCTGGTGAAAACTTGTGCCCCCGGCTGGAGACGGCCCTGCGCTCGCGGGTCGGCTGCACGGTGTGCCTGCGCTGCGATTTGTTACGACTGACCTTGGCCTTCCTTATTCCGTTGGTGCGCAGGTTGGTGCCCCGGTCAGCGGAGGGATGGGGCGCACCATCGAAGGGCCTGGGCGCCAGTGGCACGCCTCGGCCGCCGGGTGGGCTATCCGTCGGTCCGGCTGTGCGCTGGTGTTGACAGTCGCTCGGCGTGGATCTCAGTGACTGACCTTGAGCCCAATCACGCCGGCGATGATCAGGGTTAGGAAGACGAGTCTTGATACCGCGACGGGTTCGGCACCGGTGAGAATGGCGCGGCCGGGTGCCCGCGGACGTGGGCGCGACGATGCTGGCGGCTGCACGCCCCGGGAGTGGCGTTAAAGAAACTTTAAGGAACGCTTGCTCAGCGTCATGAACTGCTGCCACATCATTGCTCGTATATCTCGGCACAAGCAGTACCGAGACGAAGAAGAGGAGCCGTGCATGTATCGACGCGGAGTCAGCAGCCGGACGCGCAAGCTGGTGATTGCAGGTGCCGCCGCAGCGCTGCTCGGCTCGGCGCTCGCGGTCGGCACGGGGATGAGCCAGGCCGCCGAGTCCGGAGCCAGCTCCGGTAACATTAACGCTTTGGTGCCGGCGCTGGGTTTCAGCCCGGGCAATCCGAACGCGACGGCCGACCGCGTGGGCCCTACCGGGGTAAAAGTTCCCGGTCGCTGCCCACCCACTCAGGCCCAAGTGAACGCGCAGGTAGCGCTCAAGAATGCGAACTTTCCGAGTGGAACGGACCTTGAAAGCCGCATCCAACGTTTTGAAAAGACCTTGTCGGCGATTCAAGACTTGAAATGCCCCGCATCTTCCACGACTTTGCTGGGCCGCTTGAATTCCTTGACCGCGCTGCGCGGAAACGCGAACCGCGATAACATCCTGCGTGGTTTGGGTTTGAACGAAACGCCAGCGGATAAAGCCGCCGCCACAGGATCCGGTGACGCGGCCGCGAGTGGAGCGACGGGGAACGCCGGAGCCAGCTCCGGTAACATTAACGCTTTGGTGCCGGCGCTGGGTTTCAGCCCGGGCAATCCGAACGCGACGGCCGACCGCGTGGGCCCTACCGGGGTAAAAGTTCCCGGTCGCTGCCCACCCACTCAGGCCCAAGTGAACGCGCAGGTAGCGCTCAAGAATGCGAACTTTCCGAGTGGAACGGACCTTGAAAGCCGCATCCAACGTTTTGAAAAGACCTTGTCGGCGATTCAAGACTTGAAATGCCCCGCATCTTCCACGACTTTGCTGGGCCGCTTGAATTCCTTGACCGCGCTGCGCGGAAACGCGAACCGCGATAACATCCTGCGTGGTTTGGGCTTGAACGAAACGCCAGCGGGATAAAGCCGCTGACCGCGCCGGTGCTGTTGCTGAAGATGTTGGGTAGATCGGCGGGACCTATACAACGGTTGGCGCGCCATGGCGCAATATCAGCTTAATCGTTTTAAACACGCCACCGAATCCCGCAAAGTCAACATCGGCGAAGCCGCCGGTGCCCTCTAGCACGCATCTAGCAAAGGCCGCCTGCACGCCGGACGACTACCTGTGCGGACTGCTCGACGCCTGGCCCGGCGAGATTCTCGATACCGTTGTCCGGATGGCAGGCGAGAAGAGTCGCCCGCCGATGACTCCGGCCGACCTGGCTGACTCGTTGTCCAAAGCTGGCGTGCCGGCATTCGCCCAACGACTACAGGCGATGCTGGTGGACCAGCAAGGTTGAGACAACCGATCCCGCTTCGGCGGGTGCTCGGTATGACCGCGCGGGACAGGTCGAGTCTTCATTGCCGGTCCGGCTCGGTGTCGGTGTTGTCGGCGGAGGTGTCGCCACGAGGCGGGTGTCCCGCCGCTGACGCTTTCACGGGGCAGTGGAGCGATTCAAGAACTTCTTGAATCGCCGCTGTCTGGACTGCTGCGAGCCGTCGCCCGCGTTCGCCGTCCACGACGGTGATCTCGTAGTCGAACTCCAGGTCGCGTGACTTACCCATACTTCACCTGAGCACGGACAGCGCCGATGCGAAATCGCGGTAATCCCAGTGGGGGACAGGATCAAGTTTGCTGCGGCTGGCAGCGCCGACCTGCGCCCTTGACCGCGAGAACAACCCCAACTGTGAAGCCGCATTGTCGCAGCTCAAAGGTTCGCTCGGCAAAGTTCCGATTCGGACATAGATCCGAAAGCGGTGTAAAAAGTGCCCCCGGCAGGATTCGAGCCTGCGCTTTCGCCTCCGGAGGGCGACGCGGCGTCACCGCCTTGCATCGGCCCTGAGCAGTGGCGGAAGGTCCGCGCGGCGATCACTACAACGCCGCTTCGGTACCCATCCGGTAAGACAAGCCTGGGCGAGCAAAGCTGACGCCAACGTAGCGCCCACAAGGTTGTGCGCATGCCCACTACCGTCCCGGGCCGGATGATCTAGGTGTGCGTACTCACGTGCCTCTATCACCTAGGTTGTAGGTTCCCAACCGAGGCATGGGGGCGGTATGGAGACACAGGTCGATCCGCAGGTACTGGACAAGGCCGCCGGCCGGTGCCGTGATCTGGCGCAGCGGCTGCATCAGGCGGTGGCCGCCGTGCAGCCGGACAGCCGCGCCGCGGTCGCCGGCCTGGGCGCCGGTTTTGCGCTGCGCTCGTCGTTGGAGCGGGTGCTGGCGTCACGGGTCGACGAGTTCGGCAAGTTCGAGCGCTACCTCGGTGGGATCGGCGAGGCGCTGACCGCCACCGCGGCCGACTACCGGCACAGCGACACGGCCAGCTCGTACCGGTTCGCGTACCTGCGCGAGGGCTGACCGTCATGGTGACAGTTGGAGAACTCCGCGATGCCCAGCTCGGCAGCCTCGACACCGCCGCGGACGCCTGGATCACGTTCGGTAAGCGGGCCGAGGACCTGTCCGGCGACACCTCCGCGGAGCTGATCGGCCCGCTACGGGCCTCGCCGTGGGCCGGCCCCGCCGCGGACGCCGCGTTTCACCTGCTGGACAAGGTCGATGACGAGTTCGAGGTCGCGGCCATGCAGGTCCGCACCATCGGCGCGCTGCTCAGCGGCGCCGCCGACGAACTCCGCGGCCTGCAACGCCAACTACAGGCGCTGATCGGAGAGGCCGCCGGGCAGGGCTTCACCGTAGGCGACGACGGCCGCGTCACCCCACCGCAACAGACGTACGCTGAGATCCACGACCCGGACTCGGCCCTGGTCATGCAGCAGCGCATGAACGTCGCCCGCGACCTCGCCCACCGGGTCGCGGACATCCTCACCCGAGCCACCGACGCGGACAGGCGTTGCTCGCGGGCCCTCGACGAGCTGATCACCGAGGTGTTCGGTCAGGAACCGTACGAGTATGGCGACGCCAGCGACGACGCCCGCGCCGCCGCCGACGCCCTCGGCCTGACCGAGGCAACCATCCCCGCCGCCGGTACCGACCCCCGGCAGGTCAACGCCTGGTGGAAAACTCTCACCCCCGAACAGCAGCAGCTCTACCTGACCGCCTACCCGGCCCGGTTCGGCGCCCTGGACGGCATGCCCTCCGGCGACCGCGACTACGCCAACCGGCTCGCCCTGCGCGACTACATCGGCGACAACGTCAACAACTACCGCGACCACCGCAACGACCAGCACGACCGGGCACTGATGCTGCTCGACAAACTCGAACGCTCCGAGCAAGGCCCCGACACCACGCGGCTGTACCTGCTCACCATCGACCCGGTCGGTGACGGCAAAGCGGCCGTCGCGATCGGTAACCCGGACACCGCCGACCACACCGCCGTGCTCGTGCCCGGCGTCGGGAACAAGCTCGACGACATCGGCCTGCTCATCGACCGGTCCGGCCGCATCCAGAGCGACGCCCTGCAGATGGCGCCGGGCAGCACGGTGTCGGTCGTCGGGTGGCTCGGCTACGACACCCCGTCACTCGACGAGGACATCGTCACCGCCACCGCCGGAGGCAAGTCCCGCGCCGGAGCCGCCGCCCTGGACGGGTTCGTCAACGGCCTGCACGCCACCCACCAAGCGGGCGTGTCCGATCACATCACCGCGATCGGGCACAGCTACGGCAGCACCGTGCTCGGCGAGGCCGCCAGCCACGGCGACGGCCTGGCGGTCACCGACATGGTCGCGGTCGGCAGCCCGGGTATGCGGGTCGCCGGCGCCGAATACTTCAACGTGCCCACGGACCACGTCTGGGCCGGCGCCGCGGCCGACGACAACTTCGTCGCCCGCCCCGAGAACACCGCGAGGAAGATCCCGCTCATCGGCGACTGGATCGGCGAGACCGCCAACGAGCACGTCCACGGCCCCGGACCGCACTACCCACAGTTCGGCGGCAACGTGCTGAGCATCGACACCCAGGGTCACTCGGGATACTGGGACAACGACTCGTTGAGCCTGCACAATCAAGCGGCGGTCGTCACGGGTGCCTACAACCGCGTCATCATCACCTCCGGGAAGGTCCCACCGTCATGACCCGCCGAAGCCACCGCTACGGCATCCTGCTCGCCGCCACGACTCTGCTGCTCGGCAGCGCCTGCAGCAACGACCAGCCCGGGGGAAAGGACGCACCGTTGGAAACCAAGAGCGAGGCCGAGGTCGAAGCCGTCGCCCGTAGCCAGGCCGACAGCATCGCTGCCCTGGCCGGCGGCCCGCTCGAAGACTGGCACACCAACACCACCGCCTGCCAAGGCCGCAACGGCGAAACCGCCGACGACGGCCGCTGGGACCTCGCGGGCTTCGCCCATGTCAAACTCCCCGCCGACAAACACGCCGCCGCTCTGCACACCATCCACGACAAATGGCAAACCCAGGGCTGGCAGATCAACGCCTTCCAGGTCCAGGACGACGGCGGCGTACTCAGCGGCCGCGACCCGAAAACCGGACTCAGTATCACCCTCTCCAGCAGCAAACCACCGATTCAGATCGCCGTGACCGTCGGCAGCCCCTGCTACCAGCCCGTACAGGGCGAGGACCCCGCCAACAACTGAGGTACCCGCCAACGATCGAAGAAGGCGCCTGCGGCGGTGGCCACAAGGAGCGCCGGCCTTAGCGGCAGGTGAGAGGCGTTCTTCGCGACGGAAGCCTGCAACTGCCGCTCACCTGCGGCGGAACACCTCGGAGAGACGTTCGCCTCCGTGCATGCTCCTTACTGCTGGCCGACAGGCCGCTCCGTGGGCAGAGAATCGCACCGCTAGGCGCCCGATGGCGCTGAGCCTGTGAGCACCGAGACCACAACCAAGGTCACCGTTGCCCACGCACCGTGGTCTGGTCAAGTATCCGCAGCTCAAACCCGGCTTCACGACCGGCCTGCCGGCGTGTTCGACCGCGCCTTACGGAGACCTTCCGCTCCCGACCCGCTCCCACTCCGCTCCCACCAGCCGGCCGCTGGGCCGCACCTTGATCTTCTTCCAGGTAACTCGGCCGGTGGTCTCGGGAGCCCTGCCAGCAAGGCGGCAAACGCGGCAAACGAACGCACTAGTAGTGCTGGCAGAGCGCCTGACACCAGGACCGTCTCCGGCCGCTGTGGCGGCCTCAGCAAGTTCGCCGGTCCGCGCCCCATCCGACCCAGCGGGGTCGGACAGCAATATGGATCGCGAGGGAAACGGCTTCCCCAAGATGGACGAACTCCGCGAGATTGTGCTGATCGATACACCCATGTCCGGAAGCAACATGATCAGCGTTAACGATCTCGCAACGAGGAAGGTTATTGTGTCGAGATTCAGCGAGCCATTCGAGCACTTTGTTCCGCCTGATGGCGAAACGATCCGCCGGGGCATCGTGGACGGACTCGTCGTTCTTGACTCGAACGTCCTACTAAGCGCATACCGATTCGCCCCGAAAGCGCGCGAAGAACTGCTCGCGGTACTCGAACTTCTTGGCGATCGACTTTGGGTTCCTCACCAGGTAGGGCTCGAATTTTATCGTAATCGGCTTAACGTAATCGCTGATTACGATGCCGCCTACAAGGATGTCCTAGATACATTGGGTCGCCACGAGTCCGAGATTGTGCCAGAACTCCGACAGAAGATTCGAGAACTAAGCAATCGGATTGAGCTCGCCGATGACGAGCGCGACGGCCTGCTCAATAGCCTTACCGTCACCTTTACACGCCTCAACACCTCCGTCGTTGGCCTACGCGATAGTCATGGCGTCGGGACACACCGACTGCTCCAGACGAAATCTTGGCACGGATTGCCAGAATTCTCGACGGTCGGGCAGGCGACGCACTGAGCGAGGAGGACTCCGAGACCGAGAAAATGGAGAGCGCTAGACGAATCGAGAGGAAGCTGCCGCCGGGGTACCGGGACAGCAAGAAGGACGAGCCGCATGGCGACTATTTTGTCTGGTGCCAGACTCTCCGGGAAGCGCAGCAAAGGAGTCCGCACGTACTGGTGTTCGTGACCAGTGACACAAAGGATGATTGGTACTTGCGCCTAAAAGGCCAAACGATAATGGCGCGACCCGAGCTAGTTCTCGAATGCAAGGAGAAAACTCGCGCCAAGCTCGTTCTCCTTTCTATCCGCAACTTTCTATCTCACACCAAGAATTTCCTCGAAGCCGACGTTAGCGACGAGACCATCAGGCAGGCTGAGCAAGCCCAAATAGCCGACGACAGAAATCGGCTTGTGCCCCTGCAGGAAGGCTTGCTTTCCATTACTCGACTTCATCAGGAACAAACCGGCAGGCTCACAGAACTACTTGATGCCAAGGCCGCCGCACAAGAGGAATACGCAATTGCGGAGCGTCGACGAAAGCTGGCATACGCAGATTGCGCCGCCACCCATCATGGCGCCGAGGCGCGAGCGAAGGCCGACAAGGCGACGAGTTGTCGAGCAGAGGTTGAACCATCTCGATCAACGTCTATTTCCAATACGGCTAAGAACAAGCTTGACGCGATCGTTACTGGAATAGATCACCTTCAGGCGGCTATCGAAAGCACCGACGCCGCGCGCGCCGAGTTGACCATGGAATACGACCAAATGGTGGCAAATACGCACGGATGAGGCTTGTCTCAGCCATCCGAACGCAGGCACCAAAGCTACGGCCCAGTCGTGCATCGATCTGAAGTGGCGACTTAGGATTCATACCGGCAGCTCCGTGCGCGCCGGTAAGCAAGGGACAACAGCGGACCGTCGTAAGTCGATTCCTACCGGTCGTCGGCTTGGATCGCGCGGGACTTCGCTTCGTCGACGATCTCCTGCCGTATGCTCGCTGCCCGCGGGTGACGTTAGCGGTTGGCGCCGCGACGCGGGCTTGCCCAAAGCGCTGACCTGGGTAGTTCCGAGCCGTCGCCGAACCTAACGGGGAGGCAACATGCCCGTACCGGCTTGGAGGGTGACATGGGATGGGCTTTCGGTGCGAGCAAGCCGATTAGACCAGCGCGACCGAAGGCCCGACCCTGTCTGTGTTCCTAGTCGTCGGGACTACCACCCCGGCCACTTCGACAATCACCTGCCCAGTACCAGGCCATGGCCACTACCCGTCGGGTACCGGTACCGCTGGGAAGTGGTGCGATGGTCAGGTGTTGGCGTTGACGGCGAACCGTATGGCGTCGTCGGCGATCCGTTGGGTCTCAGCGGGGGTGAAACCGTCGCCGATCGCCATGTCGAATCGAAGGTGCAACACCGTGCCGCCTGACATGAGTAACCAGTTCTCGCGCTGATCGTCTGCCGCGATCTGCCAGCGGCGCATCCCGTCCTTCCCCTTGGGTTGCTCTCTGCCGCAGGTCGACGCGGAGCGGGCGAGTTGAGTCAGTGCAGGCGAGGTTTTGTCGAAGACGACCAGGTTCTGGTGCAGGCGTCCATCAATGTTGGCGTTTGCCACGAGACGTGCACCGGCGGCGCCGAGAACCTGCCTGCGATGCTCGACATCCCCGTCGATCCAGGGAAAGACGCCAGTACACGTCGTGGATGCCGGCAGGGACGTCAACCGTGTTGCGGCCTGGCAGGCCTGCCGATCCAGCCCGAACGCTTCCACACCGAACGACGTAGTGTCCTTGCCCAGCCTGCGCAGCACACGCTTTCCGGCCTCTGCTTCGGGAACCGGCACAGTGCAACCTGCGGCGGCAACGCCGGACGGGGCCGGGCCCGAGGAGGTCCCGCCGGCGCCGTTCGGACCCGCCTGGGACGCTGGGGTCGACGACGGGGCCGGATCTCGACGCACGTCACCCGCGGTGCAGGCTGCCGCCGCCAGTACGCTGGCCGCGCAGAGCAGCCCGGCTGCCGCCCGCCGAACGCTCTGCCGGGCGGTCAGCAAAATGTCTTCGCCTTCGCCTGCATGGAACCCGCCCTGTAACTAGAGGCACAGTTGATCGCGCCTTCGTGGCCGATTGCCCAGGATTTTGCCTTGCCGCTGCCGGCACTCACGACCGCCGTGCCGTTGCTGTTGCACTTCGTACCGACCCAGTTGCCCGATGCCATCTCGACGCCGTCGAAGACCACATAGGTTCCCACTTTGTTGAAGTTCATGGTGAAGGTCTGCGACGAGGTAGACGTCTTGGAGAGGTTCGCCGCCAGCTCCAGGCCCGTCGTGCCCTCCAGGGACGCGATGACGACGTCGGCGGACAGCGTGGCGCCGGTGTTGTAGGTGACGCCCGCGGTCACCGTCGTTTCGACAGTGGTGGTGATGCTCTTCTGCCCAGTCGCACCGTCCGGGATGCTGACCTTCTTCTTGTGAGTAATCACGTTCGACTTCGTGTGGGATGAGAACCGGACGTTCTTCGTACCCCGCTCACAAACGACCGGGGCGAAGCTCGGCCCGGGGGGTGCCGCTGAGGCTACCGTCGGCATTGCCCAGATCGCCAGGATGGCCGTACCGGCGATGAACTTCTTGGTGTGTCGCAAACTGATGTCGGCTCCTCAAGTCGTTGTGGAGGCCCCTGCCCTCCGGCCAGGAAATCTACAACAGTTGATCAATCTGCGGCCTCCGGCTGTCATGATCCAGGCAAGCGGCGAGGGAGCCAGCGCTCTCCGACGGTCCGGTCGGCAACGTGAGAAGGCTTGAAGCGGGCAGATTTCGGCTCGGTAGGCGGCTGCTCGGCGATCCTGAATACGTGGAACACACCGTTGAACTCTCGTGGGAGACAATCCTCGGCTGGTTCGAGGCGTACTGCCCGGCCGATCGCTCGAGTTTTCGAGGTCCGGCAGCCGAGGAAGGCCTCCGCGCCGTGGAACAGGCAACGGGCAGATCTCTGCCGGCCGATCAGCTGGCCTGGTGGCGGCTCAGTGACGGCACCGAGGAGGACTGCCCGGTCCCGTCGCTGATCCCGGTGGTCTGGGCGCCGGCCTCAGTCAGCTACGCCTTGAGCCGTCATCGGATGCTGATCAAAGACCTCGATCGCCATTATCCCAACCTGGGTGAGCTGGACAATGAGCTGGCCGGGACTGCCGCGGACCTTCCATGGCTGCCGAGCTGGCTTCCCATCGCCCACAACTTAGGCGGCAGCCACCTGTTCCTTGACCTCCGAGAGGGACCGCAACACGGCTGCGTGGGCAGGATGGACCGGGAAGACATCTCATTTGCTGGCGAACCTGTCTGGTCAAGCGTCACCGAAATGCTCGCCAAGGTTGCCGCCGCGTTGGTCAGCGGCACGGATATTGGTGGTCGGCACGCTGTAGTCGAGGATGGCCACCTCGACTGGCAGCTCGATCCGCAGCGGCACACTGGGCACTGATCCGCGCATCTACGCACGCTTCCCCCAGACCCCCGGCCGCCCGTTCATGGGGCTGGGGCTTCGTCGTGCCTGGCTGAGCTTCGGTCTGCGCGGCCGGGTCCCGGCGCGGAGCCGAAGGCGGCAGCGCCGTGCCCCGAAGCCGCGCCTTGAACCCGTACAGAAGGTGGTCGCCAGTTTCAAGTCCGGATCCGGCAAGCCGGTGAGCCCAGCCTCGCTTGCGGCGTAGGTGCGTGCTCCGCTCGATCGGAGAGAATGAGTTCGTGACGACGACAGCGCGGCCTGAGCGCTGTGGACCGGCATCGCCGAATATCAGGTCGCATGGCCCTTCACGGCCCTCGTGGCAGATGATCTTGATGACTACATCGGCCGATGGGCCGGGTGGTTCGCGGCTGGGTCACAAGGGGTGCTATCCCATCCGTCCCAATTGCCTGAGCGAAATCCGGATGGAAGCTGGCGACGGTAGCCCCCACTAGGCGGCCACCGTAGGCACGCTCTTGCGGTCGTACTCATGCCGCCTGGCCTGAAGCTCCCCACTGACGTGGCGTCGGCCGCGTCCAAGTCGGCTCTTCGCTGGCCGGCACACCCTGCGACCTATGCCACGCCGCGGTCTCGACCTAGCTCAACGGGGGAGTGCCGTCGACTCAGGTCGACGAGTGGGCCGGCCAGTCGCCCGAGATCCTGTTGCGGATCTACGCAAAGTGCCTCGACGGCGAGAAGGCCACCATGCAGAGGGTCGAAGACGCGCTCGGGATGGCCGCCGGCACCTCAGACGGAACCGGAACCCTCGGCCGGGCCACGGCCGTGAACTTGGCCGCGTATTTGCCGCGGACGGCCGTAGAGGGCCGGTGACGGCCGGACACAGCCGGACAGATGAGGAAGGCCGCTGACAGCGTTTGTGCTGTTCAGCGGCCCGAAAGTCCTGGTGAAAACTTGTGCCCCCGGCAGGATTCGAACCTGCGCTTTCGCCTCCGGAGGGCGACGCTCTATCCCCTGAGCTACGGGGGCTCAGCGACGATGAGCCTAGCAGGCGCCGCGGAGCCCTCGCCAATCGGTTCCGCGGCGCGCCGCCTACTGGAGTTGCTTCAGCATCGAGTCGATCAGGTTGATCTCGTTCTGCTGGCTGCGGACCATTGTTTCGGCCAGCCAGGTCACGTCCTCGTCGTCCGACACTTCCAGGATCTCCTGGGCCATGTGTATGCCACCCAGGTGGTGCTGTCGCATCAGGGTCAGGTACTGGACGTCCAGGTCCTTGCCGGTCGCCGCGCGCAGGGTGGCCAGCTGTTCCGGGGTCGCCATGCCCGGCATCAGGCCGTTCTGCACCGAGCCCTCGGTGCCCTTCATCCAGGCCATCGGCGGCTGGCTGCTGCTGGGGCTCAGGTTCCAGTCGCGGAGCCAGGCCTGCATGTAGCCGATCTGGCCGTGCTGGGTCAGCGCGATGTCGCTGGCGAGGGTGACGACCGAGGCGTTGGTCGAGTCGGCGTGGGCGATCATCGACATCTCCACGGCCTGGGCGTGGTGGGTGCTCATGTCGCGCAGGAAGCCCGCCTCGGGCGAGTCGTCGCCGGGTGTGCTCAGGCGGGGGACGAGGAAGCCGATCGCCAGACCGGCCGCCAAGCCCAGGACCAGCACCACGGCGAGCCACACCGCCCCGAGCCGGCCGCGGCCGGTCGGGGCGTTGCCGTGGTCCGGGGAGTCGGCCGCGTCCGACGCGCTTGATTCGGCCGAAACCGTCATCAGTTACCCGCGGGTGCGGCCTGCAGCGGGCCGGTCGTCGTGTTGCCGCTCGAGCAGGGCGCGCCGGGCTCCAGCGAGGCGTTCAGGCGCAGGGCCTTGATGAACTCGTCGATGCGCTCGTCGTTCGCGTTGTCGAGCTTGAGCTGGTAGCCCCACGCCTGCAGGGAGATGTTCTTGTCGAGGTTCGCCACCGGGCTCATCAGCATGAAGTCGCGGCCCTCGACCTTCTCCTTCAGCTTTTCGACCTGGTCGGCGGCCAGGCCCTGCTTGTAGGTCACCCAGACGGAACCGTGCTCGAGGCTGTGTACGGCGTGCTCGTTGGCGATCGGCTCGGCGTAGACGTCGCCCATGCAGTTCTGCCACTGGGCGTTGTGTGCGCCGCCGACCGGCGGGTTCGTCACGTACGTCTGCGGGCCGTCCTTGTGCTCCTGCGAGTCGATCGCGGGGTTCTTCTGCGCGCGGTAGTTGACGATGTCCTTGATCGCGGCGGCCTTGTCCTGCCACGGCTCGGAGCCCTTGACGGACGCGTACACGCCATACCCGATGATGCCGACCGCGACCAGGACCACGACGCCGGCGAGCGCGATCGGGCCCCAGTTGCGGCTGCCGCTGACCTTGACCGGCGTGACCGACTTGCGGCCCTTGCCGCCCTTGCCCTGGGGGCGGTTGCCGGGCTTGGACCCGGTGGACTTCTGCGCGGGGGGTTTACCCTGGCCCGACGTCTTGTCGACCTTCACGGTGGACGGGACCCGCTCGGGACCCGGGGTACTCATGCTCATCGTGCCTCGTCAATTCGATGGAAAGGTCGGGCCGGGCCCGCGAGCAGGCCCCGGTACGCCGCCGGGCGCCAAAGTCTACCCGGATAGCATGGCTCGGTGACTCCCGCAGACCTCGCTTCCACCGTTCTCACAGCTGCGCGTGCCGTATTCGTGGCCCGCGGCCTCGACGTGTCGCTGCTGCCGGCGACGACGACGGTGGAGCGGCCCCGAAACCCCGAGCACGGCGACTACGCCTCGACGATGGCGATGCAGCTCACCAAGAAGACCGGTGTTCCGCCGCGCGAGCTCGCCGCGGCCCTCGCCGCCGAGCTCAGCAGCCGGCCCGGCATCAAGTCGGTGGAGATCGCGGGCCCGGGCTTCCTCAACATCCGCCTGGACGCGGCCGCCGCCGGCGTGCTGGCGCGCGACGTGGTGCTGGCGGGGCAGGAGTACGGCCGCAGCGACCGCCTCGCCGGGCAACGGATCAACCTCGAGTTCGTCTCCGCCAACCCCACCGGCCCCGTGCACATCGGTGGTGTCCGGTGGGCGGCCGTCGGCGACGCGCTCTCCCGGCTCCTGCGGGTGGCCGGCGCCGACGTCGGCACCGAGTACTACTTCAACGACGCCGGGTCGCAGATCGACCGCTTCGCCCGTTCGCTCTACGCGGCGGCGGCGGGTGAGCCGGCCCCCGAGGACGGTTACGGCGGCGCCTACATCGCGGAGATCGCGACGGCGGTGGTGGCCGAGGCGCCCGACGTGTTGAAGCTCGGCGAGGCCGAGGCGCTCGAGGTGTTCCGGGTCGAGGGCGTGAAGTTGATGTTCGCCGAGATCCGGGCGTCGCTGGACGAGTTCGGCGTGCACTTCGACACGTACTTCAACGAGAAGGACCTGCACGATCGCGGCGAGCTCCAGGAGGCGCTGGACCGGCTGCGTGAGCAGGGGCACGTCGTCGAGGCCGACGGCGCGACCTGGCTGCGGACCACCGACTTCGGCGACGACAAGGACCGCGTGCTGCGCAAGTCGGACGGCGACTGGACCTACTTCGCCGCGGACTGCGCCTACTACCTGGACAAGCGCAAGCGCGGCTTCGACCGGGTCGTGATCATGCTGGGCGCCGACCACCACGGCTACATCGGCCGGATGAAGGCCATGGCCGCGTGTTTCGGCGACGACCCGGAGGCCAACCTCGAGATCCTGATCGGCCAGCTGGTCAACCTGGTCCGCGACGGTGAGCCGCTGCGGATGAGCAAGCGGGCAGGCACGGTCATCACCCTCGAGGACTTCGTCGATGCGCTGGGCGTGGACGCCACCCGGTACGCCCTCGCGCGCTACTCGTCGGACTCGCCGATCGACATCGACATCGACCTGTGGACCCGGGCGAAAAGCGACAACCCGGTGTATTACGTCCAGTATGTCGCCGCCCGGACCGCCAACGTGGCCGTGCAGGCCGCCGCGGTCGGGCTGACCCGCGGTGAGCCGGCCGACTTCCGGCCCGAGCTGCTCGTGCACGAGAAGGAGAACGACCTCCTCAAGGCGCTGGGGGAGTACCCGGCGGTCGTCGCCAGCGCCGCCGAGCTGCGCGAGCCGCACCGGGTGGCCCGCTACCTCGAGGACGTGGCCGGCGACTACCACCGGTTCTACGACAAGTGCCGGGTCACGCCGATGGGCGACGAAGAGATCACCGACCTGATGCGGGCCCGCCTGTGGCTGAATGACGCCACCCGAACGGTGATCGCGAACGGTTTGGCGCTGCTGGGCGTCTCCGCGCCCGAGAGGATGTAGCCATGCGGGCACACGAGGCCGGGGCGCTGCACGGTGACCTCGGCAACAGGGGGCCGGCCTGGCTGCGGATCCCCGAGGACGTCAACGCGCTCGTGCCGCAGCTCTGGCCGCGGACGGTGACGCGCGCGGCCTCCGGGGCCCTGGAGATCGGTGGCGTGAGCGTCCTGGACCTGGCGGCGGAGCACGGCACCCCCGCGTACCTGCTGGACGAGGACGACCTGCGGTCGCGCTGCCGCGACTTCGCGGCCGCGTTCGCCGGTGCGGACGTCTACTACGCCGGCAAGTCGTTCCTCTGCAAGGCCGTGGTGAAGGTCATCGACGAGGAGGGGCTCTTCCTCGACGTCTGCTCCGGCGGGGAGCTGGCGGTGGCGCTGGCCGCGGGCTTCCCGGCCGAGCGGATGGGCTTCCACGGCAACAACAAGTCGATCTCCGAGCTGTCCCGCGCGCTGGACGCCGGCGTCGGCCGGATCATCCTGGACTCGTTCCAGGAGATCGACCGGCTCACCGCGCTGGCCCGGGAGAGCGGCCGGCGGCCGAAGGTGCTGGTCCGGGTGACCGTCGGCGTCGAGGCGCACACGCACGAGTTCATCGCGACCGCGCACGAGGACCAGAAGTTCGGGTTCTCGCTGGCCGGCGGTGCCGCGTTCGAGGCCGCGATCCGGGTGCTCGACGAGGACGTGCTCGACCTGCGCGGCCTGCACTCGCACATCGGCTCGC
Organism: Actinoplanes sp. NPDC049118; assembly: GCF_040648555.1. Taxonomy (NCBI): domain Bacteria; kingdom Bacillati; phylum Actinomycetota; class Actinomycetes; order Micromonosporales; family Micromonosporaceae; genus Actinoplanes; species Actinoplanes sp. NPDC049118. Next base: position 15,339 of record NZ_JBEZDY010000002.1, read on the forward strand.
AGATCTTCGACACCTCCGGCTTCGAGGTCGCCACCCGGCGGGTGCTCGCACTGCAGGCGCAGATCCGCGACGCCCGCGGCGTCGAACTCGCCGAGCTGGACCTCGGCGGCGGCTTCGGCATCGCCTACACGACGCAGGACGACCCGTCGCCGGCCGGCGACCTGGCGAAGCGGATCAACAAGATCGTCGACGGCGAGTGCGCGGCCGAGAACCTCAGGCGGCCCAGGCTCTCGATCGAGCCGGGCCGGGCCGTCGTCGGGCCGGCCGTCCTCACGTTGTACGAGGTCGGCACGGTCAAGGACGTCGACGGCATCCGGACGTACGTGAGCGTCGACGGCGGGATGAGCGACAACATCCGTACCGCCCTCTACGACGCCTCCTACTCCGCAACCCTGGCCGGCCGGAAGTCCGACGCGCCCCCGCTGCTCGCCCGCGTCGTGGGAAAGCATTGTGAATCCGGGGACATAGTCGTGAAGGATGAATTCCTGCCCGCCGACGTGCAGCCCGGAGATCTTCTCGCCGTGCCCGGTACGGGCGCGTACTGCCGGAGTATGGCCAGCAATTACAACCACGTGCCCCGGCCGCCGGTGGTCGCCGTGCGCGACGGTGTGTCTCGCGTGATCGTCCGCCGGGAGACAGAAGATGATCTGCTCGCATTGGATGTGGGATGAGTTCTGACAAGCCCGCGGTTCGGCTGGCTCTGCTCGGTTGCGGCACCGTCGGCACCGAGGTCGTACGGCTGCTGCACGAACAGGCCGAGGACCTGACCGCCAGGATCGGCGCCCCGCTGGAGCTGGTCGGCATCGCGGTGCGCCGGCCCGGCCGGCAGCGCGGCTCCGCGATCGACCCCGCGCTGTTCACCACCGACGCGCTGGGCCTGGTCAAGCGGGACGACGTCGACGTGGTCATCGAGGTCGTCGGCGGCATCGAGCCGGCCCGGGGCTGGCTGATCGAGGCGCTGAGCGCCGGCAAGAGCGTCGTCACGGCGAACAAGGCGCTGCTCGCGGAGGACGGTGCGACGCTGCACGACGCCGCCGCCGAGGGCGGCGCCGACCTCTACTTCGAGGCCGCGGTCGCCGGCGCCATCCCGCTGCTGCGCCCGCTGCGCGAGTCCCTGCACGGGGACAGGGTCACCCGCGTCACCGGCATCGTGAACGGCACGACCAACTACATCCTGTCCTCGATGGACGCCACCGGGGCCGGCTTCGGCGAGGCGCTCGACGAGGCCACCGAGCTCGGGTACGCGGAAGCCGACCCGACCGCCGACGTCGAGGGCTTCGACGCCGCCGCCAAGGCCGCCATCCTCGCCTCGCTCGCGTTCCACACCAGGGTGACCGCCGCGGACGTGTTCCGCGAGGGCATGACCGGCGTCACTGCGGCCGACGTGGCCAGCGCCAAGGAGATGGGCTGCACGATCAAGCTGCTCTGCATCGCCCAGCGCGGCCCGGACTCGTCCGGCAGCGAGTCGGTCAGCGTCCGCGTGCACCCGGCGATGATCCCGCGCAGCCACCCCCTGGCCGGCGTCGGTGACGCCTTCAACGCGGTCTTCGTCGAGGCCGAGGCCGCGGGGCAGCTGATGTTCTACGGCCGGGGAGCCGGGGGTACGCCCACCGCGAGCGCGGTGCTCGGCGACATCGTGGCGGCGGCGCGCAACCGCCTCTCGGGCACCCGGGCACCGAGCGAGAGCTCGTACGCCCAGCTGCCGATCCGGCCCATCGGCGAGGCGGTGACCCGCTACCACATCAGCCTCGACGTGGCCGACCGTCAGGGCGTGCTCGCCACCGTTGCCGGCGTCTTCGCCAAGCACGAGGTGTCCATCGCGACCGTCCGGCAGTCCGGCCGGGAGGAGGACGCGACCCTGGTGATCGTGACGCACGGCGCGCCCGACGCGAACCTGGCGGCCACGGTGGAGGATCTGCGCTCGCTCGACATCGTCCGGTCGATCGCCAGCGTCCTGCGGGTCGAGGGTGGGGTCTGAGGCGATGCTCGATCACGTGGGCATCCAGTGCGCGGACCTGGCCGCCAGCGCGGCCTTCTACGACGCGGTCCTGGCCCCGCTGGGCCTGCGCCGGCTGATGGACTTCGAGGTGGCGATGGGCTACGGCGCGGAGCGACCCGACTTCTGGATCGGCGTCTTCGACTCGGGCCAGGGCTTCCGGGAGTCGCATCTCGCCTTCCGGGCGGCCGACCGGGCGGCGGTCGACGCGTTCTTCGCGGCGGCGGTCGCGGCGGGCGCCGAGGTGCTGCACGAGCCGGCCGTCCGCCCCGAGTACCACCCGGACTACTACGGCGCATTCGTCCGGGACCCGGACGGCAACAACGTGGAGGCCGTGTCCCACGGTCCCGCATAGTGGGCGCATGGTCCCGCCATTCGGCGGGCTGATGCATCCTGGAGCGAGTCAGCGGAGAGGAAACGACCATGTGGCGGGGATTGATCGAGGCGTACCGCGACCGGCTCCCGGTCTCGGAGGCCACCCCGGTGGTCACGCTGCACGAGGGCAACACGCCGCTCGTGCCCGCTCCCGTGCTCTCGCAGCGGACGGGCGCCGACGTGTACCTCAAGGTCGAGGGGGCCAACCCGACCGGCTCCTTCAAGGACCGCGGCATGACGATGGCCGTGTCCAAGGCCGTCGAGGAGGGGTCGAAGGCGATCATCTGTGCCTCGACCGGCAACACCAGCGCCTCCGCGGCGGCGTACGCGGCCCGCGCCGGGCTCACCTGCGCGGTGCTCGTGCCCCAAGGCAAGATCGCGCTGGGCAAGCTGGCGCAGGCGCTCGTGCACGGCGCCAAGCTGCTGCAGGTCAACGGCAACTTCGACGACTGCCTCGCGCTCGCCTCGAAGCTGTCGCAGGACTTCCCGGTCTCGCTGGTCAACTCGGTCAACATCTTCCGCCTGCACGGGCAGAAGACGGCCGCGTTCGAGATCGTCGAGTCGCTCGGCGGCGCGCCCGACATCCATTGCCTGCCGGTGGGTAACGCGGGCAACATCGCCGCGTACTGGATGGGTTACCAGGAGGACCACGCGGCGGGCAACAGCAAGATCCTCCCCAAGATGTTCGGCTTCCAGGCCTCCGGCGCCGCCCCGATCGTCAACGGCCGGGTCGTTGCGGAGCCGTCGACCATCGCCACCGCGATCCGGATCGGCAACCCGGCCAGCTGGACCAAGGCGCTCGACGCCCGGGACGAGTCGGGCGGCCTGATCTCGGCGGTGACCGACCGGGAGATCCTCTCGGCGTACCGGCTGCTCGCCCGGGAGGTCGGCGTCTTCGTCGAGCTGGGCAGCGCCGCGAGCGTGGCCGGCCTGCTGCAGCAGGCCGAGGCCGGCATGATCCCGGCCGGCGGCACGGTCGTCTGCACGGTGACCGGTCACGGCCTCAAGGATCCGGAGTGGGCGATCAGCACCGCACCGTCGCCTACCACGATCAACAACGACGTGCTGGCCGCGGCCCGCGCCCTCGACCTGGCCTGAGCCGGACCCGGCCGGCGCCGGCGCCGGATCAGGTCTGAGCCCGGCCCGGCCGGCGTCCGATCAGGTCTGAGCCTGACACGGCCGGCGTCCGATCAGGTCTGAGCCTGACACGGCCGGCGTCCGATCGGGTCTGAGTCCGGGCCGGGCCGAGCGCCGTCCCCGGCCCGGGGTTCAGGCCGGGCCGGCCTTCGCGGCCGGGTCGCCGGCCGTGGCCTCCGCCTCCTCGGTCGCCGCCCGGACCATCGCGTGCAGGCCGTCGTGCACCGCGCGCAGCTCCTCGGGCGTGAGGCGGCGCAGCAGGCGGGCCTGCTTCTCCGCCCCCGCCGTGATGATCTTGCCGATCATCTCCGCGCCGTACCGGCTGAGGCTGATCCGGCGGACCCGGCGATCGTGCGGATCCTCCGCGCGGGTGACCAGGTCGTGCGCCACCAGCCGATCGACCATGCCGCTCATGGTCGCCAGGCTGACGCCCAGCAGGCCGGCCAGTTCGCGCCCGGAGGTGTCGCCCATCCGGTACAGCAGCAGCAGGATCTTGAGCTGCGGCATCGTCAGCTGTGATGAGAAGAGCGGATCCGACCGGTCGTGCGCAAACAGGTGCTGCAGCCGTTCCTGCGCGCCCATAATGTCCGCGATGAGTCGTTCATTTTCGGTCACCGCACCCCCTGTGCTGCGCGCCGATGAGCACTGCGCGTCCGTCGTGTGACGGGACGTCACCAGAGCACCCCGGCGTCAATTGATTTGTTCGCGTCGGGCAAACTATATGCCTTGGCCGAACTTTCTCGGGGGAGCAGATGTCGTTTCTGACCAGGCTCAGTCTCGCTAACCGAGGGCTCGTGGCCCTCATCGCGGTGGTGATCACCGGCTTCGGTATCTACACGGTGCCCTCGCTCAAACAGCAGCTGCTGCCCTCGCTCGAGTTCCCCGGCGCGTTCATCGGCGTGGTGCTGCCCGGTGCGAGCCCGGAGATCATGGAACAGCAGGTGACCAAGCCGATCGAGGACGCCATCAAGGGCGCCGACGGCCTGGACTCCATCGAGTCGACGACCAGCGAGGGTTCGACCACCGTCCAGGTCCTCTTCGAGTTCGGCACCGACCTCGACGACGCGGTCAACCAGCTGACCACCTCGATCAACCGGATCCAGCCGACGCTGCCCGGCGACGTCGAGCCGATCATCTTCGCCGGCAGCACCGACGACATCCCGGCGATCGTCCTCGCCGCCTCCGACGGCAAGAACGACCAGGCCGCGCTGGCGAACCGGCTCCAGGAGACCGTCGTCCCTGAGCTCAAGGCCATCGAGGGCGTCCGCGAGGTCGCCGTCACCGGCACCCGGGACCAGCAGATCCTCATCGTGCCCGACCGTGCGAAGCTGGCCGCCGCGGGCGTCGACCCCCGTTCGATCGCCACCCTGCTGCAGAGCAACGGCGTCTCCATCCCGGCCGGCGCGGTCACCGACGGCACCAAGTCACTGAGCGTCCAGGTCGGTGACCCGATCCAGACCGTCGACGAGGTGAAGGGTCTCTACCTCAAGGGCGCCAGGGGTCCAGTCCGGCTGGACGCCGTCGCCTCGGTCACCGAGCAGCTCGCCCCGGCCACGTCCTACACCCGTACGGACGGGGTCGACAGCCTCGGCATCGCGGTCACCGCCTCCCCGGACGGCAACCCGGTCAACATCTCCCACGAGGTGCGCGACAAGCTCGCCGACCTGGAGGACGCCTCCGGAGCCACGCTCACGGTCATCACCGACCAGGCGCCGTTCGTCGAGAAGTCGATCGAGAGCCTGACCACCGAGGGCATGCTCGGCCTGCTCATGGCCGTCATCGTGATCCTGGTCTTCCTGCTGTCGATCCGCTCGACGCTGGTGACCGTCGTCTCGATCCCGCTCTCCGTGCTGATCGCGCTGATCGCGCTCTACCTCGGCGACTACTCGCTCAACCTGCTCACCCTCGGCGCGCTGACCATCGCGGTCGGCCGCGTCGTCGACGACTCCATCGTCGTGCTGGAGAACATCAAACGACATCTGGAGTACGGCGAGGCGAAGGTCCACGCGATCATGTCGGGCGTCAAGGAGGTCTCCGGCGCGGTGACCGCCTCGACGCTGACCACGGTCGCCGTGTTCGCGCCGATCGCGCTCGTCGGCGGCTTCGTCGGCCAGCTCTTCGCGCCGTTCGCCATCACGGTCACGGTCGCGCTGGTCGCCTCGCTCTTCGTGTCGCTGACCGTCGTGCCGGTGCTCGCGTACTGGTTCCTGCGGCCCGCCGCGGGCGGCTCCGAGTCCGTAGAGGTCCGCCAGGCCGCCGAGGCCAAGGAGCTCCGTAGCCCGTTGCAGCGGGGTTACCTGCCGATCATCCGCTGGGTCATCCGTAGCAAGACCACCCGGTGGATCACCGTCGCGGTCGGCGTTGTCGTGCTCATCGGCACGCTGGGCCTGGCCAGCAAGCTCGAGACGAACTTCCTCGACGAGTCCGGCCAGGACACCATCGTCGTCTCGCAGGACCTGCCGGTCGGCACGGACCTCGCCACGACGGACGCGGCCGCCAAGAAGGTCGAGGCGGTCATCGTCGCCAACGACGACGTCGAGCACTACCAGGTGACGGTCGGCAGCGGCGATTTCAATCCGTTCGTCGGTTCCGGCGGTGCCAGCGGCGCCAGCTTCAACGTGGCGCTGAAGGAGGACGCCGACGCGAGCAAGGTCTCCGACGACCTGCGCAAGCAGTTCGAGGGCATGTCCGACGTCGGTGAGGTCACCGTCGGCAGCGAGAGCGGCACCGGCTTCGACGGCAGCGCGCTGGCGGTCGTCGTGCAGGCCGCCGACCAGGAGACCCTGGAGTCCGCGACCAAGCAGGTGCAGGACGCGATGGCCGGGACGAAGGGCGTCACCGACGTGAGCAGCTCGCTTGCGGCGAGCGTCCCCCGCCTGGACGTCACGGTCGATCGCGCCGCCGCCGCGGCGCAGGGCCTCACCGAGGCTGAGATCGGCCGGTCGGTCGCGGGTGCATTCCGCCCGGCGCCGGTCGGGGAGATCAGCGTCGACGGCGTCAGCCAGAGCGTCGTCGTCGCCCTCGGCGCGCCGCCGGCCAGCGTCGACGCGCTGCGCAAGCTGCCGCTGACCACGCCGACCGGCCAGGTCGTCCTGCTCGACGCGGTCGCCGACGTCAACGAGGTCGACGGCCCGGAGGAGGTCACCCGGATCGACGGCAACCGCAGTGCCACGGTCACCGGTACCGCGACCGGCTCCAACGTCGGCGAGACCACCAAGGAGCTGACCGAGCGGCTCGAGGCCCTGAAGCTGCCGGCCGGCACGTACGAGATCGGCGGGGTCAGCCAGGACCAGGCGGACGCGTTCGCGGACCTCGGCCTCGCCGTGCTCGCGGCGATCGCGATCGTCTTCGTCATCATGGTGGCGACGTTCCGCAGCCTGCTGCAGCCGCTGCTGCTGCTCGTCTCCATCCCGTTCGCGGCGACCGGGGCGATCGGGCTGCTGCTCGCCACCGGCACCCCGCTCGGCGTTCCGGCGCTCATCGGCGTGCTGATGCTGGTCGGCATCGTGGTCACCAACGCGATCGTCCTGATGGACCTGATCAACCAGTACCGCCGCGAGGGACTGGGTGTGCAGGAGTCGGTGATCGAGGGCGGCCGGCACCGGCTGCGCCCGATCCTCATGACGGCGATCGCGACCATCTTCGCGCTGCTGCCGATGGCCCTCGGGCTGACCGGCGAGGGCGGCTTCATCTCGCAGCCACTGGCCATTGTGGTCATCGGCGGCCTGGTGAGCTCGACGCTGCTCACGCTGGTGCTGGTGCCGACGCTCTACACGATGGCGGAGAACACCAAGGCCAAGGCGCGGGCCCGGCGCGAACGGCGGCGGGCGGGGAAGGCGGCCGGATCCGGTGGTGCCGGTGGTGCCGGCGAGGCGAACCCGGAGTCGCCGAGGCACGCGGCGAAGGAGCCGGACTCGGCCGTACCCGCCGACGACCCGGTGCCGGCCTCCGGCGGCGGTGCGCACGAGGCCCCCGAGCCGGCCGGTCAGTCGGCCCGCTCCCAGCCCGAGGCGCCCAGCGGTGCGCTGCACGGTTACACGGACCAGTTCGAGGTCCTGAAGATGCCGCGCAGGCCGGTCGACCCCCCGACCGCCTGAGCATTGCGACCGGTGCGGCGGTCGGCCCGATCAGGGCCGGCCGCCGCTGCCGGTAGATTCCGGTAGGTGGCGACTCCCTTCTCGGTCCTTACCCGTAACCGCGACTACCGGCGCCTGTTCGCGGCCGAGCTCGTCGTCTTCGGCGCCGATTGGTTCGTCATGGTGCCGCTGCTCGTGCTGCTGCCCGAGCTCACCGGCAGCGGCGTCTGGGGAGCGCTGGTGCTGGCCGCCGACACCGGGATCACCGCGCTGCTGCTGCCCTACACCGGGACGATCGCCGACCGGATCGACCGGCGCACGATCCTCATCGCGTCGAACGTCGCGGCGCTGCTCGCCACACTGTTGCTCTTCGCCGTGCGCTCGGCGGCGACCGCGCCGCTCGCCCTGGTCGCCATCGGCGCGGTCGCGGTGGCCAAGGCCTTCTACTCCCCGGCCGCCTCCGCCGCCCTGCCGAACGTGGTCGAACCCGCGGACCTGGCCGCCGCCAACTCGGTCGCCGGCTCCGCGTGGGGCACGATGACCATCGTCGGCGCGTCGCTCGGCGGCATCGTCAGCAGCGCCTTCGGCCCGTACGTCAGCTTCGCTGCCGCCGCCGTCAGCCTGCTCTTCGCGGCGGTGTTCACCGCGCTGATCCGCCGGCCGTTGCAGGCGCCGCGAGAGCCGGACGCGGTGCCGGCGCGCGCCTGGCATGCGCTGATCGAGGCACTGCGCTACATCGGCGCCCGCCCGCGGATCCGGGCGCTGGTCACCGTGAAGTCCGCGGTGGGGCTCGGCAACGGCGTGCTCACCGTGTTTCCGCTGCTGGCCGGCTTTTACGGCGTCGGCGCCCTCGGCGCGGGCCTGCTCTTCGCCGTGCGCGGTGCCGGTGCCCTGGTCGGCCCGCTCGTCATGCGGCCCGTGCTCAACCACCGGTCGTGGCTGCTGCCGGGGCTGGCGCTCTCGATGAGCCTCTACGGCATCGGTTACCTCGGCGTCGCGTTCGCGCCCTGGTTCCCGCTCGTGCTGGCGCTGGTCTTCGTGGCGCACTTCGCGGGCGGCACCAACTGGGTGCTCTCCAACTACGCGCTGCAGGGCGAGGTGCCGGACCGGCTGCGCGGCCGGGTCTTCGCCACCGACATGATGCTGGCAACGCTCGCCATCTCGGTGAGCCAGCTGGGCGCCGCGGTCTTCGTCGACCGCGTCGACGCGCGCGTCATCCTGGTCGCCTGCGGCCTGATCACCCTCGTCTACGCCATCGGCTGGCGAATCGCGACGCGCGGCCTCTCGCTCGCCGAGCCGGCGGACGCGCCGGGCTCATCGGCCGAAGCGGCCGTCCCCCTGGGTGAACTCGCCGCCGAAGGCCTGCACGGGAGGCTCGGTGACGGCCTGGCCGCGACCCCGGGTCACCAGGGCGGCGACGAGCAGCCCGACCCCGCCCGCGAACGCGACTGACGTGGTCAGCCCGACCACCAGGCTCAGCCCGCCGTATCGCGCCGACGCATGGTCGACGCTCATGAGCAGCATCGGGATGAACAGGCTCCAGAGCAGCTGCACGACCGAGCCGAGCACCAGCGCGCCGAGCCCCAGCCGGGCCAGCTGGACGCTGCGCGCATCGAGCTGGGCCTTGCGGGACGCGACCACGGCGAATCCCACGACCAGCACCGCCAGCATCGGGAGGTGACCCACAACGGCGGAGAACAGATATCCGATCGTCATGGTCGCGACCCTAAGCGGTGGGTGTGACAACCGGTCCGACGGGTGACGAACGGGCAATGATCACCGCCTAGCATGTGGCGATGGGCCTGACCTTCGTCTCCGAGCCGGTGCGGGTGCGCACGCCGGCCACCAGCGCCAATCTCGGTCCGGGCTTCGACACCCTGGGCCTCGCGCTCGGGCTGCACGACGACCTGAGCGCCCGGGTCACCGGCGATTCGTACACGGTCTCCGTGACCGGCGAGGGCGCCGGCGACCTGCCCCGCGACGAGACCCACCTGGTCGTGCGGGCCATGCTGGCCACCTTCGACGAGCTGGGCGGGCGCCCGCCGGGCGTGGCCGTGGAGTGCGTCAACCGGATCCCGCAGGCGCGGGGGCTCGGCTCCTCCTCGGCGGCCATCGTCGGCGGCGTCCAGCTGGCCCGGGCCCTGGCGCGCGAGCAGATCGACGACGAGGCCGCGCTGCGCATCGCCGCGCGGCTCGAGGGTCACCCCGACAACGTCGCGCCGTGTCTGCTCGGCGGCTTCACCATCGCCTGGACCGAGGGGTCCGGCTCGCGGGCCGTGCGGCTGGACGTCGCTCAGGGCGTACGGCCGACGGTCTTCGTTCCGCAGGAACGGGGACTGACCGCGACGGCGCGGGCCGCGCTTCCCGCCGCCGTGCCGCACGCGGACGCCGCGTTCAACACGGGCCGGGCCGCGCTGCTGGTGCACGCGCTGACGCGGGACCCGTCGCTGCTCTTCGCCGCGACCGAGGACCGGCTACACCAGGGCTACCGGGCCGAGGGGATGCCCGGCACGGCGTCGCTGGTCGCCGCGCTCCGCTCTGTCGGTGTTGCGGCAGTTGTCAGTGGGGCGGGGCCGACCGTGCTCGCGCTGACCCCCATACCCGGAGATTTCCACCCCGGAACGGAATGGCGCGCGGAGTCGCTGGGCGTGGATAGCACCGGTGCTCTTGCCAAGGGGAGTATGGTGGAACACGCCGAGCGGGGCCCTGTTGCCGCAGGTCGTAAGAGTTGACTACGCTCAAGACCTAGCACAGCCGCGAAGCAAGCGATCACTGCGGTTCGGCGCGCACCCCCGAGACTCATGGCACTCTGCCGGTCTCACTTCTCTTCAAAACACACGCCGAGCAGCGGATCATCAGATCGCTGCACTCGCCGAGACCTACCCGTCAACGTCCGACGGGTCGGGACACCGTCGAGCTGCCGTGCTGCAAACTCCCGCGCCGCAGTTGCGAAGCGGGTTCCGAGGGCACCCGGCCACCAGGCTGCAGACCCGGGTGGACTTGGTTTTTTCGACGGAAGGAATCCATTGAGCGACACCACCGACGTGACGTCGGGTGTTTCTGACGTCGCTGACGACGGCGCCACCACCGCGGCGGTCACCAAGCGTCGCCGCGGCGGCACGGGGCTGTCGGCGATGCTGCTGCCCGAGTTGCAGAGCCTCGCCGCGTCCCTCGGCATCTCCGGCACCGCGCGGATGCGCAAGGGCGAGCTCATCACCGCCATCTCGGAGCGCCAGAACGGCGTGACTCCGGCGGCGCCCGCCAAGAGCGCCCCGCGCCCGCGCACCACGAACGGCTCCGACGCTCCGGCGGCCGAGCCGGCGCGCACCGAGCCCGTGGCGGCCGCTGCGGCCGTCACATCCGAGGCCCCGGCTCCGGCGGTGCAGGCTCCGGTGGTTCAGGCCGTCGTAGCCGAGCCCGCTGCCGCTCAGCCTGTCGCTGCCGCTCAGTCCGCGGCCCCGGCGACGACGGAGCAGCCCGCGACCGAGGGCGAGTCCGGCCGGCGCAGCCGCCGTGACCAGAACCGGGACAGTGCCCCGGCCGACGGCCAGGGCGAGGGCGAGCGCACCGAGCGCGCCGACCGGGGGGACCGGTCCGAGCGTGGTGAGTCGCGCAACCGGGACCGGCAGCGCAACCCGCAGCGGTCCGAGGGCGGCGAGCGCAGCGACCGCGGCGAGCGCAACGATCGTGGCGACCGTGGTCCGCGCAACGACGGCGGTCCGCGCAACGAGGGCGTCACGCGCGGCGACAACGGCCCGCGTAACGACAGCAACGACGACGAGGACGGCGACGGCGGCGACGGCGGTCGGCGCAGCCGGCGCAGCCGGTTCCGTGACCGTCGGCGTGGCCGCGACCGGGACGGCGGCGAAGGCGGTGGCGGCGGCCGGGACGGCGGCCGCGAGGGCGGGCGCGACAGCGGCCGCGAGCCGCACGTCAACGAGGACGACGTCCTCGTGCCGGTGGCCGGCATCCTCGACGTGCTGGACAACTACGCGTTCGTCCGCACCACGGGTTACCTCTCCGGCCCCAACGACGTCTACGTCTCGATGTCGCAGGTCAAGAAGCACGGGCTGCGCCGCGGCGACGCGGTCACCGGCGCCGTGCGCGCCGCGCCCCGCGAGGGCGGCGGCGACCAGCGTCGCGACAAGTACAACCCGCTGGTCCGCCTCGACACCATCAACGGGATGGAGCCCGAGGAGGCCCGCAGGCGGCCCGAGTTCTACAAGCTGACCCCGCTGTACCCGCAGGAGCGGCTGCGTCTCGAGACCGAGGCGCACATCCTCACCACGCGGGTCATCGACCTGGTCATGCCGCTCGGCAAGGGCCAGCGTGCCCTGATCGTCTCGCCGCCGAAGGCCGGTAAGACGATGGTGCTGCAGGCGATCGCGAACGCGATCACCCACAACAACCCCGAGTGCCACCTGATGGTCGTGCTGGTCGACGAGCGGCCCGAAGAGGTCACCGACATGCAGCGCTCGGTCAAGGGCGAGGTCATCGCGGCCACGTTCGACCGGCCGCCGCAGGACCACACCACCGTCGCCGAGCTGGCGATCGAGCGGGCCAAGCGCCTCGTCGAGCTGGGCCACGACGTGGTCGTGCTGCTCGACTCGGTGACCCGGCTCGGCCGGTCGTACAACCTGGCGGCGCCGGCCTCCGGTCGCATCATGTCCGGTGGTATCGACTCGACCGCGCTCTACCCGCCGAAGCGCTTCCTCGGCGCGGCGCGCAACATCGAGAACGGTGGCTCGCTGACCATTCTCGCGACGGCGCTGGTGGAGACCGGCTCGATGATGGACACGGTGATCTTCGAGGAGTTCAAGGGCACGGGTAACGCCGAGCTCAAGCTCGACCGCAAGATCGCGGACCGGCGTACGTTCCCGGCCATCGACATCCACCCGTCCGGCACCCGCAAGGAGGAGATCCTGCTCGGCAAGGAGGAGCTGGCGATCGTCCACAAGCTGCGCAAGGTGCTGAGCTCGCTGGAGTCCTCGGCCGCGCTGGACCTGCTGCTCGACCGGCTCAAGCAGTCCCGGACGAACATCGAGTTCCTGATGCAGATCGCGAAGTCGACGCCGGGGGAGTAAACGCCCGAAAACGACCGAAGGGGGCAGCCGTCGCACAACGGCTGCCCCCGTCGCACATTCAGTGCGTTTAAGGCCATATGGCGCTGTGCGAACCTCCCTGAGCACTCGGCTCAACGGTGGGAGGACGCCCGATGATCGTTCCTGGGTACCGGGACCATCCGACGGAACGATGGGATCCGATCGCACCAGTCGATCCGGGAGAGGCCGAGGACTTCCTCCGCCAGTGCTATCTCGAGAACCCCCGCCTCGGGCCCGTCGAGCCGCGCCTGGCCATCGTGCGTGCGCAGATCGCGGCGACCGGCGGCTACGCCCACACGACCGAGGAGCTGGCGTACGGCGCCAAGATGGCCTGGCGCAACTCGAGCCGCTGCATCGGCCGGCTCTACTGGCGCAGCCTGGTCGTGCTCGACCGGCGCCGGGCGCGCACCGCGGACGACATCTTCTCGCTGCTGGTGCACCACCTCCGCGTCGCCGGCGGCGGGGACCGAGCCGGGGCGATCCGCCCGGTGATCAGCATCTTCGCGCCCGCCCTGCCCGGGCAGCCGTACGCCCGGGTCTGGAACGAGCAGCTGATCCGGTACGCGGGCTACCGCACCGACGACGGCAGCTTCGTCGGCGACCCGCGCAACGAGGAGTTCACCGCCGCGATGCAGGGCTTCGGCTGGCAGGGCAAGGGCGAGGCCTTCGACGTGCTGCCGATCGCGGTCGAGACCCCGGCCGAGGGCGTACGCCTCTACGAGCTACCCGAGCGCGCGATCCTCGAGGTGCCGCTCACCCACCCCGAGTTCGGCTGGTTCGCCGAGCTGGGGCTGCGCTGGCACGTGGTGCCGGCGATCTCGAACCTGCGCCTGACCATCGGCGGCGTGCAGTACCCGCTGGCGCCGTTCAACGGCTGGTACATGGGCTCGGAGATCGGCGCCCGCAACCTCGCCGACGAGAACCGGTTCAACATGGTGCCGATCGTCGCCGCGCGCATGGGCCTGGACACCAGCCGCGAGTCGACGCTGTGGCGGGACCAGGCGCTGATCGAGCTCAACCGCGCGGTGCTGTACTCGTACGAGAAGGCCGGCATGAAGATCGCGGATCATCACACCGAGTCGCAGCGCTTCCTGACCCACCTGCGCAACGAGGAGAAGGCGGGCCGGCCCGTCCCGGCCGACTGGACCTGGATCGTGCCGCCCATCTCGGGCGGGGCGACGCCGGTCTTCCACCGCTACTACGAGGAGCTGGACCTGCGCCCGAACTTCTACCTGGACCCGGAGGCGCAGGCCCTGGCGCAGTCCGGCACCCGCACCTGCCCGTTCTCGGGTTGAGCCGGGCGAGCTAGGCGAATTCGTTGAGCGGGAAGTCGTCCCGGTGGCGCCAGGCCGCATCGGTGCGGACGTGGTCCGCGCGGACCCACTTCAGCAGCCGGTGGGAGAACTCCGCGGCGGGGATGCGTCCCGCGCTCCGGACGACGAAACCCTCCGACGACTCGGGTTCGCGCAGCGTGGCCCACGCGCCCCGTGCCTCGCTCAGGCTGCCGCCGCGGTACAGCACCGGTACGACCGGCAGCTCCAGCCGCTGCGCCCAGTCGACGGTGTCGTCCCAGCCGAGCAGCGTGTTCGTCTCGTCCCAGATGCCGAAGACGATGAAGACGCCCGGCAGATCCGTGTACGCGATGCTGCGCCGCGCCCACATCGACTCGCCGCAGACCCGCCAGTCGTCCGGGATCCGGTAGGCCGTCATCGCCCAGAGGGCCTTGGCGGCCCTGTCCCACGGGTTGGTGCCCGAGTCGACGGAGCGGGCGTACATCGCGTCGCGGGTGAAGGTCAGGTTGCCGCCGTCGAGTTTCTCCGTGACCACCAGTTCACCGTCCAACCAGGACAGATCCTGCTGCACGCGGTCGTCGCCGGTGGCACCCGGTGAGTCGGGCAGGTGGAAAGTCCGCGGGTACTTTCCGGCCTGCCCGTCCATCAGAAGTCTCCCTCTGCCACCTGGAACACGGTCAGCCCCAGGGCGCGCCACATGCGAACGACCTGCTGCCGGTCGTCGAAGACACCGATGACCCGCCAGCGGTCACGGATCTCCTCGTCGAAGATCTCCCGCTTGACGATCGCATCCTTGCGCGAGTCGCCCGCGGGCCGCATGAAGAGTCCTTCGTACGGCACATCGACGTAAAGGTCCAGCCAGGCCTGCGTTTCGGCCCGGCATTCCTCGTCACGCCCCGAGCAGAAGACGATCGCGTGGCCGGCCGCGTGCATGGCCCGGACCGCCGCGATGACCGCCGGGTTCGGCGCGTCCTCACCGACCCGGCTCCAGTCGTACGGGCTGCGCCCGTTCATCAGCGCGACGGTGCCGTCGATGTCCACGAGCACCACCGGCGGCAGGCCCGGGTCCGGGTCGTAGGCGGCGCCCGGACCACCCGGATCCACGTACGGGATCGGCAGCGGGGTGTTCTTGCCGGCGAGGTACCGCTGGTGCATGCGGCGGATCGCCTCCTCACCGACCCGGTCCTGCTCGGTGCGGTCCGCGTCGCGGCGCAGGCACTCCTCCAGCGGTACGTCCGTGAAGTCGTGCACCTCGAACGTCGCGTGGAAGCGCGCCGCCAGCTCGGCCCACTCGCGTACCGTCTTGGCTCGCAGGTTGGTGTCGTCGACGATCACGTCCGTGTGCGCACGCAACAGCGCCTCGACGGCGGCCCGCTGCGCGCGCGTGACCTGCCCCTCCGCCCACTGGGTGAAGAGCCGCTCGCCGTGCAGCATCCGCCGCAGGTCGTCGCGGTTGACGCGGACGACCCGCGGCTGCAGCTTGCGCGCGAACGTGGTCTTGCCCGAGGCGGGCAGGCCACGCGTGATCAGCAGTCTGGTCATTGCTCACTCACAGTTGTGCCGGTCGGGGTCAGATCGCCGGCCGGCCGAACGAGCTGCCACAGGCCGGCACGGTAGTCCTTGTCGTCGAGGCGCAGGAAGAGCGCCCCGCGGTGCTCGCTGCGCACGGCCTGGGCCGCGAACTCGCGCCGGCCCCAGCCGTCGGGCAGGCCCGCCACGATCGCCGCGAACTCCGCCTCGACGGCGCCGGCCAGCGCCTCGACCTCGGCTGTCAGTCCGGCGGCGACGCCCCGCACCCACGCGTGGAATTCGTCCGGCAGCGGCTCCGTCAGCGCGTCCAGGTCGCCGCCCGAGACGAGCACCTCCCACACGGTACGGGCGGAGAGCCCGGTCACCAGCCGGTGCAGCCGGACGTAGTCCGCGTACTTGATCTTCACGCGCTCGTCGGTGCCGGCGAAGTGCACGACGAGTCCCTCCCGGCCGCCGCGCGGCGGTGCGGCGAGCGCCTCGGCCAGCGTCGCGTACGCGAAGGAGTCGACGACCGGTCCCGGCCAGTGCGGCACCGCGGACGGTCCGAAGGTGCGGCCGGTGGCGATCTCGACGGCGCCGAGCAGGATCAGGTCGTCCAGCCCGGCGTAGTCGAGCACGATCCGGTTCCCCGGGTAGACGATCTCGACCAGCACCGTCAGCCCGTCGGGCGGCGCGAAGTCCGGGTACCGGGTGCGCAGCACCTCGGTCGCATGCCGGGCCTGGTCCGACGCGAACGAACCGCGGGTGGCGACCGCGAGCTCCGCGCCGTCGCGGTAGATGATGCCGAGCGAGCCGTCCGCCTTGTCGGTGACGGTCACCGCCGCCTCCGGCGGAAACCGCGGCGCGTGGTCTTGATCATGGTTGAAGAACTTGGCGTAGGGGCGGGCGAGGACGGTGTCCCCGTCCACGATCAGGCCGCGGCAGGCCAGGGTGATCGGCGTCCACGCGGCGGCGTACTGGCAGGCCTCGGTGTAGTTGTAGATCACATACGGCCGCGTCGGGTGACGCTGAACCCGCACGTGTCCGTTTTCGACCGCGGTGGCCAGTTCAGCCGGGTCGAGGACGTCCGCGAGCAGCGCCATGACAGCCTTCCTTCCGGATGCGCCCGCCGCGGGAATGCGACGAGGGCCGCTCACGTTATCGACCACGGACCCAGTAATGCCTCCTGATTTCTGATCGGGGCCTGTGACATGGCAGACTGGTCCATCGGCCAGTAATGGTTCCGGTTCACGCTCGAGTCGTCCGCCCTGGCGGGGTGGTTCGGCGGTGACGGCGACCCGGCGACCACATCATCGAGAGGGACCGAGAAATCATGAAGAGCGGTATCCACCCGGAGTACACCACCACCGAGGTCGTCTGCTCCTGCGGTAGCACGTTCACGACCCGTAGCACCGCCAAGGGCAGTGAGATCCGCGTCGAGACCTGCAGCGCCTGCCACCCGTTCTACACGGGCAAGCAGCGCGTGCTGGACACCGCGGGCCGGGTCGCCAAGTTCCAGGCGAAGTACGCGAAGGTCACCGCCGCCAAGAAGAAGTAGCTGCCTCGACGGCGCCCACCCCGGGATTCCGGGGTCGGGCGCCGTTCGTGTGTCTGTCCGGGTGACCAAGGAGGCGGCATGAGCGAGCTTGCGAGCGAATCATCAACTCAATCCAAGACTCATGACAGCGCCGGAGCGCCAGCGGAGGTGATGGCATGAGCACGGATCGGTTGTCTACGCTGCTCGAGGAGTATGCGCAGCTGGAGAAGCAGATGGAGGACCCCTCCATCCACTCCGACCAGGCGCTGGTGCGCCGGGTCGGCCGGCGCTTCGCCGAGCTGGCGCCGCTCTACGCCGCCAACGCCGAGCTCGAGGCCGCCCGCGCGGACCTGGCCGCGGCCAGGGAGCTCGCCGCCGAGGACCCGTCCTTCGCCGGGGAGGTCGACGCGGTCGCCGCCGCGCTCGCCCCGCTGGAGGCGAAGCTCGGCGAGATGCTCATCCCGCGCGACCCGCACGACGCCAAGGACGTCATCGTCGAGATCAAGGCCGGCGAGGGCGGGCAGGAGTCGGCGCTGTTCGCGGGCGACCTGCTGCGGATGTACACCCGCTACGCGGAGAAGCACGGCTGGGTCGTCGAGGTCATCGACGTGCAGGACTCCGACCTGGGCGGGGTCAAGGACGTCTCGGTGGCCGTGAAGACCAAGGGCGTGCCCGAGGGCGGCCACGGCGTCTGGTCCCGCCTCAAGTGGGAGGGCGGCGTGCACCGCGTCCAGCGGGTGCCGGTGACCGAGTCGCAGGGCCGCATCCACACCAGCGCCGCGGGCGTCCTGGTGCTGCCCGAGGCCGAGGACGTCGACGTGCACATCGAGCCCGGCGACATCCGGGTCGACGTGTTCCGCTCCTCGGGGCCCGGTGGCCAGTCCGTCAACACCACCGACTCGGCCGTGCGCATCACCCACCTGCCGACCGGCACCGTGGTGAGCTGCCAGAACGAGAAGAGCCAGCTGCAGAACCGGGAGTCGGCCATGCGCATCCTGCGCTCCCGGCTGCTCGCCATGGCGCAGGAGCAGGCCGACGCGGCCGCCTCCGACGCCCGCAAGTTGCAGGTGCGCACCGTCGACCGTTCGGAGCGGATCCGCACGTACAACTTCCCGCAGAACCGGATCAGCGACCACCGGATCGGCTACACCGCGTACAACCTGGATCTGGTGCTCGGTGGCGAGCTGGACGCGGTGCTGGACGCGCTCGCGGAGGCCGACCGGGCCGCCCGGCTGGCCGGCGAGACGGAGATCAGCCGACGTCCGTGACGGCCAGTCGGCTGTCCTGCGTCATGCACGCCAGCAGGGTGCCCTCGCTCTGGCAGCCGTACTCGATGACCGGCGGCATCGCGCCGAGCAGCAGCACCTCGCCGGAGCGCTCGTCGAAGCGGCTGACCGACATGAGCCCGGCCGGCTCCCGGGTCCGGGCCAGCAGGTACGGCGATGCCGTGGTGCCGAGGTTCCACACGGGTGCCGCGGTGCCCAGATCGGCGAGCCGCCGCCCGGTCGCGGCGTCGATGAGGTGGTGCCGTGCGCCGCTCTCGTCGTCGTCCACCAGCAACTGCCCGGTGACGAGCGGGAAGGCGTTCGCCGAGCCGGGTATCCGCCAGCGCAGCTCGCCGGTGTCGCGGTCGTAGCCGGCCGTACCGTCCGGGCCGTTGAGGCAGAGCACCGGTCCGCAGCCGAACGCGCCGCCGGGTGAGCGCGGCTCGATGTGCCACAGCCGCCGCAGCGTCTCCGTGTCGTACGCGGTGACGGTCGTCCGCTCCTGGTCGGAGTGCTCGACGTAGAGGCGGTGGCCCTCGACCGTGAGCGCCGTCGCCCGGGAGTCCTGTGCCGGCGGCCGTCCCCATGGCAGCGTCGCCGCGGACACCGGCGAGCCGTCGGCGAGGTCGAACACCTCGACGTCGCCCTTCGCGGACGCCGTGACGAGGCGGTCCGCCCTGATCTGGAACCGGCCGTCGGTCACCCAGGTCTCCAGGTCCGCGGCGCGGCGCGACCACACCGTGCCGCCGTCCGCGACCCGGACCATCTGCATCGCGCGGACCCGGCTGCCGTCGTCGTTCCACTCCGTCAGCAGGGCCCGGTCGCCGGTGGCCGCGGCCAGCTCGCCGGGCCGGCGCCACAGCTGCCGCCCGGTGACCGCGTCGACGGCGATCGTGTCCCGGCTGAACTCGCGGTAGACCTCCAGGCCGTCCGGGTCCTTGAACCGCACCGTCGTGTGTGCGGCCGGCAACAGCAGCACCCCCGCCTGGATCAGGCCGAGCACGTCGGCGTTGTCGGGAACCGGGTTCGACCAGCGCACCACCCCGGTGCGCAGGTCGTGCGCGGTGAGCCGGGTGCCGCCGGACTGGGAGAGCACGTAGGCGCCGCCGCCGGCCACCATGAACGTGTCGGCGCCCTCGCGGAACGGGGTGCTCCAGAGCCGGGCCGGCCCGTGTGGTTCGGGCCGCGCCGAGCCGGTGACCGTGAGCACGCAGACGATCGCGACGGCCGCCACCAGCACCCGCCGGAGCTCGGCCCGGCCGATGGGACGCCGGGAACGGGCGGACGGCGGCCGGTCGCCGCCGTCCGTGACGAGCCCCAGCTCGATGACGGTCATACGGCGAGGGTAGGTCCCGGGCGCGGGCGTTGCGGGAGCGCCCGGTCATTCGCTGGACGAGAGCGGGGAGAAGCCGAATAATCCCCGCTCGTGCCTGTGACGACCCCGGACCTCTGCCCCCGTTGTGAAGCCGCCTTGAGCAGGGTGGCCGACGCGGCTCCGTGGTGCGGAGCCTGCGAGTGGAATCTCGACGACTTCGCTCCCGCCGAGAACGTCGGCTGGGTGTGGCGCCGGATCGACAGGTGGGACAGCAGGGCGGGCTTCCGGGTCGACCGGCGCATCGTGGAGGCGTACCTGCGGGACCCCGAGGCTCCCGTACCGCAGGCCGGCTTTCGCCTTCTGGTCCTCATCTCCGCGGTCCTGATGCTGCTGCTGTTCGCCGCCGTCGCGGCGGGAGTCCGGCTCATCGTGCACGGCGGGGGCCTGCCGCTGGTCCTGCTGGGGGCGCTGCTGCTCGGCGCCGCCTGGTTGCTGCGGCCGCGGCTCGGCCGGCTCAAGCAGTTGGTGCGGGAAAGCCACGTCGTGTCGGCGGCTCAGGCGCCCGCCCTGCACGGTCTGGTCGAGCGGATCGCGCGGGAGTCCGGCACCCCGGTTCCGGATGTCCTGGCCCTCGACTACTCCTGGAACGCCTTCGCCGGCGTGGTCGGCATCCGCCGGACGAAGGTGCTGGTCCTGGGCGTGCCGCTGCTGCTCGCGCTCGGACCGCAGCAGCTCGTCGCGCTGATCGGGCACGAGCTCGGGCACCTGCATCACGAGGACAGCAGCCGCCGGCTGCTGACGCAACCCGCCCGGACCGCGTTCGGGACCCTCTCGGCGCTGCTGCGGCCGCCGCCCCGAAATGCCGTCGACCCGGAGCTGTCCGGCTTGTACGCCTTCTTCCTCCTGCTCTGGCAGACTGCCGGCGGCCTCGTGTCCCTGCTGCTCTTCGCCGTTCACCTGGGCGTGCACATCCTGGATTCCCGGGACAGCCGGCGGGCCGAACTGCGCGCGGACGCGATGTCTGTCCGGGCAGCGGGATCCGAGGCGGCGCTGGAACTGGTCAACCTGCTCCCGCTCGTGCCCGACCTACGCGGCTACGTCCAACCGCACGTGCCCGAGGGGCGGCGAGCGGGCGATCACTGGCGGCGCATGCTGACCCTGGCCCGCGACCGCGGGCTTGACTCGGCCGAGCTGCACCTGCAGCTCTCCATCAGGTCCCGTGCCTCCCTGCTGGCCAGCCATCCGGCGCCCGGACGCCGGCGGCAATGGATGGCCGGCCTGCCGCAGGCGCCGGCCGCCGTCGCGGTGAGCACCGAGGCGGCCGCCGAGATCGAGGCGGAGCTGATCCCGTATGCGGCCGCGATGCATCGCTGGATGCTCGACGACTAGGCCGGGGTCCGGTTCGAGGCGGCCGTGGCCAGGGCGGCGCTGAGGCTGCGGCCGTTCGTGCCGACCTCGGACCAGCCCGCGGCCAGGCCGATCGGCGTGCCGGGGACCAGCACCTGCCAGTTCTCCCCGGCGGCCGCCGCGCTGATCCGCCGGGAGACCTCGGCTGCCTGGTTCGGGCCCGCGCCGGGCAGCAGCACCACGAACTCGTCGCCGGCGAAGCGGGCCACGAAGTCGCCGCGGCGCATGACCCGGTTGAGCACGCCCGCGATGCGCTGCAGCACCAGGTCGCCGCAGTGCCGGCCGTGCCGCGCGTTGACCGCGGTGAAGCCGATCAGGTCGCAGACGCCGATCGCCGCGCGCTCGCCGCGGGCCAGCATCGCCGCCACGTAGCGCTCGAGCTGCCGGCGGTTGGGCAGGCCGGTGAGCGGGTCGGTGAGGGTCTCGTCGTTGTAGCGGCCGACATCGCGCTGGGTCTCCTGTGCGTCCAGGCGGGCGGCCACCCCGTCGAGGTAGCCGTCCCGGAGCCGGTCTATGCGCTGGGCGGCGAGGCGGAACGCGTGCCGGTCGGCGATGTGCGCGGCCTCGTGGTCGCCGGCCGAGGCGTAGCAGATGCTGCGCAGCCGGGCCGGCTCGGAGGGCCCGAGGATCTCCTGGGAGACGGGCACGGCGTCGAGTTTGCGCAGCGCGTCGCCGGGCCGGTCCGCCGCGATGTCCAGGCACACCGTCCCGAGATGCCGCAGGTCGCGGGAGCGGACGCTGTCGCCGCCGCCGGTCAGCAGCGCGGCCACATTGGTCTCGGTGGACTCGCCGAGGGCCGCGCGGCGGGCGAGCGCGTAGCCGTACACGGGCCGGCTGCTCGGGCGCAGGCGCACGTCGGCGCCGGTGGCGACGTAGCGGGTCAGCTCCGCGTCGATGTCGCGCAGGACCCGGAGGCAGCCGTCGGTGTCGCCCTGGTGGTCCAGCGAGACCGCGTTGCGCAGCCGGATCCCCGGCGCGGCGAAGACCTCGCTCGCCATGCCGGCCGCCGCGCCGACCTGCCGGGCCTGCTCGATCGCGGTCAGCGCGTGGCCGTGGAAACCCAGATAGCTGTACGCCATGGCGAGGTCGTGCCAGCCCCACGCCGTCTCGCTGTCGCCCTCCGGCACCGCCGCCAGCGCCCGCGAGGCCTGCACGAGGTGGGTGACGCCGCGGTCGAGGGCGCCCTGCAGATATGCGCCGAGGGCGGCGAAGGCGTGCATCTGGCCGCGCAGGTAGGGATCCGAGGTGTCCCGGACGGCGTTGCTGGCCACCGTCATGGCGGTGGCGAGCTCGGCGACGCGGCCCAGGTTGATGAGCGCGCCGAAGCGCTGAACCACCGCGTACGCCCGGGTGAGCGGGTCGACGGTCGTGGCGAGCACCTTGTCGAGGATCGCCAGCGCCTCCGCGGAGCGGCCGCCCTGCTGAAGCTCGCCGGCGTTGGCCAGTTCGTCGACTGAATCCGGGAGCTGGTCCAACCACGTCATGGTGCCGCCATGGCCATCCAGGCCCCTCCTGCCGACGCCGTTCGTCGATCGCGGTGACCCGGCCGGTCACCTTCGAGATACGACGTTCCATGATTATGCCGTGACGCCGACGCACGAACACCCCTCCGAGGGGACGGAACGGACGCGGTTGGCGCCGGCGCTCGCGCGGGCGGCCGCGCGGCTCGCCCAGGCGGGCGTGGCATCGCCGCGCGCCGACGCCGAACTGCTCGCCGCGCATGCCTTGGGTGTCGGCCGCGGCCGGCTGCCGCTGATCGACACCCTGCGCGCCGACGAACTGCGCCGCTTCGCCGGGCTGGTCGAGGAACGGGCGCGCCGGATCCCGTTGCAGCACCTGCTCGGCACGGCCGCGTTCCGCCATCTCGAGCTCGCCGTCGGCGACGGCGTGTTCGTGCCGCGGCCCGAGACCGAGCTGCTGGCGGGCTGGGGGATCGAGCGCACCGAGCCGGGCGCGACGGTGGTCGACCTGTGCAGCGGCACCGGTGCGATCGCACTGTCCGTCGCGGACGAGGCCGCGCCGGGGCGGGTCTTCGCGGTGGAACGCTCGTCGGCGGCGCTCGAATATCTGCGCCGCAACGCGGCGCCGTTCGCGGTGGTGCGGGTCGTCGAGGGCGATGTCACCGATCCCGGCCTGCTCGCGGAGTACCGGGGGCAGGTCGACGTGCTGCTCTGCAACCCGCCGTACGTGCCGGACGGCACCGTCGTGCCCGCCGAGGTCGCCGAGCACGACCCGGCGGAGGCGGTGTTCGGCGGCGCCGACGGCCTCGCCGTGATCCGGCCGGTGATCGCTCTGGCGGCGGACCTGCTGCGGCCCGGCGGCTCGCTCGGCATCGAGCACGACGACGTGCACGCCTCGGCGGTGCCAGATCTGGTACGCGCGGACGGACGGTTCGCCGACGTCGTCGCACACACCGACCTGGCGGGCCGCCCGCGATACGCGACAGCCCGGCGCAGATAGGGACGAGACCCGCGCCATGGCACACTGCAACCTGTGATGCTCTACGACTGCCGGACCGTGGCCGAACGGGATCGCGGCATCGCCGCGGCCGTCGAGGCGGTCAAGGGCGGTGAGCTGGTCGTCCTGCCCACCGACACCGTCTACGGCGTCGGCGCGGACGCGTTCACCCCGCATGCCGTCAACGCCCTGCAGAACGCGCGCGGCACGGACCGCCGGGTCCCGCCGGTGCTGGTCGGCTCGCGGCACACCCTCGACGGGCTGGTCTATTCGCTGCCGAAGGCCGCCCGAGAGCTGGCCGACGCGTTCTGGCCGGGCGCGCTGACGATCGTCGTCGAGCACTCGCCCAGCCTCCAGTGGGACCTGGGCGAGACCGGCGGGGTGGTGGCCGTGCGGATGCCGTTGCACCCGGTGGCTCTCGAGGTGCTGCGTGAGGTGGGCCCCATGGCCGTCACCACCGCCAACAAGATCGGCCAACCGGCGCCGGCCACCGCCGAGGAGGCCCGCGACCAGCTCGAGTACGCGGTCCGGGTCTATCTGGAGGCGGGGCCGGCCGCCGACCCGGCGCCCAGCACGATCGTCGACGTGACCGGCGACGCGCCGCGGGTGCTGCGCGACGGTGCGATCCCGTTCGAGAAGTTGCGTGAGGTCGTGCCCGACATCCTGGCCGTGGGAGCCTGACGATGCCGTTCACCGTCCTGCACGTGTGCATGGGCAACATCTGCCGTTCCCCGATGGCCGAGCGGCTGCTGGTGCTCGCCGCCGGCCAGCGGCTGAGCAAGGTCGCTCCCGACGTGGACCTGGGCGACCTGCTGCGCAGCGCCAGCGCGGGTACGGGCGGCTGGCACGAGGGCGAGGAGATGAACCCGCCCGCGGCCCGGCAGATCAGCCTCCGCGGCGGGAGCACCGACGGCTTCACGGCCCGCAAGCTGACGAGTGCGCAGCTGGACGAGGCCGACCTGATCCTCACCGCCACCGCCGACCAGAGCGACTACGTGCACGCGCTGGTGCCAGGCGCGGCCGACCGCACGTTCGTGCTGGGCCACCTCGGCCGCCTGGTGCGCGAGCTGGACCTCTCGGCGCTGCCGCCGGCCGGTACGGACGCCGGGGCGTTCGCCGCCCGCGCCGCCGCCCTGGTCGCCGCGGCCGGTCGCCGCCGCGGCGGGACCGAGCCGCTGCCCGGCGACGACCTGGACGATCCGTGGGGCCGGGGCGACCAGACCTTCCAGCGCATCGCCGACGACATCGACGAGTCGCTGTACGCGATCGTGGACGCGTTGCTGCCGACCGCGCCGAGGCCCGCGTGACGATCGTCGAACCGGACGCCGACGGCCTGCGCCGGGCGGTGGAGCTGCTTCGCCAAGAGTCGGTGGTCGCGTTCCCCACCGAGACGGTCTACGGCCTCGGGGCGCACGCCTTCTCGGAGAAGGCGATCGCGGAGGTCTACCGCCTCAAGAACCGCCCGTCGTGGAACCCGCTGATCGTGCACGTGTCCGGCGTGGCGGAGGCCCGCGGACTCGCCGAGCGGTGGCCGGACGTGGCGAACGAGCTGGCGGCACAGTTCTGGCCCGGCCCGCTGACCCTGGTGGTGGAGCGGGCCCGGCACCTGGGCGCGGTCGGTCCGCGGCTCGACACGATCGCGCTGCGGGTGCCGGCGCACGAGGTCGCGCTGAAGCTGCTGGAGGCCTCGGGGCTGCCGCTTGCCGCGCCGAGCGCGAACCGCTCGGAGGGCATCTCGCCGACGACGGCCGAGCACGTGCTGCGCGGCCTGCCCGACGTCCCGCTCATCCTGGACGGCGGCCCGGCCTCGCTGGGCATCGAGTCGACGGTCCTGGACCTGACCGGGGAGACGCCGAGGCTGCTGCGCCCGGGCGCGCTCGGCCTGCGGGACCTGCGCGAGGTGACCGGCGCGATCGCGTTGCCGGACGAGGTCGTCGACGGCGCGGTGCGGTCCTCGCCCGGCATGGGCGCCCGGCACTACGCGCCGAGGGCGACCGTGATCCTCGCGAAGGACGTGCGCGAGGTGGAACACGGCGACCTGACCGGTCCGGTGGCGGTGCTCAGCTACGAGAGCGTCGAGGACTTCTCCGACGAACTCGTCGCCGAGGTGCTCAGCGCGGATCCGCGCGAGTACGCGGCCGACCTCTACGCGGCCCTGCACCGGCTGGACGACGCCGGGGTGGGCACGATCATCGTGCAGGCCCCGCCGGAGACCGAGGAATGGCTGGCCGTGCGGGACAGGCTGCGACGCGCGGCCGCGTGAGCACCCGCCCGCGGACCTGCGTCGTGGGATCACCTCACTCCAATGTGTCCGCACGGGATTGATACGGCGGGGTTGCGTCGGATATTGATATATGACAACGTGGATCTGCGAACACGCGTCAGCTAACGGGGAGATTTCGATGCGAGCGCAGCAGATCCATGCATGTCCATGGCCGATTCATCTGTATAGGCCATCCGTATCCTGCTGCCGTCTTCCGCGCTAACCTCGGCGAAGGCCTTCATCAACGGCCGAGGCTTCATTGTGTGCATTGCACGACAGGGGCGCCCCTGTTGTCCTTTGTCGTTGCTTTCGCGTGCCCGCGAAACGGGGAAAACGGGGAAACGAGAGGATGGAGTCTTCATGAAGAAGAATCTGGTTCGGGCGGTCGCGGTCTTGGGGTTTGCGGGGGCGACGGTCGCCGGCGTCGCCGCGCCGGCGATGGCGGCACCCAAGCCGAGCTGCGTCTCGGTGACCGTGCACAGCTTCAACTCCGTGACGATGCACAACAACTGTTCGGTCAGCCACCGGCTCAGGGTGGTCTGGCGGAACGCCCGTGACTCGGGCTGCTTCACGGTGAACTCGGGCGCCTCCAAGGACGTCAACGCTTTCAATCAGCCGTTCGCGTCCTACGACAAGGTTGTTACCTGCTAGCCGGACGAGTGGCCTGAAGCGCCTCACCGCCATGTGATTTCGTATTGAATTGTGGTCGCCGTCGGGCCCGGCGGCGACCACAATCAATCCGCGCCGCGGCGACATCGGCGACCATTCCGTACAGTTGGATCGCCGCATTCATTATTTGTTGCGGTATTCCATGTCACGGCTCTCGCGATTCGACCGGCCGGCCGGTCGAGCGGGACAGGGTGCGTCGGGCGGCCGCGCCGTAGCGCCCAGTGCGATGTTGCGGGCCATGCCGCTGAAGATGACGCCGTGGAAGGGCAGCACGCTCGCCCAGTAGGCATGTCCGGCCAGCCCGCGCGGCACGAAGATGGCGCGCTGCCGGTAGACGCTGGTCCCCTCGGGACCGGGCTCCGCGGACATCTCCAGCCAGGCCCGGCCCGGCACCCGCATCTCGGCCCGCAGCCGCAGCAACTCGCCCGGCTTGATCTCCTCGACGCGCCACCAGTCCAGCGCCTCGCCGACGTAGAGGTGGTCCCGGTCGCGGCGGCCCCGGCGCAGGCCGACGCCGCCGACAAGCCGGTCCAGCCAGCCGCGTACGGACCAGGCGAGCGGGGACGAGTACCAGCCGTTCTCGCCGCCGACCCCCTCGATCACCCGCCACAGGGCGTGCGGTGGCGCCTCGACCGGCTGGCTGCGTTCGTCGACGTAGATGCTGCCGCCCGACCAGTCCGGATCGCTGGGCAGCGGTTCCGCGGCCGCGTCCCGGCCGGCCGCGTTCGACCACCGGGTCTCGACGTTCGCGTCGCGGATCTTGCCGAGGGCGAGCCGGACGGCCTCGTCGAAGCCGAGCAGGCCGTCGGCCGGCACGTACCGGGCGATGTCGTTCTCGCGGGCGAACGCCTCGTGGATCAGGCTGCCGACCAGGGGCCGGGCGATCGAGTTCGGCACGGGCGTCACCGCGCCGACCCAGTGCGACGAGAGCCAGGGGCTCAGCGGGCGTACCGGCACGATGATCCGCCGGGGCAGCCCGGCGACCCGGGCGTACCGGTGCATCATCTCCAGGTAGGTCAGGACGTCAGTGCCGCCGATGTCGAAGCCGCGGTTGACGTCGCCGGGGAGCGTGGCGCAGCCGATCAGGTAGCGCAGCACGTCGCGGACGGCGATCGGCTGGATCCGGTTGCGCACCCAGCGCGGGGTGACCATCACCGGCAGCCGCTCGGTCAGGTAGCGCAGCATCTCGAAGGAGGCCGAGCCCGAGCCGATGATCACCGGTGCCCGCAGCACCGCCGTCGGCACCCCGCTGCCCAGCAGGATCCTCGCGACCTCGGCGCGGGAGCGTAGGTGTGCCGAGGGATGCTCGCTGGCGGGTGGCTCGGGTCCGCCCAGATAGACGATCCGGGAGACCCCGGCGGCCCTGGCCGCCGCCGCGAAGTTGCCGGCCGCCTCCCGGTCGAGGCGCTCGAACTCGGGCCGGCCGAGCGAGTGCACCAGGAAGTACGCCACGTCGACGCCGTCGAAGGCCGCCCGCAGGGTGCCCGGGTCGGACAGGTCGCCCTCGACGACCTCGACCCGGTCGGCCCAGGGCACGTCCCGCAGGCGGGCGGCGCTGCGCGACAGGCAGCGTACGGAGTGGCCCGCCTCGAGCAGCCGGGGCGCCAGGCGGCCGCCGATATAGCCGGTGGCGCCCGTGACCAGACAATGCATAACCCCCACTGTGCCCGCAGGCAGGGCCCGATAAGCCATATGCTCGAATCCGGCAGCGTCGCCGACGTGAGGGAGCGCGCCATGGAGACCTTCTGGGGCCCCGACTTCGGTGCGCTCGAGCGTGAGGACCCGGAGATCGCGGAAGTGGTCCTGGGCGAGCTGGAGCGTCAGCGCGGCGGCCTGCAGCTCATCGCGAGCGAGAATCTCACCTCGCCGGCGGTGCTGGCCGCGCTCGGCTCCACGCTGACCAACAAGTACGCCGAGGGCTATCCCGGCCGGCGCTACTACGGCGGCTGCGCGGAGGTGGACCGCGCCGAGGAGCTGGCGATCGAGCGCGCGAAGGCGCTGTTCGGCGCCGAGCACGCGAACGTGCAGCCGCACTCGGGCTCGGCGGCCAACATGGCGGCGTACGCGGCGCTGATCCAGCCCGGCGACACCATGCTGGCCATGGACCTGCCGCACGGCGGTCACCTCACCCACGGCAGCAAGGTCAACTTCTCCGGGAAGTGGTACCACCCGGTCGGCTACTCGGTGCGGCGCGACACCGAGCTCATCGACTACGACGAGGTCCGCGACCTGGCCCTCGCGCACCGGCCCAAGCTGATCGTCTGCGGCGCGACCGCTTACCCGCGGCTGATCGACTTCAAGGTGTTCCGCGACATCGCCGACGAGGTCGGCGCCTATCTGATGGTCGACGCGGCGCACTTCATCGGCCTGGTCGCCGGCCGGGCCGTGCCGTCGCCCGTAGCGCATGCCGACGTGGTGTGCTGCACCACCCACAAGGTGCTGCGCGGACCACGGGGCGGAATGATCCTGTGTCGTGAGGAGCTCGCCGCGCGCATCGACAAGGCCGTCTTCCCGTTCTCCCAGGGCGGGCCGATGATGCATGTCGTCGCGGCGAAGGCCGTCGCCCTGCGTGAGGCGGCGCTGCCCGACTACCAGCAGTACGCACGCCAGGTGGTCAGGAACAGCCAGGCGCTCGCCGCCGGGCTGGCCGGTGAGGGCATGCGTCCCGTCTCCGGCGGCACCGACACCCACCTGGCCCTGGTCGACCTGCGCGACATCGGGGTCACCGGCCGCGACGCGGAGGCGCGCTGCGACCTCGCCCGGATCACCCTGAACAAGAACGCGATCCCCTACGACCCGGAGAAGCCGATGACCGCCTCGGGTATCCGGGTCGGTACGCCGAGCGTGACGACCCAGGGCATGCGGGAGGGCGAGATGCGCCAGATCGCCGGCCTGATCGCCACCGCGGTGCGCGCGGATCCGAACTCCGCCGACGGCGCCGCCGCGCTGCGTGACGCCGCCGGCGAGGTAGCCGTCCTGGTCCGGGGCTTCCCGGCGTACGCACAGGTGGGGGTGCCGGCGTGAACGACTCCGCCGACCGCGTGGTGCCGGCCCAGCCCGGCGCCGTCGACGACGACCTCGAGGACGGGCGGCCGCTGCCCGACCTGCCGCCGCTGCCCGCGGATCCGCGCTGGCGCGTCGAGCATCTGCCCTTCCTCACCGCCTTCTCCGTCGCCTTGATGCTCTGCGGGGCGTCCGTCGGCTTCCTCGTCGGCGGTGTGCCGGCGGCGATGGGCGCGGCCGCCGGAGTGGCCGTGGTCACGGTCAGCTTCACCATGTCGACCCTGGTGCTGGCGTGGGCGGACACCGTACGCCCGGCGTTGCTGATGCCTCTTGGCCTGATGACTTATGTGGTGAAGTACGCGTTGCTCGGCGTGATCATGGCGTTTGTGATCTCCTCGGAGTGGCCGGGCCGACTCGCGATGGGTTGGGGAATCGTCGCGGGCGTGCTCGGTTGGACCGCCGTGCAGATCTGGTGGGTGGCTCGCACGAGCCTCTCGAAGTGATCTTCTGCACTCGCGTTTCCACTGGTCAGTGACCCTTTAGGCGCTGTCTGTCCACGATCCGGTGACTGCGGCACGGCGAAGTTGTCCGGTTCTGGCGGAGGAGGAGTAGCGTGATGGCGAGTTGCGAGACCCCTTACGCCTGGACAACTGCGGTTGTGCGGGGGGTCCCGCTTAGCTTCGTCTGGCCTGCTGATATCGTTCGGGCCGTCATGACTGGTCAAAAACCCCCCGGCAACCCCCATGGCGACGACGGTCAAAACCCGCCCGACACGGGCATGGGAATGACGGCGCTCAGCTATCTCCTCGGGGGAATGTTGGTCTGGGGTGGCATCGGCTGGTTAGTCGACCACTACGTCGGGACCAAGGGCATCTTCGCCGGAATCGGTGTCGTTATCGGCACCGCCGGCGGTGTCTACCTCATCGTGCGCCGTCTCGGCGCCTGACAGGAAAGGGCTACGGTGACCGGTCAGTCGATCGTCCTCGCAGCGGATGTTCCGTTCCCGCCGAGCGTCGAGGACTTCTACCTGCCCAGCATCGCGCCGTGGGGTGAGCACTCCTACTGGTTCACCAAGATCACCCTGCTGGTCTGGGTGTCCGTCGCGGCGCTCATCATCTTCTTCCTGGTCTCGAACCGGAAGCCGCAGCTCGTCCCCACCAAGAAGCAGTGGCTCGCGGAGAGCCTCTACGGCTTCGTCCGCAACAACATCTCCGTGGAGATGATCGGGCCCCGCGGCGTCGCCTTCGCGCCCTATCTGACGACGCTGTTCTGCTTCATCCTGCTGAACAACTTCTTCGGTATCGTGCCGCTCATCCAGATCTCGCCGATGTCGCACATCGCTTTCCCCGCGGTTCTCGCGGTGATCAGCTATGTGTTGTTCATCGCCGTCGGCATTAGGCACCACGGCTTCGTAAAATATTTCAAGACCGCTCTGATCCCGCCGGCGCCGTGGTTCATCCTGCCGCTGCTGATTCCGATCGAGTTCTTCTCGAACTTCCTGGTCCGCCCGTTCTCGCTGGCGGTCCGTCTCTTCGCCAACATGTTCGCCGGGCACATGCTGCTGCTCGTGTTCACGCTCGGCGGCTTTGCGATGCTCAGCACGAACGTCTGGTACCTGCCGTTCTCGCTCGTCTCGTGGGTGATGACGATCGCGCTGACGTTCCTCGAGTTCATGGTGATCGTGCTCCAGGCCTACGTGTTCACGGTCCTGACCGCGAGCTACGTGGCGGGCTCGCTCGCCGACGAGCACTGAGCCGCCCGCCTGCTTAACACCCCGTTGTCGTCCCGCGTGACAGTCACGCGAGATACCAGGAGGAATCAGTAATGGACGTTATTGCCGCCCTTACGGGCAGCACCGCCGCCATCGGCTACGGTCTCGCTGCCATCGGCCCCGGCATCGGTGTCGGCCTGGTCTTCTCGGCCTACATCCAGTCGACGGCCCGCCAGCCGGAGTCGGCGCGCCTGACCCTGCCGTTCGTCTGGATCGGCTTCGCCGTCATCGAGGCGCTGGCCCTGCTGGGCATCGCCTTCGGCTTCATCTGGCAGGGCCAGCTCTAAGCTGCTCCGCCGAACGGAGGTTCACATGCTTTCGTACCTAGCCACCGAGGTGGCCGAGGAGTCCGGCCACAACCCGATCATCCCGATCTGGCAGGAGGTCGTGGTCGGCACGATCGCCTTCGCCGTGCTCTGCTTCGTGCTGATGAAGTTCGTCTTCCCCATCATGGAGAAGACCTTCGCGGCCCGGGTGGACGCGATCGAGGGTGGCATCAAGCGCGCCGAGGTCGCTCAGGCGGAGGCCAACGAGCTGCTGGAGCAGTACCGCGCCCAGCTCTCCGAGGCCCGCACCGAGGCTGCTCGCATCCGTGACGAGGCGCGTGCCGACGCGGAGGGCATCCGTCAGGACGTCCTCGCCAAGGCCCGGGAAGAGTCCGACCGCATCATCGCGGCCGGGCGCGACCAGCTCGCCGCCCAGCGCGAGAGCATCGTCCGTGAGCTCCGCGCCGAGGTGGGCACGCTCGCGGTGGACCTGGCCAGCAAGATCGTCGGTGAGTCGCTCGCCGACGAGGCGCGCAGCCGGGGCACCGTCGACCGCTTCATCAGCGAGCTCGGGGCCGGCACCGGCACCGGGCGGCGCTGATGGCGAGCGTCAACCGGGAGTCGTACGCGGCGGCCGGTGAGAAGCTGGCCGCGGACACGCGGCAGGCCACGGCCGCGCAGCTCGCCACGACCGCCGACGAGATCCTGTCGGTGGCCCGGCTGCTGCGCGGCGAGCTCCGGCTCCGCCGTGCGCTGACCGACCCGTCGCGCGGCGGCGACGACCGGGCGGAACTGCTCCGCTCGATCCTCGCCGGCAAGCTCGGCACGGTCACCGTCGACGCGCTCGCGACCCTGGTGTCCGCGCGCTTCTCCCGGCCGTCGGAGCTGCTCGACGCGGTGGAGCGGCTCGGGGTGGACATGGTCCTGGCGTCGGCCGACAAGGCCGGCACGATCGCCGAGGTCGAGGACGAGCTGTTCCGCTTCGGTCAGATCGTCGGGGGCAACGCCGAGCTCGCGGTCACGCTCAGTGACCCGGGCGCACCGGCCGAGCGCCGGGTTAAGCTGGCGAGGGACCTGCTGGACGGCAAGGCCCAGGCGGCGACGATCCAGCTCATCGCGGTGGCGCTCGAGGGTTTCGGCGGGCGCAACTTCGAGACCTCGCTGGTCCGGCTGGTCGAGCTGACCAGCGCGAAGCGGGACCGCGAGGTGGCCTATGTGACGGTCGCCAAGCTGCTCGGCGACGCCGAGGAGCAGCGGCTCGCCGCCAAGTTGTCCGACATCTACGGTCGGCAGGTTTCGCTGAAGTTCGACCTGGATCCGAGCATCATCGGCGGCCTCAGCGTCCGTGTCGGCTCCGACCTCTACGACGGCACGATCCTGCGGCGACTCAACGAAGCCCGGCAGGCGTTCGCTAAATAGTTACTTCCCCTCGGTGGCGGCGACGTCCCGAGCACGCCCTCGGCGGCGGCGACGCCCCGAGCCGACAAGAGAAGGCAGAGGATGGCCGAGCTGACCATCTCCTCGGACGAGATCCGGGGGGCGCTAGAGCGCTACGTCTCGTCCTACACGCCCGAGGTCTCCCGTGAGGAGGTCGGCATCGTCTCCGATGCGGGCGACGGGATCGCGCACGTCGAGGGTCTGCCCTCGACGATGGCGAACGAACTGCTCGAATTCGCCGACGGCACGCTGGGCGTCGCACTGAACCTCGACGTCCGCGAGATCGGCGCCGTTGTTCTGGGTGACTTCGCCGGCATCGAGGAGGGCCAGCAGGTCAAGCGGACCGGCCGCGTCCTCTCGGTCCCGGTGGGCGACGCCTACCTGGGCCGCGTGGTGAACGCGCTCGGTGAGCCGATCGACGACCGCGGCCCGATCGAGAGCGAGGGCTTCCGCGAGCTCGAGCTGCAGGCGCCGAACGTCATGTCCCGGCAGCCCGTGAAGCAGCCGCTGCAGACCGGCATCAAGGCGATCGACGCCATGACGCCGATCGGCCGCGGCCAGCGCCAGCTGATCATCGGCGACCGCAAGACCGGCAAGACCACGGTCGCGCTCGACACGATCATCAACCAGCGCGCCAACTGGGAGTCGGGGGACCCGGAGAAGCAGGTCCGCTGCATCTACGTCGCCATCGGCCAGAAGGCGACGACGATCGCCAGCATCCGGGGCACCCTCGAGGAGCAGGGCGCGCTGGAGTACACGACGATCGTGGCCTCGCCCGCGTCCGACCCGGCCGGCTTCAAGTACATCGCCCCGTACACCGGCTCGTCCATCGGACAGCACTGGATGTACGCCGGCAAGCACGTCCTGATCGTCTTCGACGACCTGACCAAGCAGGCCGAGGCGTACCGCGCCGTTTCGCTGCTGCTGCGCCGCCCGCCGGGCCGCGAGGCGTACCCGGGCGACGTCTTCTACCTGCACAGCCGCCTGCTCGAGCGCTGCGCGAAGCTCTCGGACGAGCTCGGCGGTGGCTCGATGACCGGCCTGCCGATCATCGAGACGAAGGCCAACGACATCTCGGCCTACATCCCGACGAACGTCATCTCGATCACCGACGGCCAGATCTTCCTCGAGGCCGACCTGTTCGCCTCGGGTGTGCGCCCGGCCATCAACGTCGGCACCTCGGTGTCGCGGGTCGGCGGCTCGGCGCAGGTCAAGGCCATGCGGCGGGTCTCCGGCCGGCTCCGCCTCGACCTCGCCCAGTTCCGCGAGCTGGAGGCCTTCTCGGCCTTCGCCTCCGACCTGGACAAGGCGTCGCGGGCGCAGCTGGACAAGGGCGTGCGCCTGGTCGAGCTGCTCAAGCAGCCGCAGTACTCGCCGTACTCGGTCGCCGAGCAGACCATCATCATCTGGGCCGGCACCACGGGCCAGCTCGACGACGTTCCGGTCGGCGACGTGCGGCGCTTCGAGGCCGAGCTGCTCGACTGGATCAAGCGCAACCGCGGCGAGACCTTCACGGCGATCGAGTCGACCGGCCAGCTGAGCGACGAGCAGGTCGAGACGCTGCAGAGCGGCGTCGACGAGTTCAAGGTGCTGTTCAAGCAGGGCGAGACCCGCGGCAACGTGGGTAACGAGGCCCAGCCCGAGCCGATGGCCGACGGCAGCGAGAGCCGGGAGACCGTGACCCGCGAGGTCCGTCCCGGGGACGAGAGCTAAGCCATGGCCGGTCAGGTACAGGCACTTCGGCGGCGCATCCGCACCGTCAAGTCCACCAAGAAGATCGCCAAGGCGCAGGAGCTCGTCGCGACGAGCCGCATCGCCAAGGCTCAGGAGCGGGTGGCCGCCTCCAAGCCGTACGCGGAGGCGATCACGCGGGTCCTGACGGCGCTTGCGTCCAACGCGACGATCGAGAACCCGTTGCTGCAGTCGCGCGAGCGGGTGCAGCGGGCCGGTGTTCTGCTGATCACCAGCGACCGGGGCCTGGCCGGCGCCTACAACGCCAACGCGATCCGCACCGCCGAGCAGCTGATGGCGCGGCTGCGGGCGGACGGCAAGGACGTGGCGCTGTACATCGTCGGCCGCAAGGGCGTCGGGTACTACCGGTTCCGCAACCGGCCGATCGAGACCAGCTGGACCGGGTTCTCGGAACGGCCTTCGTTCTCCGACGCCCGCACCATCGGCGACGCGCTGCTCGAGGCGTTCGTCGCCGGTGCGGACAACGACGAGTCGTTCGGCCCGGACAGCATCCAGGGTGTCGACGAGCTGCACATCGTCAGCACCCGGTTCAAGTCGCTCATGACTCAGTCCGCGGAGGCGCGCTTCCTGGCGCCGATGCAGGTCGAGGAGCAGGAGCGCGAGCCCGGGCTGCGTCCGGCCTACGAGTTCGAGCCCGAGGCCGAGGAGCTGCTCGACGCGCTGCTGCCGAAGTACCTCAACACGCGGATCTACGCGGCGTTGCTGGACTCGGCGGCCAGCGAGTCGGCGTCCCGGCGCCGTGCGATGAAGAGCGCGTCGGACAACGCGGACGACCTGCTCAAGCGGTACACGCGCGAGATGAACTCCGCGCGGCAGGCTGCGATCACCCAGGAAATCAGTGAGATCGTCGGCGGCGCCAACGCGCTGGCCGCGGCGGGAAGTGATGAGTGATGACTGCTGTTGCTGAGCCCACCAAGACGGAGACCGGCGTCGGCCGCGTCGTCCGGGTCATCGGCCCGGTCGTCGACGCCGAGTTCCCCCGTGACGGCATGCCGGGAATCTTCAACGCGCTGCACGTCGACGTGACCCTCTCCGGGGGCACGAAGACGCTGACCCTCGAGGTCGCCCAGCACCTGGGTGACAACCTGGTCCGCGCCATCTCGATGCAGCCCACCGACGGTCTCGTCCGCGGTGCCGAGGTCCGGGACACCGGCTCGCCGATCTCGGTGCCCGTCGGCGACGTGACCAAGGGCCACGTGTTCAACGCCCTCGGCGAGGTGCTCAACGTGGACCCCTCCACGCTGGACATCACCGAGCGCTGGCCGATCCACCGCAAGCCCCCGGCGTTCGCGGATCTCGAGCCGAAGACCGAGATGCTGGAGACCGGCATCAAGGTGCTCGACCTGCTCGCGCCGTACGTGCGAGGCGGCAAGATCGGCCTGTTCGGCGGCGCGGGCGTGGGCAAGACGGTGCTCATCCAGGAGATGATCATCCGTGTCGCCCGTAACTTCGGTGGTACGTCGGTGTTCGCCGGCGTGGGTGAGCGCACCCGCGAGGGCAACGACCTCATCCTGGAGATGGCCGAGGGTGGCGTGCTCGACAAGACCGCCCTCGTCTTCGGCCAGATGGACGAGCCGCCGGGCACCCGCCTGCGCGTCGCCCTCTCCGCGCTGACCATGGCGGAGTACTTCCGGGACGTGCAGAACCAGGAGGTGCTGCTCTTCATCGACAACATCTTCCGGTTCACCCAGGCCGGCTCCGAGGTGTCGACGCTGCTCGGCCGGATGCCGTCCGCCGTGGGTTACCAGCCCACGCTGGCGGACGAGATGGGCGAGCTGCAGGAGCGGATCACGTCGGTCCGGGGCAAGGCGATCACCTCGCTGCAGGCGATCTACGTGCCCGCGGACGACTACACCGACCCGGCCCCGGCGACCACGTTCGCCCACCTGGACGCGACCACGAACCTCGAGCGGTCGATCTCCGACAAGGGCATCTACCCCGCCGTGGACCCGCTGGCCTCCAGCTCGCGGATCCTGGCGCCCGAGTTCGTCGGCGCCGAGCACTACGCGGTCGCCCGTGAGGTGCAGCGGATCCTGCAGAAGTACAAGGACCTGCAGGACATCATCGCCATCCTCGGCATGGACGAGCTCTCCGAGGAGGACAAGGTCACGGTGCAGCGGGCCCGCCGCATCGAGCGCTTCCTCTCGCAGAACACGTACGCCGCCGAGCAGTTCACCGGCGTTCCCGGCTCGACGGTCCCGCTGAAGGAGACCATCGAGGCGTTCAAGAAGATCAGCGAGGGTGAGTACGACAACTACCCCGAGCAGGCCTTCTTCATGTGTGGTGGCCTCGAGGACCTCGAGAAGAACGCGCACGAGCTCATGAAGGGCTGATCTTTGCGGATCTCACGTGAGCCGCGCCGACGCTTGTCGGCGCGGCTTACGCGTTTCCCAGAGCCCGTTATGTCCGTTTAGCTACGCAGTGCAGGTATTCGGACGTGAAAGTTTCTTTTGTTGATCGGATACTCTGGCACTGCTAGGTGTGTAGCCCCGCGATCATGGCGTTGATCGCGGATGGGATCGACCGGCATGGTTGGGGTTCGAGTGGCCAAGAGCAGTAAATCCGGGACCCGCCGGCGCGCGCCTCTGTGGGCGCGGCTCTGCGCGATCTTCGGATGCGTCCTGATGGTCGTCAGCGGCGGCGCGCTCGTCACGAGCCAGGTGCTCGTGGCCCGCTACGCCAACGCCGTCGAGCAGAAGGACCTCTTCGGCAACGCTGCCGAGGGCGCCACCAAGAAGAGCGACATCAAGGGCCCGGTCAACATCCTGCTGGTGGGCATCGACCCGCGAAACACCAACACGGCGCCGCTTTCCGACTCGATCATCGTGGTGCACATCCCCAAGGGCCTGAAGCAGGCCTACCTCTTCTCGATCCCGCGCGACCTGCGGGTCGAGATCCCGCCCTTCGAGAAGACGGGCTTCCGGGGCGGCACCTCGAAGATCAACGCCGCGATGTCGTACGGCAGTTCGATCGGCAACGGGAAGCACGACGTGGCGCAGGGCTTCGACCTGCTCGCCAAGACGGTCAGCAAGCTGACGGGCATCAAGCGGTTCGACGCCGGCGCGATCATCAACTTCAACGGCTTCAAGGACATCGTCGACGCGATGGGCGGCGTCACGATGACGATCGACCAGAACGTGAAGTCGGAGCACCTGAAGCCCAACGGCAAGCCGCGGGACCGCCGGCCCGAGTGCGCGGCCAACAACTGCGAGCACCCCTACATCGGGCCGCAGGCGTCCTACAAGAAGGGCACGTACCACCTCGAGGGGTGGCAGGCGCTCGACTACGTGCGGCAGCGCTACGGCCTGCCCCGCAGCGACTACGACCGCCAGCGGCACCAGCAGCAGTTCATCAAGGCCATGGCCTCGCAGGCGCTGAGCAAGAACGTGGTGACCAACCCGGTCAAGCTCGACAACGTGCTGCGGGCCGCCGGTGACGCGCTGATCTTCGACGGCAACGGCCACACGGTCGTCGACTGGGGCCTCGCGCTCAAGAGCCTGCGCTCCGACGACATGACCCTGGTCAAGCTGCCCGGCCGGAGCCTGATCGAGAACAAGAAGTATCTCGGCGAGGCACTCGAGCCGTCCGCCGACGACTTCTTCGCCTCCGTCAACGACGACACGATCACGACGTTTTTGATCAACCATCCGGAGTTCTTCCAGAAACTCTGATGGTTCGCAGTGGCGGTCGCCACCCCAGGCACCGCTATGTCACCCAGCCGTTTAGACTTCATGACAAGAGCGTCCGCAGGCTTTACAAGGAGACAGCGTGGCCAATCAGCTGCACGTCCAGGTCGTCGCCGTCGAGGAGAAGGTCTGGTCCGGCGAGGCCGAGATGCTCGTCGCCCGCACCGTCGAGGGTGAGCTCGGTGTGCTGCCCGGCCACTCGCCCCTCCTCGGCCTGCTCAAGGAGCCGTCCCAGGTGCGGGTCAAGCTCGCCGGTGGCGAGCAGCTGACCTACGACGTGGCCGGTGGTTTCCTCTCCGTTGACGCCGACGGCGTGACGGTACTCGCCGAGAGCGCCACCCCCGCCACTCCCGACGCCCACTGACGTCGGCGATGCGGATTCTGGTGGTCTTCGGAATCTGCTTCGCCGCGCTGCTCGTCGCCCTCCTCGCGGTCTTCCTGCGCCGCCGTCTGCTCATGGCCCGCGGCGGCACCATCCGGCTTCAGGTCCGGGTCAGCACGATGGTCCTCGGCCGCGGCTGGTCCTCCGGGATCGGCCAGTTCGTCGATGACGAATTACGCTTCCACCGCATGTTCAGCTTCGGCATCCGCCCCAAGCGCGTGCTGGACCGCCGCACCCTCAAGGTCGGCCGCCGGCGGCTGCCCGAGGGACCGGAACGGCTCACCATGCCGGGCCACTGCGTGATCCTGCTCTGCACGACCGGCCGCGCTCAGCTCGAGATCGCCATGGCGGAGTCGACGGTGACCGGCTTCCTCTCGTGGCTCGAGGCGGGCCCGCCTGGGCAGCCGGGTTCGGTCGCGCCCCGCCCGTCGATCACGCCCCGGCCCGCCGAGCGCTGATCAACCACGCCCCGGTCGGCGACGTCCGGGTCGATCGTGAGACACCCCTGGCCCGTCGTCGCGCAGCCCTCTCGCCATGCTCGCTTTCGGGCCGGGAGGCCCGGCGAGACCTGACCGGACAGGGGCCGGGCAGGCCGCGCCGCGCTTGGGGAAGGCTCAGGAGACCCCGCCCGGCACCCACTTGACGTCCCCGCCCGGATTCGCGGTGCGGGCCAGGATGAACAACAGGTCCGAGAGCCGGTTCAGGTACTTGGCCGGCAGCGGCGACGTGCGGGCCTCGTCGAGCTCGTGCAGGGCCCAGGCGGACCGCTCCGCCCGGCGCGCGACCGTGCGGGCGACGTGCAGCAGCGCCGCACCCGGCGTGCCGCCCGGCAGGACGAAGGAGTCGAGCGCCGGCAACTGGTCGTTGTACTCGTCGCACCAGCCCTCGAGGCGGGTCACGTAGGCCTCGTTGATCCGCAGCGGCGGGTAGGGCGGGTCCTCGGCCAGCGGATTGCACAGGTCGGCGCCCACGTCGAACAGGTCGTTCTGCACGGCCGTCAGGACGCTCTTCACGTCCGGGGCGAGGGAGCCCATTGCCAGCGCCACGCCGATCGCGGCGTTGCACTCGTCGGCGTCCGCGTACGCCGCGACCCGGGGATCGGTCTTCGCGGTGACCTCGTTGTTGCCGAGCCGGGTCGCGCCGGCGTCGCCGGCGCGGGTGTAGATGCGGGTGAGATGCACAGCCATGCCCCCCACCCTACGGAGGTGGCTGTGCGCGGCCCCATACGATTGCCCGCGTGGATGTGATCAGGGTCAAGGGCGGCGTGCGTCTCTCCGGCGATGTCACGGTCGGTGGCGCGAAGAACTCGGCACTCAAGCTGATGGCGGTCGCACTGCTGGCCGAGGGGCGCAGCGTGGTCACAAACGTCCCCCACATCACCGACGTCGCGATAATGGCCGAGGTGCTACGCCGGCTCGGCTGCGACGTGTCGCTCGGAAGCGGTGACGCGACCATCGACGTGCCCGCCGAGCCGGGCAGCGAGACGGACTACGACCTGGTGCGCCGCCTGCGGGCGTCCATCTGCGTGCTGGGCCCGCTGCTGGCCCGCCGCGGCTACGTCCGGGTGGCACACCCCGGCGGCGACGCGATCGGCTCGCGCGGCCTCGACATGCACGTGGCCGG
Organism: Actinoplanes sp. NPDC049118; assembly: GCF_040648555.1. Classification (NCBI taxonomy): domain Bacteria; kingdom Bacillati; phylum Actinomycetota; class Actinomycetes; order Micromonosporales; family Micromonosporaceae; genus Actinoplanes; species Actinoplanes sp. NPDC049118. The sequence goes on from NZ_JBEZDY010000002.1 coordinate 55,659, forward strand.
CCTGGCCCGGATGGGCGCTGACATCTCCGGCGAGCACGGCTTCGTCATCGCCTCGGCGCCGGGCGGCCTGCGCGGCGCCAAGATCTGGCTGGACTTCCCGAGCGTGGGCGCGACGGAGAACCTGCTGATGGCGGCCGTCCTGGCCAAGGGCGTCACCGAGATCGACAACGCGGCCCGCGAGCCCGAGATCGTCGACATCTGCGACATGCTCACCGCGATGGGTGCGCAGATCTCGGGCGCGGGCTCCTCGACGCTGACCGTCGAGGGGGTCGACGGGCTCAATCCGGTGCGCCACGCCACGGTCGGCGACCGCATCGTCGGCGGCACCTGGGCGTTCGGCGCGGCGATGACCCGCGGCGACGTCACGGTGCACGGGGTGCAGCCCGCCTACCTGGAGATCGCCCTGGACAAGCTGGTCTCGGCCGGCGCGGTGGTCGAGCCGGGCGACAACCTTTTCCGGGTACGCATGGACGACCGCCCCAAGGCCGTCGACATCGTGACCCTGCCGTACCCGGGCTTCGCGACCGACCTGCTGCCGATGGCGATCGGCCTGGCCGCGGTGAGCACGGGCTCGTCGCTGATCACCGAGAACATCTTCGACGGGCGGTTCATGTTCGTGAACGAGATGGTCCGGCTGGGCGCGGACATCCGCACCGACGGCCACCACGCGGTCGTGAACGGGCGCGAGCGGCTCTCCGGTGCCCCGGTGCGGGCCACCGACATCCGCGCGGGCGCGGGCCTGGTCATCGCGGGCCTGTGCGCCGACGGCAGCACGGAGGTGGGTGAGGTCCACCACATCGACCGCGGCTACCCGAACTTCGTGTCGGACCTCTCCGGGCTCGGCGTCGACGTCGAGCGCGCGGTCGTGGCCGAGCCCACGTTCGACTTCTAGGGACGGCTAGAGGGCGGGGGAGCCCCCGACCAGCCTGCGGGCCTCGTCGACCTCCTCCGGGAAGACCAGGACCAGTAGCCGGCCGTCCGGGCGGGCGGCCGACGTCGAGCGGATGCCGGCCACGGCCAGCAGGCCGCGGATCTCGTCGGCGATGGCCGGGTCGTCGGTCGCCGCGGCGGGGCAGAGCAGGCCGTAGTCCTCGGCGTCGCCGAAGATTGCCAGGCCTTCGTAGGATTCGCGGCCTTCGCAGAGTTCGCGCAGCGGGTCCTCGCCGACCTGGTTCCATTGCAGGCCCATGCGCCAGAAGACGGCAGCGAGGAACCCGACCAGCGCGACGGCTATGAAAGGCCCTAGCAGGTACCAGCCGTCGCTTGGTGGCATGTGCACAGTCTGGCACCGGCGGCCCGCGTTTTCCCGGGATTTGCCCCGATCGAGTCCCTGAGTCAGCGTTAAGCGGGGCGGCTAGGCTGTCACGGCAACCTCAACGTGGAGAAGGAGAGCACACATGGCGGGTCGACTCGCGGTCATCGGCTCCGGTCTGATGGGTTCCGGCATCGCCCAGGTGGCGGCACAGGCCGGCTGGCAGGTCACCATGCGGGACCTGGACGAGGCATCGCTGAGCCGCGGCGTGGCGGCGATCCGGGACTCCCTGGGGCGCTTCGCCGCCAAGGGGAAGATCTCGGCCGAGGACGCCGAGGCGGCGGTGGGGCGTGTCACCACGACCACCGAGCTGGAGGCGATGGCCGACGCCGACGTGGTGGTCGAGGCGATCTACGAGAAGCTCGAGGCGAAGCACGAGGTCTTCCGGGCGCTCGACAAGATCTGCAAGCCCGGCGCGGTGCTCGGCACCAACACCTCCGCGATCCCGATCACCCAGATCGCCGCGGTCACCTCCCGGCCGGAGTCCGTCGTCGGCATCCACTTCTTCTCGCCGGTGCCGATGATGAAGCTGGTCGAGCTGGTCCGCGGTTACCAGACCTCCGACGAGACCCTCGCCAACGCCCGCGACTTCGCCGAGGAGGTCGGCAAGACCTGCGTCGAGGTCAAGCGGGACGTGGCCGGCTTCGTCTCCAACCGGCTCTTCTCGGCCCTGCTGGTCGAGGCGATCAAGCTGGTCGAGACGGGCGTGGTCTCGGCCGCCGACCTGGACACCGTCATGAAGCTGGGCTTCGGGCACGCGATGGGCCCGCTGGCCACCGTCGACCTGACCGGGCTCGACGTGATGCTGAACGCGGCGAGCAACATCTACCACGACACCGCGGACGAGAAGTTCTTCCCGCCGGAGCTGCTCCAGCGCATGGTCACCGCGGGCGACCTGGGCCGCAAGACCGGCAAGGGCTTCTACACGTACTGATCGGGCCGCCGCCGGGCGCGGTAGGGCCCGGCGGCCCTACCGCGTTCCCGCGAACGTCACCGACAGCAGCGTGGCCGCGAGCATGCCGCCGAGCAGGGTCAGGCCGATGCCGCCGATGTCGAGCCGGGCACGCAGCCGCCGGTGCGCGATCGCGGCGGCCACCGGCACGCCCGCGGACGGCGCCACCAGGAACGCCAGCCAGCCCAGCCCGCGCAGCACGGCCCCGCCGGGGATCTGGGTACCCCCGAAGGTCACCAGGCCGGCCGCGACCAGCCCGCACATGCCGGCAATCAGCGCGCCCAGCACGGGCAGCAGCGGCAGCACCCAGCGCGGCACCGCGCGGCGCGCGGCCGGGCGTACGGTCACGTCGATCCGCTCGGCGGTCCGGGCGAGCAGCGTCCGGGCTGACTGCCGCGGCGCCGGCGCCGCGGCCCCGGAGTCCGGTGAGCGCTCGAGCGCGACCCGCGGCAGCGCCTCGACCGCCGCCGGCTCGGGCAGTTCGCCGAGCGTACGCACGCGCATTCCCCGGGCCCGACGCAGTTCTTCCCAGAGCCGCGCCGCCTCCCGGTCGACGTCGAGCACCTGGGCCGCCGCGGCGCCCGCCCAGCGGTCGGCCGAGATGGCGTCGTTCTCCGCCCGGGCCAGTTCCCCGGCCGCCTGCGCCGAGCTGGTCTGGTACGCCTGCTCGGCGTTCTCCAGCTCCTCGTCCCGCCGCCGGGCGACGTCGGCGAGCGCGCTCATCATCAACTGGTAGTCGCGGTCACGTGTGGTCACTGTTCACCTCGTACGGGATGATCACTTCCGGATGGCGGTGGACCGAGCGGTCGAAGAACAGGGCCCGGCGCCGGCGCGGGTACCAGACCGGGCCGCCGGGCTGCGGTGAGAGCGGGCTGAGCTCGGGGCCCTGCACGTCGAGGGCCACCCACGCGCCGATGGTGTCCAGGCGGGCGCCGATTCCGCCCAGGTCGTCGCGCAGCCGCTGCACCGAGCGCCACCAGCCCAGCACGTGCGTACGGTCCTCGGGGCCGTCGGTGAGCACGGCACGCAGCCGTTCCCGATAGGACGGTCCGGCGGCGTCGAGCGCGTAGCCGAGCAGGTAGTGCGGGATGCCGTCCGGGTCGAGGGCGTCGAAGAGCTGGTCCAGGTCGGCCGGCCCGTACCAGTCGGCCTGCGGAAGCTCGGCGACCAGCCGGGCCGCGGCCCGCTCCGCGCCCGGGTCGAGGCAGGCGACGCTGAACCGCGCCGGCCCCTGCGCGGCCAGCGACAGCGCGGCCGCGGCGAGCACGTCGCAGGCCTCGCCGGTACGGGTGCCCAGCACCGCCAGGTTGCGTCCCGGCATCCGCCCGAGCCGCAGCCGGGCGGGCCGCGCGGCGACGTCGATCCGCTCGCCGAGCACCGCACCGGGCGAGGAGCCGATGTCCGACGTCACGCTCGGCACCCGCCCCGCGGGCCGGTACGCCTCGGGCAGCCGCGGCACCGCGTCGCCGTCGAAGAGCCGGGGCGGCACGCAGTGGTCCGGCCGGCGGTGCCAGAGCTTGCGCTGCAGGGTGCGCCACGCGGTCCGGTCGCCCGCGTCGGGCAGCCGCACGATGTGGTTGGCGCCGGCCGCGCCCGAGTCGGCGTTGACGACCGCGTGGAAGCGGGGGATGACCGCGGCGGCCAGGTTGGTGTCCGCGAGGACCCGCCGGGCCTTCGGCAGCGCGATGCGCAGGGTGAACTGTCCGATCAGACCGGAGCGACCCCAGAGCGCCTCGATGCCGGAGACGTCCTGGCTGGCCAGCACGAGGTGGATGCCCTGCGACCGGCCGCGCCGGGCCAGGTCCTCGAGGAGGGTCACGGCCTCGTCGGCGAGCGCGTCGCGCCCGGCGAGCAGCACCTGGAACTCGTCGATGACGGCGACGATCCGGGGCCAGTGCCCGCGCGGGTCCTCGGCGCGCAGTTCGGCCAGCTTGGACGCCTCGTACCGCTTGGCGGCCTGCGCCCGGGCGCGCAGCTCCTCGCCCAGGTGGCGCAGCATCGCCAGGCCGAACTCGCGGTCGCCGTTGACGTTGATGCCGGCGAGCCGGACCTGCGGCAGCCAGCTCGGGTCGCGCGGGCCGGGGGCGAACCGCGCGAACGAGACACCCTCCTTGAAGTCCAGCAGGTAGAACGCCAGCTCCGTTGGGCCGTACCGGGCCGCGAGCGAGCCGATCCAGGCGTAGATCAGGTTCGTCTTGCCCGAGCCGGACGGGCCGCCGATGAGCGCGTGCGGCGGATCGTCGCCGAGCGGAACGGAGATGAGCGGGCCGTCGGTGCTGTCGCCGATCGGCGCGGCCAGGCCGTGCGCGGACGACTCGGTCCAGAGCTTGTCGGGTTCGAGGTCGGCGAAGCTGGCCGGCGGCGGGCCCGCGCGCAGGCGCTCGGCGGTGGTCCGGGCAAAACCGGTGATCCGCTCCGGCGGTGGCGGCGCGTCGAGGGTGACCGCCAGCTCGCCGGTGGTGTCGCAGGTGGCCGTGCCGTCGCGTACGGCGATGTGCTCCACCGTGGGGTGCGGCGCGAGCTCGAGACCCCGGACCACCAGGTGTACGCCGCAGGCCACGCCGGTACGGACGATGCGGTCGAGCTGGGCCCGCTGGCCGCCGGTGAGCTCGGCGTCGGCGAGCAGCACGACGATCCGCCACGGTTCGGGGCGCGGGCCGGCGGTCGCGGCGGTGAGCTCGGCGAGGGACGCGTACTCGCCGGCGAGCACCGTCTCGTTGACCCGGCAGATCTGCTCGACCAGGTCGTCGAGCACGGCGCTCAGCCCGCCCGGGCCGACGAAGGAGAGCAGGCCGGCGTTGCCGAGCGGCGCGAACGCCGCGAGCGTGCCGCCGAGCTGCTCCGGGTCGTAGACGGTGAGCCGGATGTCGCCGGGGCGGGTCGTGCCGAGGGCCCGCAGCAGCAGCCCGGAGATGACGCCGTCCGCGGTCTCCGGGTCGCCGACGAGGTTCACGTGTGCGTGGTCGAGCAGCGGCACCAGCGCGGGCAGGCGCCGGTCGCCGTCGCCGGCGTCGTAGCTGACCGTGCCGATCCGCAGCAGCCGGGGGCGGCCGACCCGGTCGGGCTCCGTCGGCGTCCAGTAGCGCCAGGAGGTGCCGGCGGAGCCGGACGCGCAGAGGGCGGCCAGCGACTCGACGTTGCGGGTCAGCGTGCCGGCCTCGGCCGCGGTCCGCCGCAGGATGTCCTGCCGTGCGGCCTCGCGCGCCTCGGCGAGCTGGGCCAGGCAGGTCGAGTAGGCGTCCCTGATGAGCTGTTTGCGGCGCAGGGCCTCGCTGCGGGCAGACTCCGCGGCGGCCAGCACCGCCCGGGCGGTGCCGCGCGCCTCGGCCAGCTCCTGCCGGACGACGGCGACCAGCGCGTTGCGGTGGCTACCCACAGCACCCCCCGGAAGTCACGATGGGAGATTTTAACCATTTTGCCGTGGTTGCCAACTTATGCGGCGCGTGTCGCTATCGAAGCGTCACCGCACGGGTTCCCGGCGTGCGCCGCCGCCGGTCCCGGCCAGCCAGCGCGGGTCGGTGCTCACCAGGTCACGCCAGAGGTGCGCGGCGACCATGGTCGCCGCCTCGGCCTGCCAGCGGTGCAGCGAGCGCCGGGGCACGTAGCGGCGGAACCAGTCGACCGCCCGCCGCGCGTCCCGGTCGAGCCCCTCGGGCTGGGGCCGCCGCTGGTACGGCCGCAGCCCCAGCACGCAGCAGTAGTAGAGGGCGTTGAAGAACCGCCACTCCTCGGTGGTCCCGAACACCCCGGACGGCTTGAGCCGCAGCACGTGCTCGCTCAGCACGGCCCGCAACTCCGCGGCCCGCACCAGCGGCTGCTCGGCCACGCCGGGCCCGCGCGCGGCCAGCCGCCGGTCCACCGCCGGCAGATCGATGAGCGGGTTACGCAGCAGCCGGCCCACGTCGCCGAAGTCCTCCAGCGCCCGCCGGGTCAGCCGCTTGAACTCCTCCGCGTCCAGGGCGATCATCCGGTGCCGCTCGCGCCGCCGGGGCAGCGCGTCGGCCGCCAGCATCAGCGCGGCGCGGTCCTGCCGCAGCCGCTCGTCCCGCAGGAACGCCAGCCGGTCAAGGCCGGCCCGCAACTGTCCCGCCAGGCCGACCGCGCCCAGCACCATCGCCACCAGCACGAACTGGAGCACGGTCACCGCGCGGAGGCCGGGCGCGGCGAGCATGGTCAGCGCGGCCGGACCGGCACAGAGCAGCAGGGCGACCGCCGCGGCGATCAGCGAGCGGCTCAGGTCGGGCTGGAGCCGCTCGCCCGCGTCCACCGCGTCGGCCACCGCCACGAGGAAACCCATCAGCAGCAGATCGAGGCCGATCGCGGCGAGCACCAGGATCGGCGCGCCCAGGTCGATCGGGGCCAGCACCACGACCAGGCCGAGCGCGTGCAGGGCGGCGGCGGCGGCCAGGGCCGACGGCAACGCGGTGGGACGCACCCGCTCGCGGTAGCGCATGAGCAGCACCATCGCGCCCGCCAGCGGCGCGAGCGCGACCAGCTTTCCCACGCCGGGCAGCACCGAGGCCAGCGCCAGGAACAGCCCCGCCAGGATCACCCAGCCGCGGTTCGCCTGCCGGTACTCGGGGACGCCGCGGGGCAGTAGGCCGACGGCCACGCCGGCCCAGAACAGGGCCGGAACGCAGAGCAGCAACTGGGCCGGGGCGGAGGCCGGGCTCAGCGTCCAGACGACCACCGCGACCGCGTACGCGATCAGGGCGGCGGCCGAGCGCCACAGCAGCGACCTGGTGGGGTCACGCCCCACCAGGTAGCAACCCAGCCACCAGGTCAGGGCGAAGGCGGGTACGGCGATCGCGGGCACGGCAGCAGTCAACCAAACAGACGCTCGGTACCGACACCCTCCAGGGGCTGCCGTTCCCGCTTACGCCGCCGTCGCCGCCTGATCGCCCACCATCCACCGAGCATCATCAGCAGGAGTCCGAGCAGGACGAGCACCGGCAGCAAGATCGCCAGCAGCGACAACAGCACGCTGCCGAGGTCCTCGGCCGTGCTGGCCACCGGCGCTCCCAGGCCGGCCGTTGAGGCGTTCACCACAGGTCTCGATACGGCCTTCACGCCGTGCACGCAGAGCGCGATGAGCACGCCCGCCGCGACCGGTACCCACTGGTGCGAGCCGAAGAACGAGCCCGGGTCGGACACGGTCACCGTCTCGGACGCCGAGCCGGCCCCGAACGCGAGCCCGCCGGCGGTCGGCCGGATCACGGTCTGCACGACGTCGTTGGCGTGGTCCAGCACCGGCACCTTGTCGGCGACCATCTCGACGGCGAGCAGCACGACGAGGATGCCGATCGCCCACCCGCCGGAGAGCCACTGCCAGCCGCCGGGCAGCTCGATCAGATCCGTGTAGCGGGCCAGTAGACCCATCGTGAGCAGGGGGATGTAGGCATTGAGCCCGGCGGATGCCGCCAGGCCGGTACCGGTGAGCGCTTCGAGCACGTCATCAGGATGGCACCGGCACGCGAGCCCGGTCCGCGCAGCGGCTACCCTCGTCGGGTGCGCCTGGTCATTGCGAAGTGCTCCGTGGACTACGTCGGCCGCCTCTCCGCCCATCTGCCGCCCGCGGTGCGGCTGCTGATGGTCAAGGCGGACGGCTCGGTCTCGATCCACGCCGACGACCGCGCCTACAAGCCGCTGAACTGGATGAGCCCGCCCTGCAAACTGCAGGAGGCGCCCGGCGTGTGGCGGGTGGTGAACAAGGCCGGCGAGGAGCTGCGGATCACCCTCGAGGAGATCTTCCAGGACACCTCGTACGACCTGGGCGTCGACCCCGGCCTGGTCAAGGACGGCGTCGAGGCGCACCTGCAGGAGCTGCTGGCCGCGCACCCGGAGACCTTCGGCGAGGGCTGGAGCCTGGTCCGCCGCGAGTACATGACCGCGATCGGCCCGGTGGACCTGCTCTGCCGCGACGCCGCCGGCGGTGCGGTCGCGGTCGAGATCAAGCGGCGTGGCGAGATCGACGGCGTCGAGCAGCTCACCCGCTACCTCGAGCTGATGAACCGCGACCCGCTGCTCGCACCGGTGCAGGGCGTCTTCGCGGCGCAGGAGATCAAGCCGCAGGCCCGGGTGCTGGCCTCCGACCGCGGCATCCGCTGCGTGGTCGTCGACTACGACAGGCTGCGCGGCATGGAGCGCAACGAGCTCACCCTGTTCTAGCGGGCGCTGAGCTCCACCCGGTCCGCCGCGGTCGTCCCGCTCACGTACGCCCGCGCGCCGACCGCCGCGATCGCGCCCTGTGCCACCACACCCGTCCACGTCAGCGGGGCGCCCTGTGCGATCAGCACCACCGTGGGCAGGCCGAGCAGGAGCACGTCGATCCCGGCGAGCGCGCTGATCGCCGGGCCGGTCGAGAACGAGCCCATCGGGGTGTCCAGCGGCAACAGTCCGTTGTCGACGAAGCCGACGCGTGCCCGGCGTACCGTCGCGGCCGCGCCGGCCGGGCCCAGCGCCAGCCCCAGCGCCCACCAGGGGCCGGCGGGCAGGTCGCCGAGGGCGTGCAGCATTGAGAGGGCGGCCGAATACCAGAGCGCGGCCAGCACGCCGGGCACCCAGAGCCGCTGGGTGATCGACTGACGCGAGCTCAGGCCGAGCAGGCGCAGCAGGACCGGGTTGCCGGCGTCCGTGCGGACCGTCGCCGCGGCCGCGCCGCCGGCCACCAGGCCGCCGACCAGCACGGCCGCCCCGAGGATCCACCCCGGTGCGTGCGCCAGCAGCGTCGGCAGGGTGGTGGCGCCGGCCAGCCACAGCAGCCGCCGCGGGCGGCGGCGCAGCAGGACGAGGTCCTGAGCGACCAGTACGGGCACCCGCGCCCACAACCGCCGCGACGTCAGCCTGCGCCGCGCCCAGTACCGCCGCTCGACCATCTCCGTCACGAACGACGGCTCCACGCCGAACGCCGAGTCGAGCAGCGTGCCGGCCGTCTTGGACGCCTCGAGGATCCGTTCGTTCGGCGTGTGCGCGAGGCGGCGCACCGCGAGCAGGAAGAAGACGGTCACGATCGCCGCGAGCGCCGCGGTCACGGCGGGCACGACGCCGCCGGCGGGCCAGCCGGCGGGCGCTCGCGGCGCGGCCACGGCCGAGTCGACGACCAGCCCGGCCAGGCCCGCCGCGACCAGCAGGTAGGCCACGTTGTCCGGCCAGGACGACCACCAGCGGTCCGCCTGGGCGCCCAGCGCGACCAGCAGCAGGGCGCCGCCGAGCAGCGCACCGGCCAGCGGCAGCAGCGCGTCCGGGCCGGGCACGGGCCGCGCGGCGACGTGCCCGAGGACGGCGAGGCCCCCGAACGCGCCCGCGAACGCCGCGCCGATCGTCGCCAGCCAGAGCGAGGGCAGCAGCAGCCGGCGGCGGCTGACCGGGGCCGTGAGCAGCCAGGAGGCCGCCGGGCGGCTGAGGCCGAGCGGGCCGAGGCGGCGCAGCGCGAGGTAGAGCCCGCCGACGATGACCAGGCTCAGCGCGCCGCCGGCCAGCACGGACGCGTTCGGGGCGGCCGGCCAGAAGATCGCCGCGAGTTGCCGGTGCAGCATGCCGCCGACGATGGCGACGAACAGCACGGCGAAGTAGAAGTTGCCCAGCGTCTCGCCGCGCTCGCGATGTGCCGACCGGGTCCGGCGCACCCAGCGCCGGACGCTGCCGACGGCGACGGTGGTGGTCACCGCGCGTCGGCGGCGTGCAGGTCGGCCATGCTGACCGTCGTGGTGCCGGCCGCGGCCGCGAACGCCGCGTCGTGGCTGGCCAGCAGCGCCGTGCCGCCGCCGGCGAGATAGTCGCGCAGCAGGCCGGCCACCATGGTCCGTGCCTGCGGGTCGAGCCGCTGCTCGGGCTCGTCCAGGATCAGCAGCCGGCTGGGCCGCAGCAGCGCCAGGGCCAGGGTGAGCCGCTGCTTCTGACCCGACGACAGCGAGGGCGGGATGACGTCGGCGTGTGACGCGATGCCGAAGCGTTCCAGCATCTCGTCGAGGCCGGCCTCCGCCAGGTCCGAGCCGTGCGCGCGGCAGACGAGTTCGCCGTGCTCGCGGGCGGTGAGGCCGGGGTACCAGGTCGGTGGCTCCACAGTGGTGACCACGGCCCGCCAGAACTCCGGTGTGGACCCGGGCGGCCCGCCGAAGATCTCGATCTCGCCCGCGTCGGGGCGCTGCAGGCTGGCGACGCAGCGCAGCAGCGTGGACTTGCCGATGCCGTTCTCGCCGGTCACGCAGACGCCGGCGCCGACCGGCACGGTCAGCCGGACGTCGACCAGCACCGGCGCGGAGCCGTAGCTCACGGACAGGCCGCGGACCTCGATCGCGGATTGATCCACCGGCCGACGCTAGCAAACGAGATCACGGGCGGCGGCCGTACAGCAGCTTCACCGCCTTGACGATGCGCCGCACCTGCGCCGGGGTGCGCTCGAAGGTCATCGAGGGCAGCAGCGAGGGCGCCCGGCGCACGGTGATCGACTTGGCCCGGCCGAACTCGCGCAGCCCGTCGTCGCCGTGGATGCGGCCGAAGCCGGAGTCACCCATGCCGCCGAAGGGCAGGCTGGCCATGCCGACGAAGCTCAGCGTGGAGTTCACGGCGACCATGCCGGTGCGCATCCGCCGGGCGATCCGGATCCCGTTGGCCTTGCCGAACACGGCGCCGCCCAGGCCGAACGGGAGCGAGTTGGCCTTGGCGATCGCCTCGTCCGCGTCGGCGACCCGGGTGATGGTCAGCGTCGGCCCGAACGTCTCCTCGCGGATCGCGGCCGAGTCGTCGGGCACGTCGACCAGCACGGTCGGTGCGACGTTCGGCGGCTGTACGGCGTCGGCGCCGCCGAGCACCGCCCGGCCGCCGGACGCGAGCGCGTCGTCGATGTGCCGGCGGATGATGTCGATCTGGCCGGGCATCGTGATCGGGCCGATCTCCTCGCCCAGCCGGAGCCGGCCGGCCTTCTCCACGACGGCGGCCACGAAGGCGTCGTAGACCTCCGCGACGGCGTACGCCCGCTCGATGCCGATGCAGGTCTGGCCGGCGTTGGTCATCGCGCCCCAGACCGCGGCCTCGGCAGCGGCGGCGACGTCCGCGTCGGCGTCCACGATGAGCGCGTCCTTGCCGCCGGCCTCGATGACGACCGGGGTGAGGGTCTCCGCGCAGGTGGCCATGACCCGCTTCGCGGTGGCCGTGGAACCGGTGAACGCGACTTTGCCGACGCCGGACCGGCACAGCGCGGCGCCGACGTCGCCCAGCCCGTGCACCGCCTGCAGCACCGGCTGCTCGGGCACGACCTCGGCGAACGTGTCGACCAGCCACTGGCCGACCGCCGGGGTGTACTCGCTCGGCTTCAGCACGACGGCATTGCCGGCCGCCAGCGCGCCGCTGATCGGGCCCAGCGGGGTGAGGATCGGGTAGTTCCAGGGGCCGATCACGCCGACCACGCCGAAGGGCAGGTATTCGAGGTGGCCGGAGTGCTCGGCGACCAGCAGGCGGGTCCCGGTGCGCCGCGGCCCGAGCACCCGCTTGGCGTTGCGGGCGGCCCAGTCGACGTGCTCGATCCCGGCGATGGCCTCGACGATGGCGTCGGTGACCGGCTTGCCGGTCTCCGTGTGGGTGAGCTCGGCCAGCTCCTCGATCCGCTGGGTGAGCAGGGCCCGCCAGCGCAGCAGCCGCACCTTGCGGCCGTCGAAGCCGAGGCCGGCCCACCAGGCGCCGGCCTCGCGCGCGCGGTCTACGGCGGCGTCGACCGCCTTGTCGTCCGAGACCGGCAGGCGACCCGCCTCGGCGCCGGTCGCGGGGCTGGTCGAGATGAGGAAGCCGTCCTCGACCACGGGCATGCCGGGAGTACGGGTAGCCGTCATGAACGTGAGTCTAGGTCGCATTCGGCCCGCCGCGCCTCACACGTACGCTTGATTTCGTGAGCCCGCGCCGCAATCGCCCACGCCGCCCCGAGCCGTCGGAGTCCAACGCCGCCGAGGGCGCGCGCAAGGGCGTCGAGGGCGTTCAGCAGTACCAGGACGGCGAGTGGATGGTCCGGTCGATCTTCGGCGGGGCGGCGGTCAAGGCGTACCGTTGCCCCGGCTGCACGCAGGAGATCCGCCCCGGCGTCGCGCACGTCGTGGCCTGGCCGGTCGACGACCGCGGCGACGAGAACGACCGGCGGCACTGGCACACCGGCTGCTGGCGGGCGCGTGACCGGCGCGGCCCGACGGTGGAACGCTCGCGCAACGCGCCGCGCTATGGGTGAGGATGAGAACGTGAGCAACCAGATCCGCGCCAACTCGGTCCTACCCGCCCGCCGCCAGGACATCGAGCTGCACACGGCCGACGGGCTGACGCTTGTCGGCGAGCTGGCCCGGCCGGAGTTGGGCGAGCCGGTGGCCACGCTCGTCTGCCTGCACCCCCTGCCGACGCACGGCGGGATGATGGACAGCCACGTCTTCCGCAAGGCGGCCTGGCGGCTGCCGGCGCTGGCGGGCGTCGCGGTGCTGCGCTTCAACACCCGGGGCACGTCGAGCATGCGCGGCACCAGCGAGGGCGAGTTCTCGGCCGGCGAGGCGGAGAAGTACGACGTCGCCGCCGCCATCGAGTACGCGGAGTTCCTCGACCTGCCGAACGTCTGGCTGCTGGGCTGGTCGTTCGGGACCGACCTGGCGCTGATGCACGGCCTCGACCCGGCGATCGCCGGCGCGATCCTGCTGTCGCCGCCGCTGCGCTTCTCGTCCGAGGCGCACCTGGCGGCCTGGGCGGCGGACGGCAAGCCGGTGACCGCGCTGGTGCCGGAGTTCGACGACTACCTGCGCCCGGCGGAGGCCGCGGCCCGCTTCGCGGCGATACCGCAGGCGGAGGTGGTGGGCGTCCCGGGCGCCAAGCACCTCTGGGTGGGCGACGCGGAGACCGTGCTCGACGAGATCGTGCGCCGGGTGGCGCCGGGCGTCGACGTTCCGCTGCCGCGCGCGTGGCAGGGCGCGATGGAGTCGGGCGACATGAACGCGTACGCGGACCGCACGGTGGCGGCGTTCTCGGACGTGCCGGTGCCGAAGCCCGGGCAGTGAGGGGTTACTTCTCCTCCATGCTCGGGTTCACGACCTCGCGGACGATGAGCTGGATCGCCGCCACCACCGGGATGGCGATCAGCGCGCCGATCACGCCGAACAGGCCGACGCCCAGCAGCGCCGCGGTCACCGCCGCGACGTCGCTCACCTTCACCGATTTGCGCATCACCCGCGGGTAGATCAGGTAGTTCTCCACCTGCTGGTAGATGACGAAGAAGACGATGCAGACGATGCCCGTCGTCAGCGAATCCGCCAGCCCGACCAGGCTGACGATCACCGCGCCGAGCGTCGCGCCGATCTGCGGGATCAGGTCGCAGACCGCGACCACCACCGCCAGCGCGAACGGGTACCCCAGGCCGACGATCAGCGCGAACGCCCACGTGCAGACGCCCGCCAGCACCGCGATCGCGATGGCGCCCACCATGTACGCGCCGACCTTGCTGAGGATCTCGTCGCTCAGCAGCCGGACCCGGTCGCGCCGGGAGCGGGGCACCAGGGAGTACGCGCCCTCCTTGATCCGGTCGAAGGCCGCCATGAAGTAGATGACCAGCACCAGCACGGTCAGCACGTTGAAGATCGTGCCGAAGACCAGCTTCGCGCCGCCGACCACGCCGCCCAGCGCGTTGGTCACCGTGCCCGCGTTCACGGCGCTCTGCACCTTGCTGAGGATGTCGTAGCGCTGGACGAGGTCGTTCACCGTCTCGTTGCGCTGGAGGCTCTCGATGAAGCTGGGCGCGCTCTCGACCAGCTCGCCGGTCTGCGTGATCAGCGGCGGGATCAGCGCGAACACGCCGCCGCAGAGCAGCAGCACGATGGACAGCGTCATCGCGGTCACGGCCAGGCCCCGAGGGACACCCCAGCCGCGCAGCCGGGTGACCGCCGGGTTGAGGCCGATGGCCAGGAACATCGCGATGAAGATCAGCACCAGGATCGAGGCCGCGTTGCGCAGGCCCAGGAAGATCCCGTACGCGGTGATCAGCCCCAGTCCGCCCAGCAGCCCGAACAGGAACGGGTTGCGCCTGTTGAGCGGCGGGCCGGGCCGGCCGAACTCGCCGGAATGGGATGACTCGCCGTCGTCCGGAACGGGCTGGTCGTCCGGAACGGGCTCGTCGGCCGGAACGGGTTCGTCGGCCGGCGGCGCGACCGCATCGGCGTCGGTGTCAACCGGGCGTGACTCGTCGGCCGTCACCGGAACCTCCACATGTGCGCGACGGGAGCCCGGGCAGCGGTCGGCGACCGGTGCGGCGAAGGGACGTCCCGGCGGGCAATTTATCGGTACGGGCCAACGCCCGCCACCCGTCGAGCCGAAACGGGGCTGCTCAGTCGGCGTCGACGCCGACCCGGCTGTCCGCCGGACGGGTCGTCACCTTGGCCGAGGCGGTGATCTTCGCGGGTGCGGCCGAGGCGGATCCGGCTGAGCCGGACGGGGAGGGTCCGGACGCCGTCGCCGTGCCGGACGCGGCCGGCGCGGTGTGCGAGTCGGGCGCCGCGTGCTGACCGACCGACGTCAGGGGCGAGGCCGACTGCGGACCGACCGGGGCCTGACCGGTCGCCGGTGCGGACGGACCCGGACCGGACGACTCCTCGTCATCGTCGTCGTCCGGAGACGCGGCGGCCGCGAGGACCGCGGCGGCGGCGAGTTCGGCGACCCGCTTGGCTTCCTTCTGCACCTGGCGACGCACGTCGGTGGCGCGGCGCTCCGCGGCCTCACCGGCGCGCTTCGCCTCGGCGACGTGCTCGAGCTCGGCCTCGAGCTGCTTCTTCACCTCGGCCAGGCGCTGCTGGACGCGCGCCTCCTCCTTCTCGGCGGTCTCGGCCCGCTCCTTCGCCGCGGCGACCTTCCGCTCGGCCTCGGCGACCTCCGCGTGCGCGGTCTCCAGGTCGCGGCCGGCCCGGTTGATCTTCTCCTGCTGGGTGGCGATCTCCTTGCGGGTCGAGGTGGCCTGCTCGTCGGAGCGGCGCAGCACCTCCTCGGCGTACTTGTCGGCCTCGCTGCGCAGGTCGGCGCACTGCTTCTCGACGCTCGAGCGCATCTGCGTGAGCTCCTGCGCGACGGACGACTTCAGCTCGGTGCGCTCGCGTTCGGCATCCGTGCGCAGCTTCGCGACGTCCTGCTGGGTCTTGTCGCGCAGCGCCTTCATCTCCTGGTCGGCCTGCATCCGGGTCGACTTGGCATAGCCGTCGGCCTCGGCGCGGACCCGCTGGGCCTCCTGCGCGGCAAGCTCGGTGAGCTGCTTGGTCTCGGCGCGGGAGCGGGCGAGCGTGGACTCGGCCTCCGCGCGCATCTGCTCGGCGGCCTGGCGGCTGGTCGCGACTGCCTTCTCGGCGGCGGCGCGGCGGGTGACGTCGGCCTTCTCCTCCTCGGCGCGGCGGGCGGCCAGGGCGATCTCGAAGTCGCGGATGCCGTCGTGTGCGTGCGCCTCGGCCTCGGCGCGGATCCGCTCGGCCTCGGCGAGGCGGGCGGCGATGTCGTCGGCGGCGGAGCGCTTGATGTCCGCGGCGACCTCTTCGGCCTTGGCGAGGATCTCCTCGACCTTCGGGCCGAGGTGGCGGAACGAGACCTCGGCGCCGACGCCGGGCTGACGGCGCGCCTGCGCGGCCTCCTGCTGGAGCCGGTCGAGCTGTCCGGCCATCGCCTGCAACTGCGAATAGGCCTGCTCACGCTCGCTCGCCAGCGCGGCTATCTCGTTCTCGGCGCGGGCCACGTAGCGTTCGACCTGCTTCTTCTCGTAACCCCGCAGGGCGGTTTCGAAGCTGGGCTCGGAGGCTGCGTCTCCACCGAGACCGAAGATTTCCCCGCCGTGCGACATGTTTTCCATCCTCACATACGCATCGTCCCGTGACGTGTCGATACACACCGGCCTGGCGGGAGTAAGCGTCTCGTTGTGATTTGTCTGTGCTCAGGCTACGTATGAAAACGAACGGGCCGCACCGGAGGAGCTCCGGTGCGGCCCGCAAACGTCTACGCACAACCGGCCCGGTCATATCAACCGTTACGCACCCCGAAGGGTGGCGCAACCGGTGACCGAGTGGCAAACGACTCAGCTGGTCTTGGCGGCCGCCTCGGGCTTGCCGGCCTCGGGCGCGCGCTGCGCCGGGGTCTCGGCCTTGGCCTCGGCCTGCTTGATGACCTCGGCGGCCTGCGCCGCCGCGCCGGGCGTCGTCGGCACCAGCCCGGACAGGCCGGAGAGCATCTGGCCCAGCTGGTTGGTGACGGCGTCCTTCTGCCGGGTCAGGTCCTCGACCTCGCGCTTGGCGGCCTGCGTGGTCAGCTCGGCCTCCGTGCGGGCCGAGCTGAGCAGGCGACCGGCCTCGGCGCGGGCCTCGGTGACCGTCTTCTCCGCGAGGGCGCGGGCCTTCTCGACCGTCTCGACGGCGTTGCGCTCGGACTCGACGCGGCGGGTCTCGGCGCGCTGGCCGATCTCCTTGGCGCGCTCCTCGGCGGCGCGGGCGCGCTCCTCGGCCTCGGCCACCATCTTCTGGGTGGCGTTGACCTGTGCGGCGTGCCGCTGGGACTCCTCGCGCTCGCTCTTCTCCCGCCGCTCCGCGGTCTCCAGCGCGAGGGCCTGCAGGTCCTTGTCGCGCTTGTCGCGAGCGTCGGTCAGCATCTTGGTGGCCTCGGCGCGCTTCTCCTCGGCCTCGCGGGCCGCCTTCGCGCGCAGCTGGGTGATCTCCCGTTCGGCGGTGGCGCGCAGCGAGGCGACCTCACGCTCCACGGTCGACTTGAGCTCGGCGACCTCGTGCGCGGTGACCGTGCGTAGCTGCTTGGTCTCACGGTCGGCGTCGGAGCGCAGCGTGTCGGCCTCGCGGCGGGCCTGCACCCGGTTCTCGGCGGACTCGCGCTCGGCCTGCGTGCGGACCTGCCCCGCCTCACGCTCGGCTGTCGCCTTCATGGCGGCGGCCTCGGCGCGGGCCTTGTCGGTGATCTCTCGCGCCTCGAGCCGGGCCGCGGAGAGGATGCCCTCGGACTCCCGCTTGGCCTCGTTGCGGTGGTCGTTGGCCTGTTCCTCGGCCAGCCGCAGGATCTGCTCGACCCGGGTGCCCAGCCCGGAGAGGGTCGGCCGGTTGTTCTCCTCGAGGAGCTTGGTGCTGTCGGCCAGCTTCTGCTCGAGGGCGTTGAGGCGCTGCTCCGCCTGGCGCAGCCGGCGCTGCGCGTCGTTCATCCGCTGTTCGGCCTCACCGCGGGCCTGCTCGGACTGGTTCAGGGCGGCGACGAGCCGGCCGAGGTGGCCATCGACCTGGTGGCGGTCGTATCCACGCAGGACGACGGTGAAGTCGTGCTGCGAATTTGCTGTCTCGAAGAACGCGAGATTGGCATCCTGCTGCTGGGGCATTGGGACATACTGGCAGACCCCCCAGGGGGCCACGCAAGACCGTACGGGCCTGGTATTCCGGCCTAAGATCACCTTCGGCCCGGCCACCGAGGGGCGATGTCGGCCGTTCGGAGGGCCGCGCGACGAGGCCGCCCGCGGAGTGTCGTCGCGCCACTACCTGCTGTGCCGCCCGGAATCGGAAGATCGTCGCACAGGGTCGCCGGGTGGCGCTCCTCGATGGTGACGATCCTGCCAGTCCCCGGCTGTGCCGTCAGGACGTTTCACCCGCAAGGCTTACGAATCAGGCGGGCTGGACGAGCTCGACGAGAACGCCGCCGGCGTCCTTCGGGTGCACGAAGTTGATCCGCGAGCCGGCCGTGCCGCGCTTCGGCTCGTCGTAGAGGAGCCGGAGCCCCCGGGCCCGCAGCGCGGCGCTGGTCGCCTCGACGTCGGCGACGGTGTATGCCAACTGCTGCAGCCCGGGCCCGCTGCGGTCGAGGAACTTCGCGATCGCCGAGTCGGGCCGCAGCGGCGCGAGCAGCTGGATCCGGGCGCCGGTGCCGTCGTCGCCGGCGGCGAGCATCGCCTCGCGTACGCCCTGTTCCTGGTTCGTCTCCTCGTGCACGCAGCGCATGCCGAAGATCTGCCCGTAGAAGGCGATGGCCTCGTCCAGGTCCGGCACCGCGATCCCGACGTGGTCGACGCGGAGCAGGCCGACCTCGGGCAGCGAATCGAGATCGTGAAGTGATTCCATGTCGGAGAGTGTGACATTCTCGCAGCGATCCCCCATGGGTAACCGTACCGTGTCCGGCTAGGCTGACCCTAACCATCGTTCAGGTGCCGCGCCGGTGACCGCCGCGGCCGCCGCAACCCGAAAGCGAAGCCACCCGTGACCAGCTCGGTGATCGTCAGCGGCGCCCGTACGCCCATGGGCCGCCTCCTCGGCAACCTCAAGAACGTGCCGGCCACCGCCCTCGGCGGTCACGCCATCGCGGCGGCGCTGGAGCGCGGCGGGGTCGCACCGGAACAGGTGCAGTACGTGATCATGGGCCAGGTGCTGCAGGCCGGCACCGGCCAGATCACCGCGCGGCAGGCCGCCGTGGCGGCGGGCATCCCGATGACGACGCCGGCGCTGACCGTCAACAAGGTCTGCCTCTCCGGCCTGGACGCGATCGCGCTGGCCGACCAGCTGATCCGCGCGGGCGAGTTCGACATCGTCGTGGCCGGCGGCATGGAGTCGATGACCAACGCGCCGCACCTGCTGATGGGCCAGCGCCAGGGCAAGAAGTACGGCGACATCCTGGTCCGCGACCACACCGCGTACGACGGTCTCTCGGACCCGTGGGAGGGCGTGTCGATGGGCGAGTCCACCGAGCGCAGCGGCGCCGACCTGGGCATCACCCGCGCGGAGCAGGACGCCTTCGCCGCGCTGAGCCACCGGCGGGCGGGCGCCGCCCAGCGCAACGGCCACTTCGCCGAGGAGATCGTCGCGGTCCGGACGGGCCAGCGCGACGTGGACGTCGTGATCGACACCGACGAGGGTGTGCGGCCCGACGCGACCGCCGAGTCGCTCGGCGGGCTGCGTCCCGCGTTCGCCAAGGACGGCACCATCACGGCCGGCAGCGCCTCGCCGATCTCCGACGGCGCCGCCGCGGTCGTGGTGATGAGCCGGGCCAAGGCCGAGGAGCTCGGGCTCACCTGGCTGGCCGAGATCGGCGCGCACGGCAACGTGGCCGGCCCGGACAGCTCGCTGCAGGCGCAGCCGGCCAACGCGATCAAGCACGCGCTCGGCAAGGCCGGCCTCTCGGTCGGCGACCTCGACCTGATCGAGATGAACGAGGCCTTCGCGCAGGTGGTGCTGCACTCGATGCGCGAGCTGAAGGTGAGCGAGGAGATCGTCAACGTCAACGGCGGTGCGATCGCGCTCGGCCACCCGATCGGCATGTCCGGCGCCCGGTTGGTGCTGACGCTCGCGCTGGAGCTCAAGCGGCGCGGCGGCGGGCTCGGCGCGGCCGCGCTCTGCGGCGGCGGCGGCCAGGGCGATGCTCTGCTCATCAAGGTGCCCACCGCTTGATCGTGGGGCAGGATGCCAGGGTGACCACCTCCTCGCGTCCCGGCCGGGACGTACCGACGCTGGTGAACCGGGCGCGTGAGGGCGATCCCCGTTCGGTCGCGCGCCTGATCAGCCTCGTCGAGAACGGCGACCCCAAGCTGCAGGAGGTCGCCGCGGCGCTGGCGCCGTACGCGGGACGGGCCCAGGTCGTGGGCCTGACCGGGTCGCCGGGCGTCGGCAAGTCCACGACCACGAACGAGCTGGTCCGCGCCCTGCGCAAGGCGGGCAGCCGGGTCGGCGTGCTGGCCGTCGACCCGTCGAGCCCGTTCACCGGTGGCGCGATCCTGGGCGACCGGATCCGGATGCAGGACCACACCACCGACCCCGGCGTGTACATCCGCTCGATGTCCAGCCGGGGCCACCTGGGCGGCCTCGCCGCCGCGACCCCGCAGGCCGTGCGGGTGCTGGAGGGCGCGGGCTGCGACGTCGTGCTCGTCGAAACCGTCGGCGTCGGCCAGGCCGAGGTGGAGATCGCGTCGCTGGCCGACACCACGCTGGTGCTGCTCGCGCCGGGGATGGGCGACGCGATCCAGGCGGTCAAGGCCGGCATCCTGGAGATCGCCGACGTCTTCGTGGTCAACAAGGCCGACCGCCCCGGCGCCGACGCCACCTACCGCGACATCCAGGGGATGCTCTCGCTCGGCGAGCGCGCACCGGGGGATTGGCGGCCGCAGGTCGTGCGGGCCGTCGCGGTCAAGGGCGAGGGCGTCGACGAGGTCGTCGAGGCGATCGGGAAGCACCGGGCCTGGCTGGAGTCGTCCGACCGGCTGCGGGCCCGGCGGGAGGCGAGGGCCGCCGCGGAGGTCGAGGCCATCGCGCTCGGCACGCTGCGGGCCCGGCTGGGCTCCCTGCGCGAGGGTACGGCGCTGAGCGATCTCGCCGCCCGGGTGGCGGCCGGGGCGCTGGACCCGTACGCGGCCGCGGAGGACCTGATCAGGGGCCTGTAGGCAGGCGGCGCTAGCCGAACTCGGCGAGCGTATCCATGATCAGGCTCTCGTCCCAGCTCAGCCGCCCCGAGGCCAGGTCGTCGACCAGCGCGCCCAGCCAGGCCAGTTCGGCGTTCAGCATCGCGGCGCGGTACTCGTCCTCGATCAGGAAGAGCCGGGGCAGCCCCGGCGGCGCCTGAGCCTGCACCTGCGCGAGCTTCTCCCGCAGCGCGGTGATGCGCCGCTCCAGCAGCGCTCGCACCTCGGCCGGGTCCAGGATCGGCAGGAACGCCAGCGCGGCGGGGAACTCCGGGAACTCCCGGGCCGGCGTCGGCAGCATGTCGGTCAGCCACCGGCGCAGCGTCGCGCCGCCCGCGTCGGTGATCTCGTAGACCGTCCGCTCGGGGCGCCCGGGCTCGCGCGTGGTGCCGCCGGGCCGGGCCAGGCCGTCCCGGACCAGCCGGTCCAGCGCCTGATAGACGCTGTTGCGCTGCGCCACGTTGACGAGTTGGTCCTGGCCACGCTCTTTGATCATCTGCTGCATCCGGTACGGGTGCATCGGTGCCTCGGCCAGCAGGGCCAGCAGCACCATCGCCAGCGTGGACCGGCGCGGTTCCGCAGACGTCATGGTCCACAGCGTAGGGGTTTTCTCGGGGTTGCCGGGTCATAGTTATGGCATGCATAGTCATTCTATGACTAAAAACGCTGTCGTCGCCGGCGGTGGCATCGCCGGCACCGTCGTCGCCCTGGCTCTGCATCGCGCGGGATTCGCCCCGCTCATCCACGAGGCGCACGAGCGCGCCGCCGACGAGCGCGGCGCCTTCCTCACCGTCGCCGTCAACGGCCTGTCCGCCCTGCGGACCCTCGGCCTCGACCCGGAGCGCCTGTTCGCCGCCGGATTCGCGACGCCGACCATGGCGCTGCGCAACTCCGCCGGGCGGCGCCTGGCCGAGCTGCCGCTGGGCGGCCCGCAGCCCGACGGCACCACGACCACCACCATCCGGCGCGCGGACCTCTACCTGGCACTGCGGGCGGAGGCCGAGCGCCGGGGCATCCCGATCGCGTACGGCAAGCGCCTCACCGGCCGGACCCTGCGGCCCCGCGGGGTGACCGCACACTTCGAGGACGGCACGGCGGTCGACGCCGACCTGCTGGTCGGCGCGGACGGCCTGCACTCGCGTACCCGGACGGCGCTGGACCCGGACGCTCCCGCGCCGCGCTACCTGGGCCTGCTCAACGCCGGCGGCTTCACGTCCGGCCCGGTCGATCCGGCGTCTGCGCCGGAGCGCGGCGTCATGCAGATGGCATTCGGGCGGCGGGCGTTCTTCGGCTGGGCGACCGCGCCCGACGGCTCGGTGTGGTGGTTCGCCAACCCGGCGCGCGGCCACCCGGCGGAGCTGGGAGAGTGGAGCCCGGCGGCCTGGAAGGCGCACCTGCTCGAGCTGTTCGCCGCCGACGGGGTGCCGGCCGCCGCGCTCATCCGGTCCAGCGACGAGATCGTCGGCCCGTGGAACACCTGGGACCTGCCGCGCGTGCCGGTCTGGCGCGACGAGCGGACCGTGCTGATCGGCGACGCCGCGCACGCGGTCTCACCCTCCTCCGGGCAGGGCGCGTCGATGGCCATCGAGGACGCGGTCACGCTCGGCCGCTGCCTGGCGGCGCGCGACGACATCGCGGGTGCGCTGGCCGCGTACGAGGGGCTGCGGCGGGAGCGGGTGGAGAAGGTCGTCGCGTACGGCAGGCGCAGCGGCAGCACCAAGACCGTCGGCCCGGTCGGTGCCCTGCTCCGCGACGCCCTGACCCCGCTGGTGATGCGCCTGCTCTATCGCAGGGGCGACCCGCAGGCCTGGATACACGAGTACCGGGTCGACCAAGAGCCGTAGATATGGCGATGTGTACCGCAAAAACATCCGGGCGGAGGGTTGCCACCCGTGACCTTCGGTAGCGATGCATATCCATTGGGTTTCATTGACGATCAACAGGTTACGCAGCGCGGATGCCTGGTAACCTTGCCGCCCTCTGCCCGGGAGGAAGTCGCGATGCGTACCAAGATGTTCGCTCTGGTTGCGATCGGCGTGATCGCATTCGGTGGCATGGCCGCCTGCACCAACGATGGTAACGGCGGCTCCTCCAGCGACGGCGGTGGCACCCGTGGCGGTGGCGGCGGCGGCAAGGTCGGCGTGATCCTGCCCGACACCACCACCTCCCAGCGCTGGGGCACCGACGACCCGAAGCTGCTGAAGGCCGCCTTCGACGCGGCGGACGTGCCCGTCGACATCCAGAACGCGCAGGGCGACAAGCAGAAGTTCCAGCAGATCGCCGACGGCATGATCGCCGACGGGGTGAAGGTCCTGATGATCGTCAACCTGGACTCGGGCACCGGCAAGGCCGTGCTGGACAAGGCGAAGGCCGCCGGCGTCAAGACGATCGACTACGACCGGCTCACGCTCAACGGCGGCGCGGACTACTACGTCAGCTTCAACAACGAGGCCGTCGGCCGGCTGCAGGGCAACGGGCTGGTGCGCTGCCTGCGCGAGAAGAACTACGACACCCCGCTGATCGCCGACCTGAACGGCTCGCCGACGGACAACAACGCGACCCTGTTCAAGGCCGGATACGACGAGATCCTGCAGCCGCACTACGACGACGGCACGTTCCTCAAGGGTCCGGACCAGTCGGTCGCCGACTGGGACAACGACGAGGCCGGCGTGGTCTTCCAGGAGATGTGGAACCAGACCAACAACAAGATCAACGGTGTCCTGGCGGCGAACGACGGCCTGGCCAACGCCGCGATCGAGGTCCTGAAGAAGAGCAAGATGAACGGCAAGGTCCCGGTGACCGGCCAGGACGCGACCGTGCAGGGCCTGCAGAACATCCTCGCCGGCGACCAGTGCATGACGGTCTACAAGGCCATCAAGAAAGAGGCCGACGCCGCCGCGGACCTGGCCATCAAGCTCTACAAGGGTGAGCAGGTCAACGGCGAGGACCGGGTGAAGGACCCCGAGTCCGGCGCCTACGTGCAGTCGTTCCTGGAGGACCCGCAGCCGATCTACAAGGACAACATCAACGTCGTCATCAAGGACGGCTTCGTCGAGAAGAAGGCCGTCTGCTCGGGCCGCTTCGCGCCGATGTGCAAGGAGAACGGCATCAAGTAGGTTCCCGCCGCGCCGGTTCCGCTCCGGCCGGCGCCCGGACGCCATCGGTCCCCCTCGGCCACGTGCTGACCTCCTCGGTCGCCGTGGCCGAGCCTGTCGAATGACCCGGGACAAGCCGATGCCCGGCGGTGCTCGTGGCACCACCGGGCATCGGGTCGATCAGACGGGCCGGGTCAGCAGGCCGCGTCGGTTCCCGCCACGTTGACCGCGGTCCAGGCCTTCTGCACGGCCTTGTACTCGGTGCCGCACCGGCCGTAGAGGTCGGTCGCGGCCGAGAGGGTGTAGCCGCGGGCCGCCTTGTAGTTGGTGCTCGAGGTGAAGTAGGTGCTCAGCGCGCGGTACCAGATCGCCGCGGCCTTGGTGCGCCCGATGCCGGTCACCGCGGCGGCCGAGCCACAGACCGGCGAGGTGCCGTACGCGGTGGCGCCGGTGCCCTCGGCCAGGTTGAAGAAGAAGTGGTTGCCCACGCCGGAGGAGTAGTGCACGTCGACGCTCTTCGTGGTGCTCGACCAGCAGCCGTGGCCCTTGCCGTCCAGCGTCGGGTTGTACATGTACCGCAGCGGCGACCCGTTGCCGTTGATGTTGATCTTTTCGCCGATCAGGTAGTCGCCGGCGTCGCTGCTGTTGGCGGCGTAGAACTCCACCATCGTGCCGAAGATGTCGGAGGTGGCCTCGTTCAGGCCGCCGGACTCGCCGGAGTAGGTCAGGTTGGCGGTGCGCTCCGTGACGCCGTGCGACATCTCGTGCCCGGCCACGTCGAGCGAGACCAGCGGGCGGGCGTTGCCGCTGCCGTCGCCGTAGGTCATCTGCGCGCCGTCCCAGAAAGCGTTGACGTACGCGCTGCCGTAGTGCACCCGCGACGGCACGCCGGTGCCGTTGTTGAAGATGCCCCGGCGGCCGAACGTGGCGTTGTAGTAGTCGTAGGTCTTCGCCGCGCCATAGTGCGCGTCAACCGCGGCCGACTGACGGCTGGAGGTGGCGCCGGTGCCCCAGACGTTGTCCGCGTCGGTGAACAGCGTGCAGCTGCCCGAGGTCCTGTTGTTCATGTCGCAGGTGGTGCCGTTGCCGTGCGCCGCGTCCTTCAGGCTGTAGCTGCTGGACGACACCGCGGTCGTCTCGATCGACACGGTGCCGGAGTAGACGCTCCGGCCGCTGCCGGTCGCCGTCTCCACCGTGTCCCAGGAGCTGAGCACGGCGCCGGTGGTCGCGTCGGTCACGACGTGCAGCCGGGAGGGGGTCTGCCCGTCCTCGCCGAAGCCCTCGACCACCGTCTCGTACGCCAGCGTGCCGGTGCCGCTGGTGGCGTCGACGACCAGCTCGGGAGCGCCGACCTTGCCGACCGCGCCGGTGAAGTGCGCCTTGGCCGTCGCGCTCGCGGTGGCGGCGGCGAGCTTCGGGGTGGTGCTCAGCGTCAGCGGCGCGGCGAGGCCCACCGAGGCTGCGCGGAACGCGCCGTTCCCGGCGGCGTGCATGACGAAGTCGCCGCCGAGGACCCGCAGGCCCTCGTGCGTGCGGGTGTAGCGCACGTGCGTCGTACCGTCGGCGTCCTTCGCCGTGGCCTTGACGGCGAAGGCGTCCGCGGCGCTCGCCTTGATGGTGGCGCGGTGCGCGGACGGGGAGAGCGGGTCGGGCGCGGCGGCGGCGGACGTCGCGCCGACGCCCGCCAGCAGTCCGCCCACGAGCAGGGCGGAGCCGACGGCGGCGAGGGGTCGTTTCACGAAAACTCCTGAACGGTGGGGGACCGTGGCGGTAGCCACGCATGTAGATCTACCGATTCAAGAACATTCTGTGAACATGCTGAAGAAGTCATAGCCTCGACGAGGGGTGCCGAAGAGACCTTAGCGATCGTTCAGCTTTGCGCATACGATGTGGCCATGGACGCAGCCGACATCGCCGCCGGCCGGGAGCGCTGGCAGCAGCGCTACGACGCCGCCCGCAAGCGGGACGCAGATTTCACCACGTTGTCCGGGATGCCAGTCGAGCCCGTTTACGGGCCCGCGGCCGGCGACAGCTACGCGGACTTCGACCGGATCGGCTGGCCGGGCGAGTTCCCGTACACCCGGGGTCTCTATCCCACCGGATACCGAGGGCGGACCTGGACCATCCGCCAGTTCGCGGGCTTCGGCAACGCGCGACAGACCAACGAGCGCTACAAGATGATCCTCGCCGCCGGCGGCGGCGGCCTGAGCGTGGCGTTCGACATGCCGACGCTGATGGGCCGCGACTCCGACGAGCCGCAGGCGCTGGGCGAGGTCGGCCACTGCGGCGTGGCGATCGACTCCGCCGCCGACATGGAGGTGCTGTTCGACGGCATCGACCTGCAGCAGACGACGACCAGCATGACGATCTCCGGCCCGGCCGTACCGATCTTCGTGATGTACCTGGTCGCCGCCGAGCGCCAGGGCGCCGACATCGGCAAGCTCGACGGCACCCTGCAGACCGACATCTTCAAGGAGTACATCGCGCAGAAGGAGTGGCTCTTCGAGCCCGAGCCGCACCTGCGGCTGATCGGCGACCTGATGGAGTACTGCCACGCCGAGATCCCCAAGTACAAGCCGCTCAGCGTGTCGGGCTACCACATCCGCGAGGCCGGCGCGACCGCCGCGCAGGAGCTCGCGTACACGCTGGCGGACGGCTTCGGCTACGTCGAGCTGGGCCTGTCCCGCGGCCTGGACGTCAACACCTTCGCGCCCGGCCTGAGCTTCTTCTTCGACGCGCACGTCGACTTCTTCGAGGAGATCGCCAAGTTCCGTGCCGCCCGCCGGATCTGGGCCCGGCACCTGCGCGACGAGTACGGCGCGACCAGCGAGAAGGCGCTGTGGCTCAAGTTCCACACGCAGACCGCCGGGGTGTCGCTGACGGCGCAGCAGCCGGTCAACAACGTGGTCCGCACGGCGGTCGAGGCGCTCGCCGCGATCCTCGGCGGCACCAACTCGCTGCACACCAACGCCCTCGACGAGACCCTGGCGCTGCCGACCGACGAGTCCGCCGAGATCGCGCTGCGCACCCAGCAGGTGCTGATGGAGGAGACCGGGGTGACAAACGTGGCCGACCCGCTCGGCGGCTCCTGGTACCTCGAGGCGCTCACCGACCGCATCGAGGCGGAGGCTGAGGAGATCTTCGCCCGGATCCGCGAGCTGGGCCACGACGGCAGCATGACCTCGGGCATCCTGCGCGGCATCGAGGACGGCTGGTTCACCGGCAACATCGCCGAGGCGGCCTTCGTCTACCAGCAGGCCCTGGAGAAGGGCGAGAAGCGCATCGTCGGCGTCAACGTGCACACCGGCACGGTCGCGAAGGACCTGGAGATCCTCCGGGTCTCCCACGAGGTCGAGATCGAGCAGAAGCGCGCGCTGGCCGCCCGCAAGCAGGACCGCGATCCCGTACGGGTGCGGGAGGCGCTGACGCGGCTCGTCGAGGTCTCGCGTACCCGGGAGAACATGATCCCCGCGATGCTCGACGCCGCCCGCGCGGAGGCGACCCTCGGCGAGATCTGCGAGGCGCTCAAGGGCGAGTGGGGGATCTATCGGGAGCCGGCCCGCTTCTAGGGCGCGGCCCTGCATCCCGATCCGAGGACGGCGGTCCCCCGGAGCGCAGCACCGCTCCGGGGGCCGTTCTCGAGCGATACCGGGTACCCGAAGTGAAGTCCGATATCGCCTGCCCGGCGCCGACGCGGACAGCCCGGCCAGCGTGCGAGACTAGGTAACCATGAGCGACCCACGGACCACTCCGTCGATCTTCACCCGCGGCGCGGTCGACCTCGGTGCACTGCGTCCCGCGAACAAGCCCGCGCCCGCGGGCCCCGCCGGACCGGCGGCGAGCGCCGGCCCCATCCCGTCCCCGGGTGGCGCGCCGCCCTCGGTGATCGATGTGACCGAAGCGAACTTCCAGACGACCGTGCTCGAGCTGTCCATGACCACCCCGGTGATCCTGGACTTCTGGGCCGAGTGGTGCGAGCCGTGCAAGCAGCTCTCCCCGCTGCTCGAGAAGCTCGCGGCCGAGGGCGCCGGAAGCTGGGTGCTCGGCAAGGTCGATGTGGACACCAACCCGCGGCTGGCGCAGGCGCTGCGGGTGCAGGGCATCCCGATGGTGATCGCGGTCGTCGGCGGTCAGCTCGTCGAGGGCTTCACCGGCGTGCTGCCCGAGGCGCAGATCCGGCAGTACATCGACGCGGTGCTCAAGGCCGGCGGCGTCGAGGTGACCGCGCCCGAGGACCCCCGGCTCGACGCCGCCGACGACGCGCTCATGACCGGCGACCTGGACGCGGCCGAGGCGGCGTACCGGAAGATCCTCGCCGAGTCGCCGCAGGACCACGCGGCTGAGTCCGGCCTGGCGCAGGTCGAGCTCTACCGCCGGGTCGCCGGCGTGGACGCCGAGAAGGCGCTGGCCAAGGCGGCGGCCGACCCCGACGACCTGGCGGCGCAGCAGCTCGCGGCGGACATCGAGGTCCTCAGCGGACAGGCCCCGGAGGCGTACGAGCGGCTGGTCGCGGCGGTGAAACGCTCGAGCGGCGAGGAGCGGGACGCCGTGCGCAAGCATCTTCTGTCACTCTTCAACGTGGCCGGACCCGACGACCCGGCCGTGGCCGGCGCGCGGCGCGCGCTGGCCCGAGCGCTCTTCTAGGCAAGGTACGGGGGCTCCATGCGCCGCATCGCCGTGCTCGACGCACCGTCCAACCTCGGCCTGCGCCCGCCGACGGCGACGTCGGTTCCGGGCTGTGCCAAGGCGCCCGGAGCCCTGCGCGACCACGGCCTGTTGCGCCGGCTGAACGCCCGCGACGCCGGCTGCCTGACCCCGCCGCGCTACGACCCGGGCGACTGGCGACCCGGCGACGGGGTGTGCCACGCGCAGGAGATCTCCGCCTATTCGCGCCGGCTCGCCGACCGCATCGGGGCGATCCTGGACCAGGGCGAGTTCCCGGTGGTCCTGGGCGGCGACTGCTCGATCGTGCTCGGCTCGGCGCTGGCGATGCACCGGCTCGGCGAGGCGGTGGGCGGCCGGATCGGCCTGGTCTTCGTGGACGGTCACTCGGACTTCCGGCACCCCGGCAACGCCTCGTACGTCGGCGCCGCGGCGGGCGAGGACCTGGCCCTGGTGACCGGCCGCGGCCAGACGGACCTCGCGGCGATCGAGGGACGGCGGCCCTACTACCGCGACATCGACGTGGTGGTGATGGGCATCCGCGCCCAGGACGAATACCGGCTGGACCTGCAGGCGGCGGGCATCGTGACCCGGCCGGTACCGGCGCTGCGGGCGGAGGGCGCGGCCCGCAGCGCGCAGTGGGCGCGGGACCAGCTGGTGGACTGCGCGGGCTACTGGGTGCACGTGGACGTCGACGTGCTGGACCCGGCGGTGATGCCGGCGGTCGACGCACCGGAGCCGGGCGGGATCGCCTTCCCGGAGCTGGAGCTGCTGCTGTCCGGCCTGGTCGAGTCGCCGCACTGCCTGGGCGTGGAGATCACGGTCTTCGACCCCGACTACGACCCCGACGGGGCGTACGCGGAGGAGATCACGGCAACGATCGTGGCGGGGCTCAAGGCGGCGCACGCCGTCGACGCCCGGCCGGACCTGGTGGAGGCGCGCCGCGACCTCGCCGGTCCCGGCCGGCTCGCGCCCGCTGCCGCGGCCACCAGGACCGGCGCGGCGGCCGAGGCCGTCCTGGCCGCCCCTGACCCGCCGGTGGCCGTGGCGGAGGCCGCGGAGGACGAGCCGGACGCCGGGGATGCCGATCTCGACGGTGGGGCCGGTGTCCGCGTCGACCCGGGCACCGACCTCGAGGCGACCGAGGACGCCGATGATGTCGTCGCCGAAGTCGTCGCCGACGACGTTGTCGACGTCGATTCGTTCGTCGAACCCGCCGCGGACGACCAGGAGCCGGACCCGGAGCCGGTCGCGGCCGATGATCCCGGCGTGACCGACGAGGTCGGCCTGGATCCGGACCCCGAGCGGGACGGTTCCGTGGTGCGCGCGGCGACCCGGCCGCTGGGCTCCGCGCCGCTGCTGGACTCGAAGCCGCTGCCCGCGACCATGCCCGGCATGCTGCGCCCGCGCACGGTCGAGGACTTCACCCTCCCGACCCAGCGCCCGGCCTTCGAGGTCGCACCCGGGCAGCCTGCCGACCTGGCCTGACGCCTACCTGTTCAGCGCGGTCAGGAAGCGCTCGGCGATCGGGACCGCCGCCTCCGCGCCCGCCCCGCCCTTCTGCACCATCACCGCGAACGCGATGTCGCCCTGCCAGCCCACGAACCAGGCGTGTGTCGCCTCCTCGCCGTCCTTGAACTCGGCCGTGCCGGTCTTGCCCGACACCGGCTTGCCCGGCACGTCGGCCAGGCCCTCGCCGGTGCCCCGGGTCACCACCTCGCGCATCATCGTGTGCAGCGGCTGGATCGACGTCTCGGCGAGCTTCGGGCCGTCCGCCACCGGCGCGGGCGGTGCCGGGTCGAGGACCAGCCTCGGCTGCTTGAACTGGCCACGGGCCACCGCCGCGGTCGCGCCGGCCATCGCCAGCGGGCTGACCGCGGTGGCGCCCTGGCCGAACGTCGCCGCCGCCAGCTCCGTCGGGCTGTCCGCGGGGGAGATCTCGCCGCTGAACGCCTCCGAGCCGAGATCCCACTTCGCGCCGAGGCCGAGCTTGGCCGCCGCGTCGCGCAGGCCGTCCGCACCGAGCTTGGGCGCGAGATTGACGAAGGCGGTGTTGCAGGACTTCGCGAAGTCGACGCGGAACGGGACCGAGCCGAGGACCATGTCGTGCGAGTTCTTGAACTGGCGGCCGTCGACGGTCTTGGTCTTCGGGCAGTCCACCGCGGCGTCGAGGGTGACCGCCTTCTTGTCGAGCAGGCCCAGCGCCGAGACCATCTTGAACGTCGACCCGGCCGGGACCCGGCCGCTCATCGCCGTGTCGACGCCGCCGCCGTCCGGGCCGTTCGCGACCGCGACCACGCTGGAGTCGCTGATCCGGACCGCCACCAGCGCGCTGGGCTGCTTCTCGAGCGCCACCGCCCGGTCGGCCGCGTTCTGCGTCGCGATGTCGAGCGTCGTCTTCACCGGGTTGCCGGCGACCGGCTCGGTGCTGAACAGCTGCGAGTCCTCGATCTGGTCGTCGGGCGTCCTGCGGGCGATCACCACGGACTGGCCGGCGGTGCCGCGCAGCTGGGCGTCGTAGCGCTGCTGCAGCCCGCCGTGGCCGACCTGGTCGCCCTCGCGCAGCCCGTCCGGGTTGTTGTCGAGGTCCTCGCGGGTCGCGGTGTCGACCGTGCCGAGCAGCGCACGCGCGAACGGCCGGCTGGGGGCGAGCTCGCGCTTCGACTCCTGGAAGACGGTGCCCTCCAGGGCGCGTACCCGATTCCGGATCTTGTTGTAGTCGGTGCGCCGCAGGGTGACGACGTCGATGAAGGCACCGTCGTCGGTGGCGTTCTTGACCCGCTCCTGCACCGCCTTGAGGTCGACGTCCACGTCGACGGACTTGAGGATCGCGCCCAGGTCCTTCATGAGGGCGGCCTGGTCCGTGATCCGCAGCGGGGTGACGCCGATGGTGACGACGTCACGCTTGGTGACGATGGGCCGGCCGTCGGCGCCGAGGATGTCGGCCCGGTCGGCGCTCTTGTGGCGGAGCTCGAGCGCGTCCCCGGCGGTCAGCTGGCTGTGCACGACCGAGGGCTCCCAGACGATGCGCCAGCCGTCGCTGTCGCGCTTGGTGAGCCGGACGGTGCTCTGGTACGACCAGGAGGTGCCGCCGGGCAGCGTCCAGTCCACCTTCACCGGGCTGGAGGCGATCTCGCCGGTCTCCTTCGGCTTGCCCTGCGCGGCGAGCAGCAGGGACGACTTCTTGAGGTCGCCGGAGAGCCCCTGCAGCTCGGTGAAGACGTCGTTCGCGGAGATCTTGGCGCCGTCGGCGGTGACGAAGCCCACTCTGCTCAGGTCGCCGTCGCGCCAGCCCTTGAGGAAGTCGTCGAGCGTCTGGCCGGGCCCGTCCGAGCTCGAGCAGGCGGTGACGCCGCCGGCGAGCAGCAGCAGCGTGGCCAGCGCGGCCGAACCTCGTCCGGAAAGTCCGGTGCGGGGCATTATGTCACCTTCCTCGGCACGAATACGAAAAACCTACGGAACGGTAACCGGACCTGGGCCGCCGCGCCGCCCCACGGTGGGTGAGATGCGGCAAATCAGGTGTCGATCTTGATCCCGCACCCCGGGTGTGCCCGCGCCGTCGGAGACACGCTCTAGGCTGATGGCCGAGACGTCGAACCCACAGTGTCGTGGGTGAGGGGAGCGCTGGGCCATGGCTGTCGCCGACGAGGCAGCGATCGAATCCGATCCGGAGCTCGACTTCGGGCCCGCCCCCGGGCTCGCCCTTACGGGCCGGGAGGGGACCTCCGACAACGAGCTCGACGAGCCGCTACCCAATGCCGAGCGCCTGGTGGCGCAGGCGGTGGCGCTGGCGGGCGAGGACCACACCACCGCGTCGCTGGTCGGCCGGTTCTGGCGCTTCGCGCCGGACGAGGAACTGGTCGGCGACACCCCCGCGGAGATGTACGCCGCCGCGCTCGCGCATCGCGAGCTCGCCGGCACCCGTCTCCCCGGCGAGCTGCGGCTCGACATCAGCCCACCGGACGAGACCCAGCCGCACACGGTGCTGTCGATCGTCACCGACGACATGCCCTTCCTGGTCGACTCGGTCACGGCCCTGCTCACCGCGCACCAGCTCCAGGTGCACCTGCTCGTGCACCCGCTGATCGTGGTCCGCCGCCGGGAGAACGGTGAGCTGGCCCAGATCGAGGCCGACGTCGAGCCCGACGACGCGATCGACGGCGACCTGGTGGAGAGCTGGATCCGGGTCGAGATCGATCCGGTACGCAAGCCCGACGCCCGTGAGCAGCTACGCAAGGAGCTGTGCCGGGTGCTTACCGACGTCCGCGACGCGGTCGACGACTGGCCGCGGATGCGCCAGCGGGCGGTCGTCATCGCCGACGAACTGGCCGCCGCGCGCGGCTCCGAGCGCAAGCTCCCGGTGCCGGACAAGGACGTCACGGACTCGATCGAGCTGCTCAAGTGGCTCGCCCACGACCACTTCACCTTCCTCGGCTACCGCGAGTACCAGCTGATCGGCGACGTGCTGACGGCCGTACCCGGCAGCGGCCTCGGCATCCTGCGCGGCGAGGGCAGCACCCCGCGCAAGCTCTCCTCGATGGCTCCGGAGGCGCACCAGCGTGCCCTCGAGAAGCGCCTGCTGGTGATCACCAAGGCCAACTCGCGGGCCACCGTGCACCGGTCGGCATATCTGGACTACATCGGCGTCAAGGTCTTCCACGAGTCCGGCGAGGTCATCGGCGAGCGCCGCTTCCTGGGCCTGTTCTCCAGCTCGGCCTATCGCACCAGCGTCCGCGAGCTGCCGGTGGTGCGCCGCAAAGTCGCGGAGGTGCTGGACCGCTCCGGGCTGTCGCCGCGCGGGCACTCCGGCAAGGACCTGCTGCAGATCCTCGAGACCTACCCGCGCGACGAGCTCTTCCAGATCAAGACCGATGATCTGTACGAGGCGGTCGTCGGCGTGCTGCGGATGGCCGGCCGCCGCCAGCTGCGGCTGTTCCTGCGCCGCGACGGGTACGGCCGCTTCATCTCGTGCCTGATCTACCTGCCCCGCGACCGGTTCACCACCGCCAACCGGCAGAGCATGCAGGAGATCCTGCTCCGCGAGCTGAACGGCATCGGCGTCGACTACACGACCCGGGTGACCGAGCGGATGCTCGCCCGCGTGCACTTCATCGTGCGCACGGACCCGGCCGATCCGCCGGGCGCCGTCGACCCGAACTCGCTGGCCGAGCTGCTCGCCGACGCGACCCGGATGTGGGACGACGACTTCTCCCTGGTGCTCGAGCGCAAGCTCGGCGAGGAGCCGGCCAAGGATCTGTTCGTGCGCTACGCCGCGGCGTTCCCGGACAGCTACAAGGACGGCCACACGCCCTACGAGGCGGTGCAGGACATCGCCAAGCTGGAGCTGCTGGAGGAGCCCGGCCAGCTCGAGATGCACCTGTACCGCAAGCGGCACGTCAACCGGGAGGGCTGCGCCGAGCCGGACGACGCCGACGTGCGGTTCAAGGTCTTCCGGTACGGCGAGCCGATGCTGCTCTCGGCCGTTCTGCCGGTGCTGCACTCGCTCGGCGTCGAGGTCGTCGACGAGCGGCCGTACGAGGTGCGCCGCCCCGACGGCACCGTCTACCTCTACGACTTCGGCCTGCTGCCGCCCTCCTCGCACCACGAGCTGTCCGAGGTGCGCCCGCAGGTGGAGAACGCCTTCGCCGCGGCCTGGCGGGGCGAGGAGGAGGTCGACGGCTTCAACGAGCTGGTGCTGCGCGCCGGGCTGACCTGGCGTCAGGTCGTCGTGCTCCGGGCGTACGCGAAGTATCAGCGGCAGACCGGCAACGTCTTCTCCCAGCGCTACGTCGAGTCGACCTTCATCGCCTATCCGGAGATCGCCCGCCTGCTGGTCCAGCTCTTCGAGGTCCGGTTCTCGCCGCGGCTGGAGATGGTCGAGGAGGAGCGGGCGCGCCGCGGCGCCGAGCTGGCCGGGCAGATCACCACCCTGCTCGACGGCGTCGACAGCCTGGACCAGGACCGGATCCTGCGGTCGTTCCTGACGATGATGCAGGCCACCCTGCGCACCAGCTTCTTCCAGCGCGGCGCCGACTCGCGTCCGAAGTCGTACGTGGCGTTCAAGCTGGACCCGCAGGCCATCCCGGACCTGCCGGCGCCCCGGCCCAAGTACGAGATCTTCGTCTACTCGCCGCGTTTCGAGGGCGTGCACCTGCGTTTCGGCGCCGTGGCCCGGGGCGGTCTGCGCTGGTCCGACCGGCGCGAGGACTTCCGCACCGAGGTGCTCGGCCTGGTCAAGGCGCAGATGGTGAAGAACGCGGTGATCGTGCCGGTCGGCGCCAAGGGCGGCTTCGTGCTCAAGCAGAAGCCGGGCGACCGGGACGAGGCCGTCGCGTGCTACCGGCTCTTCATCGGCGCCCTGCTCGACGTCACCGACAACATCCACAGCGGCAAGATCGTGCCGCCGGTCGACGTGGTCCGGCACGACGGCGACGACCCGTACCTGGTGGTCGCGGCGGACAAGGGCACCGCGACGTTCTCGGACATCGCCAACGAGATCTCGGTGAGCAAGGACTTCTGGCTGGGCGACGCGTTCGCCTCCGGCGGCTCGGCCGGCTACGACCACAAGAAGATGGGCATCACCGCCCGTGGCGCGTGGGAGTCGGTCAAGAAACACTTCCGGGACCTGGGCACCGACACCCAGTCGCAGGACTTCACCGTGGTCGGGGTCGGCGACATGTCCGGCGACGTCTTCGGCAACGGGATGCTGCTCAGCAAGCACATCCGGCTGGTGGCCGCGTTCGACCACCGGCACATCTTCCTGGACCCGGACCCGGACGCCGCGACGTCCTTCGCGGAGCGCCGCCGGCTCTTCGAGCTGCCGCGCTCGTCGTGGGCGGACTACGACGCCTCGCTGATCAGCGAGGGCGGTGGGGTCTACCCGCGAACAGCGAAGTCGATTCCGTTGTCGCCGCAGGTCCGTGCCGCGCTCGACCTCGGCGATACCAGGGCCGTCAGCCCGGCGGACCTGATGCGGGCCATCCTGGCCGCGCCGGTCGATCTGCTCTGGAACGGCGGCATCGGCACCTATGTGAAGGCGACCGCGGAGACCCACGCGGACGTGGGTGACAAGGCCAACGACGCGATCCGGGTCAACGGGGCGCAGGTCCGGGCCAAGGTGGTCGGCGAGGGCGGCAACCTGGGCCTGACCCAGCGCGGCCGGATCGAGTACGCCCGCACCGGCGGCCCGCAGGACGAGGCCGGCGCCGGCCACGGCGGCCGCATCTTCACCGACTTCATCGACAACACCGCCGGGGTGGACTGCTCCGACCACGAGGTCAACATCAAGATCCTGCTCGGCGGGGCGGTGACCGACGGCGAGCTGACGGTGCCGGCCCGCGACGAGCTGCTGGCGGCGATGACCGACGAGGTCGCGGCGCTGGTGCTGCGCGACAACTACGAGCAGGCCACGGCGCTGGGCAACGCCCGGTCGCAGGCGCACTCGCTGCTGCCGGTGCACCGCCGGATGCTGAACACCCTCGAGCAGTCGGGGCAGCTCAACCGCGAGCTCGAGGCGCTGCCGTCCGACAAGGAGCTGGCCGCTCGCTACGAGGCCGGCGAGGGGCTGACGGCGCCGGAGTTCGCGGTGCTGCTGGCGTACGTGAAGATCTCGCTGGAACGCCAGGTCCTGGCCGACGTGCTGGTCGACGAGGGGTGGACCAACGCGGTCCTCGCGCGGTACTTCCCGACCCCGCTGCGGGAGCGGTTCGGCGCGCGGATGGCGGGCCACCGGCTGCGCCGCGAGATCATCTCGACGTCGCTGGTCAACGAGGTGGTCAACCGAGGCGGCACGTCGTTCGTCTTCCGCGCGATGGAGGAGAGCGGCGCGTCCGCGGCGGACGTGATCCGCGCCTACGTGGTCGTCCGCGACGTGTTCGGCCTGCCCACGCTCTGGGAGGCTGCCGAGCGGCTGGACAACGAGGTGCCGACGCCGGCGCAGACGCTGGTCTTCCTGGAGACCCGGCGGCTGCTGGACCGGGCGGTGCGCTGGCTGGTCAGCAACCGCCGCTCGCCGATCGACGTGGCCGGCGAGATCGCCCGTCTGGGTCCCGGCGTGAGCGAGCTGCTGCCGCAGCTTCCGGCGGTCCTCGTCGGCGCGGAGCGCAGCTCGCTGGAGAGTCACGTGGGCACGCTCGCGGAACGCGGCGTCCCGGAGGAACTGGCCGGATCCGTGGCCCGCGTCGTGTACGGCTTCGGCCTGCTCGACATCCTGGAGACGGCGGCGTCGACCAACCACGACGCGACCGAGGTGGCGAAGGTCTACTTCGTGATCTCGGAACGCTTCCAGATCGACATGCTGCTCTCGCACATCTCCCGGCTGCCGCGCAACGACCGCTGGCAGACCCTGGCCCGGATGGCGCTGCGCTACGACCTGTACGCGGCGCTGGCGGCGCTGACGGCCGAGGTGCTGCAGTCGACCTCTTCCGAGGCGGAGCCCGCGGACCGGGTGTCCGAATGGGAGCAGGTGAACGCGGCCTCGATGGCCCGGGCGGGCAACGCGATGGGCAGCGTGGAGGAGTCCCCGGCCGACCTGGCGGCGCTGTCGGTCCTGCTCCGCCAGATCCGCACGCTGGTCAAGACCTCCTCGGCCGGCTGATCCGTACGGCCGCGCCCGGTCACCCTTGCGGGGCCGGGCGCGGCCGCATCCGCCACCCGGGTACCCCCGAGGGGTATGCTGGCGTCATGACGCAGCAGATCGAGTTGGAAATCGGCGGCATGACCTGTGCCGCCTGCGCCAACCGCATCGAGAAGAAGCTCAACCGTCTCGAGGGCGTCACCGCCACCGTCAACTACGCCACCGAGAAGGCCCGGGCCACGGTCCCGGCCGGCGTCGGCGCCGCCGAGCTCATCGCCGTGGTGGAGAAGACCGGCTACACGGCCACCGAGCCCAAGGCCGGGCCGGTCGCGGCGGAGCGCGGTGCCGACCCGCTGCGCGTCCGGCTGCTCGTCTCGGTCGCGCTGAGCGTGCCCGTCATCGTCCTCGCCATGGTCCCGGCCTGGCAGTTCACCTACTGGCAGTGGCTCTCGTTGACGCTCGCCGCGCCGGTGGTGGTCTACGGCGGCTGGCCCTTCCACCGCTCGGCCTTCGTCAACCTGCGGCACGGCGCCGCCACCATGGACACGCTGGTGTCGATCGGCACGCTCGCCGCGTTCGTCTGGTCGCTCTGGGCGCTCTTCCTCGGTGACGCCGGCGTTCCCGGCATGACGCACCCCTTCGAGCTGCGGGCCGGCTCCACCGGCGACGCCATCTACCTGGAGGCCGCGGCCGGCGTGACCGCGTTCCTGCTGGCCGGGCGCTACGCCGAGGCCCGCGCCAAGCGACGGGCCGGCGACGCCCTGCGCTCGCTGCTCGCCCTCGGCGCCAAGACGGTCACCCTGGTGGGCGGCCGGGAGATCCCCGCCGAGCGGCTGCGGGTCGGCGACGTCTTCCAGGTGCGCCCCGGCGAGAAGGTCGCCGCGGACGGCGTGGTTGTCGACGGCGCCTCCGCGCTCGACCAGAGCCTGATCACCGGCGAGTCGGTGCCCGTCGAGGTCGCCGAGGGGGACCCGGTAACCGGCGGCACGGTCAACGCCGGCGGCCGTCTCGTCGTGCGCGCCACCCGCGTCGGTGCCGACACCCAGCTCGCACAGATGGCCCGCCTCGTCGAGGAGGCGCAGGACGGCAAGGCCGCGGTGCAGCGGCTGGCCGATCGCATCTCCGGCGTCTTCGTGCCGGTGGTGATCGCCCTGGCCGCCGCGACGCTGGGCTACTGGCTGGGTTCGGGCGCGGGGACCACGGCCGCGTTCACCGCCGCCGTGGCCGTGCTGATCATCGCCTGCCCCTGCGCCCTCGGCCTGGCGACGCCGACCGCGCTGCTGGTCGGCACGGGGCGCGGCGCCCAGCTCGGCATCCTCATCCGCGGCGTGGAGGCGCTCGAGTCGACCCGCCGCGTGGACACGATCGTGCTCGACAAGACCGGAACGGTGACGACCGGGGCGATGACGGTGTCGTGCGTCGTGCCCGAGCCGGGCTGGGACTCGGCCGGGGTGCTACGGCTTGCCGGCGCCGTCGAGGCGGCGTCCGAGCACCCGCTCGGCCGGGCAATCGCGCGGGCCGCGGCGGCGCAGGGGGAGCTGCCCGCGGTGAGCGACTTCCACGCGACCGCGGGCGTCGGCGTGCGCGGCACCGTGGGAGGCGCCGCGGTGGAGGTGGCCCGCGGCGCGGGCGACACGGCCGAGACGTGGGTCGAGCTGCGCGTCGACGGCACGGTACGGGGCCGCATCGCGCTGGCCGACTCCGTACGCCCGACGAGCGCCGCCGCCGTCCGGGGGCTGCGCGCCCTGGGCCTCGAGCCGGTGCTGGTCACCGGCGACGCGCCCGCGGTTGCCGAGGCGGTCGCCGCGCAGGTCGGCGTCGCCGAGGTGGTCGCCGGCGTGCTGCCCGCGGGCAAGGTGGACGTGGTCAAGCGGCTGCAGGCGCGCGGCCGCTCCGTGGCGATGGTCGGCGACGGGGTGAACGACGCGGCGGCGCTGGCCCAGGCCGACCTGGGCGTGGCGATGGGTGCGGGCAGCGACGTGGCGATCGAGGCGTCCGACCTGACCCTGCTGCGGGGCGACCTCACGGCCGCCGTCGACGCCGTGCGGCTGTCGCGCCGCACGGCGTCGATCATCCGGGGGAATCTCTTCTGGGCCTTCGCCTACAACGTGGCGGCGCTGCCGCTCGCGGCGGCGGGTCTGCTCAACCCGATGATCGCGGGCGCGGCGATGGCGCTCAGCTCGATCTTCGTGGTGGCCAACAGCCTGCGGCTGCGCCGCTTCAAGCCGGCCGTGTTCGACACGTCCGCGGCGGAGTGAGCCGGGCGCCTCAGCCCGATGACTGCTCCCGAAACCATCGGGGCGCCCGGCTCACCATCCGTGCCGCGGGGGATTCGGACCGGTCCCGAGGTCCGAAGCCCTGCGGCATCCCCAGATCCACCTGCAGACGTAACGCTACGTGGCGACGGCCGCACCTCGGAAGCGTTCGGTACTCGAATTGGCCGAACGGTTGGCCGCTCTTGGGCGACAGATCCGGATATCACGGCACAACAAGGCGGAAAGTGTTACGTTCTGATTCGGTAAGCTGATGCCCTGATCACTTAACGTGATGTCAATTACCGGTGCGGAGAGTCATCAATCGCGGCGGATCGTGTCGATCAGCGCGAGGACCTGCCGCAGCGCCGGCCGCAGCACCCGCAACCGGGAGAGGCCGACGAGCCGGTCGGCCAGCGGGACGATGCCGTCGATGAGCCGGCGGGTCCGGCGCTGATCGGGCGAGCGGTCGTAGACCCAGAAGAGCACCACGCCCATCCAGCTCAGCCAGAGCAGTTCCGGCAGCTCTTTCCGCAGCTCGGGGTCGACCTTCGCGGACGAGCCCTCCACCACGTCCCGGAAGATCGCGATGGCCGCCTCGCGGGCGGGCGACGACTCCCGCGAGAACGGGCTGAGCGGCGACGACGGCTCGGCCGCGGACTTGAAGAACGTGGCGGCGAACGAGTGGTACGGCTCGTTGACGTCGATGCCGGCGTGCAGCACTCCGCGTAACCGGGCGGCGAAGTCCTTCTCGTTCGCCAGCACCGGCTCGGAGGCGACCCGGTGCGCGAGCTGGTTGCGGTCGTAGAACCCCTGGATCAGGTGTTCCTTCGAGTCGAAGTAGTAGTAGGCGTTCCCGACCGCGACGCCCGCCTCCTTGGCGATCGCCCGCATCGTGGTCTCGGTGTAGCCGCGCTCGCGGAACAGCCGCAGCGCGGTCTCGAGGATCAGCAGCCGGGTCTGCTCGCCCCGGGCCCGCCGCGGCTTCTCCCCGGCGCCCTCGCCCTCGGCGGGCGGGGGCGCGGCCGGCTCGTCGGCGGGGTCAGCGGCAGCTGTCGTCACACACGTCACCGTAGTCTTCCGTTCGTGTCGACCGCCGCGCGGCGGCGGCAGCGGCGATGAAGCGGCGCGCGGCGGGAAGCAGCGCCGGCGAGCTCAGCCGCTCGGCCATCGCGCGGTAGTCCGCCAGGGCCCACAGGCAGGCCAGCCACGCGCCGTCCGAGACGTAGACCAGGCCGCCGTCGGTGATCACGGTCAGGTCCCGCAGCGTCGCCGCATGGTCCAGCCCGGGAAAGCGCCGTCGCGCCTCGGTCGACCCGGCCGCGACGAATTCCAGCGGTACGAGCTGAGCCCGGCCCTCGAGCCAGCGGTGCGCGGTACGGCAGATCGGGCAGCCCTCGTCGTACAGGACGGTGAAGTAGCCGATCCGGCCGGCCCCGTGACCGGCCGGATCGATGGTCACCGTCATGCCGGCGCGGGCGGCGGCACGGGTCCCGCGATGCCCTGGCCGGGCCAGTTCGCGGTCGCGCCGGGACGGGGCGCGGCCTGGCCGGGCGCTCCCGCGCCGGGGTGGCCGGGGCCGCCGGGCGGTGGGGGCATCGGGAGCCGTCCCGCCGGCGGAAGCGGCGGCATGGCCTGCTGCTGGCGCAGCCGTCCGCGCCGGTACCGGCCCAGGAGGAAGACGTTGCAGACGTGCAGCACGCCGAGCACCAGCAGGACGAAACCGATCTTGTACGAGAGTGTCTCCAGCGCCCGCGCCGCGTCCGGTATGCGGGCGCTCGAGCGCATCGCGACCGCGACGTAGCCGAGGTTCAGCAGGTAGAACCCCATCACGAGCAACTGGTTCACGGCCTTCGCCAGGCGGCTGTCCGCGAAGACGTCCTCCAGGAAGACCATCCCGTTGCGGGACAGCGTCGTCGCCACCCAGACCGTCAGCCCGACGCTGACGACCAGGTAGGCCAGGTACATCCAGACCTTGTGGTCCACGGTCTCCAGCCCTTCTTGAACACGTTCAACTGTTGACCGGCTCAGCGTAGATGCTTATTTGAACGTGTTCAAGGAGACCTGGGGCACAAAAAGAGGCAGCGGCGGGTGGTGGCCCGCCGCTGCCCCGGTTTCCGCCGCCCTAGTTGTCCACGGCCAGCCCGAGGGCCTCCGCCGCGGCGCGGCCGTTGGCGTGGCTCGCGCCGTAGGTGGTGACGAAGGCCCGCGCCCCGGCCGGTCGCCAGGCGGACGGCCAGCCCATCTCCACCACGGCGACGGTGTGGCGCGCCGCGAGCGTCTCGATCAGCGCCCGGGTCGCCTCGGCCCGGTGGGTGTGCCGGCCGACGAGGACGATCGGCCGCGGGCCGGCCCGCTCGGCGAGCGACTCGGGGGAGGTGTCCGCCGCCACGACCGTCACCTGCTCGGTCCCGTTCAGGTGCGGC
This sequence comes from Actinoplanes sp. NPDC049118, assembly GCF_040648555.1. NCBI lineage: Bacteria > Bacillati > Actinomycetota > Actinomycetes > Micromonosporales > Micromonosporaceae > Actinoplanes > Actinoplanes sp. NPDC049118. The sequence continues at coordinate 97,342 of NZ_JBEZDY010000002.1, forward strand.
CGGAGCCCCCACGGCACCCGGCCCTCGGCGATCGAGTGGCCGGACTCCAGCTGCACGACAAGCGGCCCGGTGAGATCAGCGAGCGTGCCCTCGACCCGGATCGCGCGGCGGGCGGCCGCGTAGCCCAGCGCCGCGTCGCGCGCCACCGGCGGCACCGGGCGCCGCGTCCACGACGCCATCGCCGCGTTGCGCTCGGCGGCCTCCTCGAGCCGGCCCGTCTCCAGCCGGCCGTCGCGCACCCCGGCGACGATCTCCGCCGTGACGGCCTCGACGAGCTCCGCATCGACGCGGGCCCCGATGCAGAGCAGGTCGGCGCCCGCCGCGAGCGCGAGCACGGCCGCCCGGCCGATGCCGCCGGCCGCCACCGCGGCGCCCTTCATCTCCAGCGCGTCGGTGATGACGACGCCGCGGAAGCCGCAGTCGACCCGGAGCAGGTCGGTCAGCGCCGCCCGGCTGAAGGTGGCCGGGCCGGCGCCGGTCAGCGCGGGTACCCGGATGTGCGCGGTCATGATCGCCTGCGAGCCGGCGGCCACCGCGGCCGCGAACGGCGGCAGGTCGCGCTCGCGCAGGACGGACAGCGGTACGTCGACGGTCGGAAGTTCGAGGTGCGAGTCGGTCGTGGTGGCGCCGTGGCCGGGGAAGTGCTTCGCGCAGGCGGCGACGCCGGTGGCCTGCAGTCCGGTGACCGCGGCGGCGGCGTGCCGGGCCACCAGCAGCGGGTCGGCACCGAACGAGCGGGTGCCGATGATCGGGTTGTCGTCCGCGGTGTTCACGTCGACCGTCGGGGCCAGATCGAGGTTGATGCCCGCCGCGGCGAGGTCGGACCCGACGGCCGCGTACACCGTACGGGTGAGGTCCGGGTCGTCGACGGTGCCGAGCGCGGCGTTGCCCGGATAGGGGCTGCCGGTCAGGTGGGCCAGGCGGGTGACGTCGCCGCCCTCCTCGTCGATCGCGATCAGCACGTCCGGCCGCGCGGCCCGCAGCTCGTCGGTGAGCCGGCCGAGCTGTATCGGTTCAGCGACGTTGGCGCCGAAGAGGGTGTGACCGGCCAGCCCCTCGGTGAGCAGGCGCAACGCCCACTCCGGGGCAGATTTCCCCGCAAAAGCGGCGAGCTGGGTCCGTAGCGCGAGCCGCCGTAGGCCCGGGTCGATCGGCATGGTTTCCTTCCCCGGTTCAGCTCTGGTTATCCTGCCGGCCGAGCTGCCATGATCGTCGGGCGTCTATCGGACATGGGGCACGGCCGGTGAGCGTGCTGGCCGTTACGCTGCCGCTACCTGATGTGCGCCGATAATGTAATAGGAAATAATCCTAAATACTAGGGGACGTAGTTATGGCTGCCACCCGCCTTCCGGGTACACCCCGGTTGCTGCGTGCGCTCAACGACCGCGCCGCGCTGGAACTGCTGCTCACGAAGGGTCCGCTGACCCGGGCGCAGCTCGGCGAGATGACCGGTCTGAGCAAGGTCACCGCCTCGCAGCTGGTCGAGCGCCTCGAGGAGCGCGGGCTCGTGCGCCGCGTCGGCGAGCAGGCCGGCGGCCGCGGCCCGAACGCGCAGCTGTACGCAGTCGCTCCCGGTAGCGCACACGTCATCGGTGTCGAGGTCCTGCCGGACCGGGTCATCGCGGCCTGCGCCGACATCACCGGCGACGTCGTCGGCCGCAGCGAGCAGTCGACGCAGGACGGTGACGACCCGGTGCGCGCGGTGCACAGCGCGGTCGTTGAGGCGGCCGGCCGCGGCGGCACCGACATGGCGTCCGTGCGCCGCGTCGTGCTCGGCACCCCCGGCCTCGTTGACCCGCAGACCAGCGAGGTCTCGTTCGCCTTCGACCTGCCCCGCTGGCACCGCGGCCTGCTCGCGGAGCTGCGCAAGGATCTGAGCACGCCGGTGGTCTTCGGCAACGACGTGAACCTGGCCGCCATCGCCGAGCAGCACACCGGCGCCGCCAAGGGCCACGACGACTTCGTGCTGATCTGGGTCGGCCGCGGCGTCGGCCTCGCGACCGTCATCGGCGGCCGGCTGCACCAGGGCAGCACCGGCGCGGCGGGCGAGATCGGCTACCTGCCGGTCGCCGGCGCCGAGATCCCCCGCAACGCCTCGAAGCGCGGCGCCAAGGGCGCCTTCCAGACCCTGGTCGCCTCGGACGCCGCCAAGGCCATCGGCAGGAAGTACGGCTTCCGCGGCGCCGAGTCCGCCGACGTGGTGCGCGCGGCCGTCGCCGCCGGCGCGGCGGGCGAGCCGATGCTGGACGAACTGGCCGGCCGGCTCGCCCTCGGCGTCGCCGCCACCTGCGTCGTCCTCGACCCGCCGCTGGTCGTGCTGGCCGGCGAGGTGAGCCAGGCCGGCGGTGCCGCCCTGGCCGAGCGGGTGGAGCGCGAGGTCGCCGCCATCACCCTGGTCGCGCCCAAGGTCGTGATCAGCGAGGTCGCCGTCGAGCCGATACTCAACGGAGCCCTGCTGACCGCCCTCGAATCCGTCCGCGACGAGGTCTTCGGATCCACCACCGGCTGAGGGGACGTCCCGCCGGGTCCCGCCCCGGGCTCGGTGTCGGAACGCCCGGCAGCTGCATGGTTGGATGGACGCGTGCTCGAGGCAGCGACTCCCACCCCCACCCCACCTGACGACGACACCGTCATCTCCTTCGACCGGGTGAGCGTGATCCGCGGCGGCAGCTTCCTGCTCCGCGGGCTCAGCTGGCAGGTCGAGCTGGACGAGCGATGGGTCGTCCTGGGGCCGAACGGCGCCGGCAAGACGACGCTGCTGAACCTCGCGTCGGGCCGGATCCACCCGTCCCGCGGCAACGCCTGGGTGCTGGGCGAGCGGCTGGGGCGCACGGACATCAACGAGCTGCGTACCCGGATCGGGCTCAGCACCGGTCAGTTCGCCGACCGGGTGCCGCCGACCGAGCGGGTCCTCGACGTCGTGGTCACGGCGGCCTGGTCCGTGGTCGGCCGCTGGCGGGAGAGCTACGACCCGCAGGACGAGGCCCGGGCCCGGGCGCTGCTGCACCAGATGGGGATGGGCGGCCTGATCGACCGCGAGTTCGGCACCCTCTCCGAGGGCGAGCGCAAGCGCACCCAGATCGCCCGCGCGCTGATGACCGACCCCGAGCTGATGCTGCTGGACGAGCCCGCCGCCGGGCTGGACCTGGGCGGCCGCGAGGACCTGATCGGGCGCCTCACCGAGCTGGCCGAGGATCCGGACGCCCCGGCCCTGGTGCTGGTCACCCACCACGTCGAGGAGATCCCGCCCGGCTTCACCCACGCGATGCTGCTGCGCGAGGGCACCGTCGTCGCGGCGGGCCTGCTCGGCGAGACGCTGACCGCCGACAACCTGTCCAAGACGTTCGGGCTGCCGCTGGTGGTACAGCGCAACGGCGACCGGTACATGGCGCGGGCGGCCTGAGGCGCCACGATGGCCGTTTCCCCGCCCCGGGTCGTGGTCGCCGGCAGCGCCAACATGGACCTGGTCGGGCTCGCCGCCCGCCTGCCGCTGCCCGGCGAGACCGTGCTGGGCGACGACTTCGTGATGACGCCGGGCGGCAAGGGCGCCAATCAGGCCATTGCCGCGGTCCGGGCCGGCGCGGTGTGCGCGATGCTGGGCGCGATCGGCTCCGACGCGTTCGGGGTGACGATCAAGGCCCGGCTCAACGCGTCCGGCGTGGACACCGCGAACCTGCGTACCAGCTACGGCGCGTCCGGCGTTGCGGTGATCATGGTGGACCGCGCCGGCGAGAACTCGATCATCGTGAGCCCGGGGGCGAACAGCTCGTTCGCGGGCCTGAGCGCGGCCGAGACCGCGGTCATCGCGGAGAGCGACGTGCTGGTCTGCCAGCAGGAGATTCCCGTGGACACCGTGGTGGCGGCCGCGCAGGCGGCGCAGGCGGGCGGCACCCGGGTGATCCTGAACGCGGCGCCCGCCCGAGAGTTGCCGCCGGAGCTCGTCGCCGCGGTGGACCTGCTGGTCGTCAACGAGAGCGAGGCACGGGCGATCACCGGTTCGCCCGAGCCGGACGTCGCCGGGCTGCTGGCGCTCGTGCCGCGGGTGGTGCTGACCATGGGCGGCGCCGGCTCCTGGTATGCCGACCGCGACGGCGCCGACGAGCGGATCCCGGCCTGCACGGTCGACGTGGTCGACACGACCGCGGCCGGTGACGCGTTCACGGGTGCGCTGGCCGTGGCCTGGGGCGAGGGCCGTGACCTGGTGGACGCGGTCCGCTGGGCGAACGCGGCGGGCGCCGCCTGCGTCCGCAAGGTGGGCGCCAGCAACGCGCTGCCGACGCGCGCGGAGATCGACGAGCTCTACGCCCTCAACACCTAGGTGTGCTGGGCCCGGTCAGCTCTGCCGGGCCATCGTCACGAAGCGGTGCACCTCGTTGCGCAGGACCTCGGCCAGCTGGCTCAGCCCGGCCGTGCCGGAGTCCTGGCCGCCGTCGACGGCGGTCGCGATGCCGTTCACCAGGCCGCTCATCTCCCGGATGCTGGCGGTCACCGCCTCCAGCACGCCGACCGACTGCGCCGTCGCCTGCTGGACGGTGTTGACCTGGCCGAGGATCTCCTCGCTGGAGCTGCTGGTCTCGTTGGCCAGGTTCTTGACCTCGTCGGCCACCACGCTGAACCCGCGGCCCGCCTCGCCCGCCCGGGCCGCCTCGATCGTCGCGTTCAGGGCCAGCAGCCGGGTCTGCGACGCGACCGAGTTGATCAGATCGACGGCCGTGCGGATCTCGTCGGAGGCGGTGCGCAGCGAGCCGACCGTCTCGACGCCCCGCTCGGCCTCGGTGACCGCGTCGCGGGCGAAGTCGGCCAGCCCGTTCGCCGAGGCGCCCATCTCCGTCGCGGCCGTCGCCACCTGCTCGGAGATGGTGAGCACGGCGTTCTCGAGTTCGTCGGCGAGGGCCACCCGGGAGCGCCCGGCCTCGGCGAGGCGGTCCGCGGACCGGCTCATCTCGTCGGTGGACTGGGAGATCTGTGCGGCCGCGTCGCGGAACGCGCCCCGCATGCCGCGGGTCAGGAAGCGCCGGTGGAAGCGCCCCTCGGCCGCCGCGGCCAGCGATGCTCCGGCCTCGCGGACGAAGGTGTCCGTGGTGTCGAGCAGCCGGTTGAGCGCGGCCCGGGCGTCCCGGGCCTCGGCGGAGTCGTCGAGCGGCGGCACCCGGGCCTCGAAGTCGCCCGCGGCGGCCCGCTCGCAGACCTCTGTGATCAGGCGCAGGGTCTCGGCGTTCATCGCATGGCCCCGTTCGTCAGCGACCAGACGAACGCGTCGTAGGTCTGCCCCCGGTCGTCGAGCAGCCGCTGCAGCTTCGCCCAGGACGCGTCGAGGCCGGCGGCCGCGGCGTCGTGGCGGCGCTCCTCGGCACGCAGGTCGGCGTAGATCCGGCTGATCTCGGCGACCGCGGCCTCCTCGGGGCGTCGCCGGCTGGAGTGGTAGCCGACCAGCCGGCCCTGCGCGTCCACAGAGGGCGTGACGTGCGCCAGCACCCAGTAGTGCGCGCCGTCCAGGGCGAGGTTCTGCACGTACGCGAAGATCTCGTGCCGACTGCCGATCGTCTCCCAGAGCAGCTTGAAGACCGCCCGGGGCATGTCGGGATGGCGGATGATGTTGTGCGGCTGTCCGATCGCCTCGTCCTCGCGCAGCGCGGAGATCCGCAGGAAGACGTCGTTGGTGTAGGTCAGCAAGCCGCGGGGGTCGGTCTTGGTGACGATCAGCTCGTCCTCGCCGAGCTTGCGCTCCACGCCGGTCGGCGGCACATGGGTGGCCTTCATGGTCCCCGTATCGTCGCCGGTCACCGGCCGGCCCCGGGGGCGGATTACGGGAATTTCACCGCCTGGCGACGCGCAGTCCCCAGAGGACCAGTGGCACCTGCAGCGGCAGCCGGCCGTATGCGACGGCCCGGCGCGCGGGTGACGCGTGCCGCCAGTCGATCGCCATCTTGACGTTGGCGGGGAACACCCCGGCGAAGAGCGCGGCGGCGGCCAGGCCGCCGAGCCGCCGGGTGCCGGGGTTGACGATCGCGGCGGCGACGGCCAGTTCGGCGGCGCCGCTGAGCTGGGTCCAGGTCCGCGGCCGGCCGGGCAGCGAGCGGGGCACGATGCTGTCGAAGGGCTTGGGCTGTGCGAAGTGCAGCACGCCGGAGGTGGCGAGCAGCCCGGCCAGCGCCAGCGCGCTGCGGTGTGCGTTCTTCATCGTGCTCCCGGTGTTCGGCGTGGGACGTTGTCTTGATCGAGGGCGCGCTGCAGGGCGCGGTAGATCCGGCCGAAGCGTTGCCGGTCGGTGGTATCCAGCAGCAGGACGTTCCCGCCGCGGACCTGTGCCCAGATCTCCAGCCGGCGGCTGCCCCGGTCGTAGGAGCGGTCGACGAACTCGAGGAGCACGTCGGCCAGGGGTGCGGCGGCCAGGCCGATGAGGACACCGCCGCCGGCCAGCGCGATCGTCGTCGCGGTCGACGCGTCGATGACCAGGGCGACGAGGACGCCCAGGGCGCCGATGACGACCGGCGTGATGATCGCGATGGCGAGGGCGCCGCGACCGGCCACCGCGCTCCACGACCGGCGGCCGCGGCGGTGCCAGACCTGCGCCAGGTCGCCGAGCCGGTAGTCGCGCCCGCCCATCCGGACTCCGGTCGACGTCACAAGCACGTCCGGGTCCCGGTAGTAGGTGATCATCACCCCTCCCTCGGTGCAATGGTACTTACCCGCGGCCGTGGGCCTTACGCTGTCAGCTGTCTGAACGATCGCTAGGGAGGCAAGCGCGTGGGTGAGTTCGTGCGACTGGAGACCAGCGGCGGCATCGGCACGATCCGGCTCGAGCGGCCACCGATGAACGCCCTGAACACCCAGGTTCAGGAGGAGCTCCGGGAGGCCGCGCGGGCCGCGACCGCCGACGCCGACGTCCGGGCCGTGATCGTGTACGGCGGGGAGAAGGTCTTCGCCGCCGGTGCCGACATCACCGAGTTCACCAGCACGACGTTCCAGGAGATGACCGTCCGCGCCACGGCACTGTCGAGCGCGTTCGACGAGGTCGCCCGGATCCCGAAGCCGGTCGTCGCGGCGATCACCGGCTATGCGCTCGGCGGCGGATGCGAGCTCGCCCTGGCCTGCGACTGGCGGGTCGTCGCGGACGACGCCAAGCTCGGCCAGCCGGAGATCCGGCTGGGCATCATCCCGGGCGCCGGCGGCACCCAGCGCCTCGCCCGGCTGATCGGCCCGGCCAAGGCCAAGGACCTCATCTTCTCCGGCCGCATGGTCGACGCCGAGGAGGCCCTGCGGATCGGGCTCGCCGACCGCGTCGTGCCGGCCGCCGATGTGTACTCGAGCGCGGCCGAGCTGGTCAAGCCGTACCTGAACGGGCCGGCCCTGGCCCTGCGCGCCGCGAAGCTGGCGATCGACGGCGGCCTGAACACGGACCTCGCCTCCGGGCTCGCGTGGGAGAGCCAGCTGTTCGCCGGCCTCTTCGCCACCGACGACCGGATCGAGGGCACCACGGCCTTCGTCGAGAAGCGCAAGCCGAAGTTCACCGGGCGCTGAGCAGGCGACTCAACCGAGAAACGGACACGGGGATCTCGCGGATATCGATCTGTTGCCATAAAGTTCCTCTCTGTGACGATGTCCGGCATGCGCGTGACCCCGGTCCGTCGCACCGTCGCGGTCGCCGTGGCGCTGGTGACCGGCCAGGCGCTGCTGTGCGGGGTCATCGGTTTCGTCACGTTCGGCGACCGGGGCGACGCGGTGACCGGTGCCCGTGCCGCCGGGCCGCAGTTCCCGGTGCCGCCGGCCGGGCCGCCGTCCGCGAGTAACCCGCCCAGCTCCTCCGCCCCCTCGGCGAGGCTCACGACCCGCCGGCCCGCGGGGACCACGCGGGCGGCATCGCGCCCGCCCTCGCCCGCGGGGACGCGCACGCCGCCCGCGCCGCCGCCCGCGCCGCCCGCGACCGCCGCGGTCCCGCCCGCCCCGCCGGCGACCGTCACGTCGCCGCCGGGGTTGGCGCCGCTGCCCACGCCGTCTGCCGAGGACGACGAGACCCAGGGGCCGGTCCGGGTCAGGGACCGGTGCGACGTCGAGGGCGCGGCCGGCCGGACCGCCGACGGCCGGGCCGTGCGCTGCGTGCGCGGCCGCGACGGTGACCTGCGCTGGCGGCTCGAGTAGCCAGATCATCTACTTCCCGGCCGGGCCTACACTGGCGCGCATGTCCATCGAAGCGGGTCGGCACTCTCTCGGCGTCGACTTCGGCACCTCGAACACCGTCGCGGTGGCCCGCTGGCCCGACGGGCGGGCGCGGCCGATCCTCGTCGACGGCTCCCCGCTGCTGCCGTCGGCCGTGTACGCCGAGCCCAGCGGGAGCCTCGCCGTCGGCCGCGACGCCGTGCACAGCGCCCGGCGCGACCCGGCCCGTTTCGAGCCGAACCCGAAGCGCCGCATCGACGACGGCCTCGTGCTGCTCGGCGACCAGGAGCTGCCGGTCGTCGACCTGATCGCGGCGGTGCTGGTGCGGGTGGCCGACGAGTGGCACCGCGCGGTCGGCCCGGTACGCCCCGAGACGACCCTGACCTGCCCGGCGACCTGGGGAGCGACCCGCCGCGGCCTGCTCGCCGAGGCCGCCGCCATCGCCGGGCTCGAGCGGGTCCGCCTGGTGGCCGAGCCGGTCGCCGCGGCCACCTACTTCGCCGAGGTGCTCGGCCGTGAGGTGCCGATCGGGTCCGTCGTGGTGGTGCACGACTTCGGCGCCGGCACCTTCGACGTGAGCGTGGTGGCGCGCACCGCGGAGGGCTTCGAGGTCCTGGCCGTCGACGGCCGCGACGACATCGGCGGCCTGGACGTGGACGCGGCGATCGTCGAGCACATCGGCAAGCAGGTCGCCGAGCGGGACGCGGCCGTCTGGCAGCGCCTGTCCGAGCCGGAGACGCTGGAGGACCGGCGCGCCAAGCAGCAGCTCTGGGACGACGTGCGGATCGTCAAGGAGCGACTGTCGCGGATCCAGTCCGCCGACGTGGTGGTGCCGCTGCTCGACCTCGAACTGCACGTGACCCGGGATGAGCTCGAGGAGCTGGCCCGGCCGCTGCTCGACCAGACCGTCCGGGTCACCCGGGACCTGCTGAACTGGGCCGACCTGCCGGACGGGCGCCTGGCCGGGGTCTTCCTGGTCGGCGGCGCGAGCCGGATCCCGCTGGTGGCGACGCTGCTGCACCGGGAGCTGGGCGAGGCGCCGGTCGCCATCGAGCAGCCCGAACTGGTGGTCGCGGAGGGCAGCATCCTGGCGGACGCCGCGCTGCTCGCGACGGAGCCGGCCGCACCGGGCCCGACTGCCGAGATGCGCCTGGTCTCCCGCAACAACCCGGTCGCGCCGCCGCCCCGGGTGGCGGCCTCGGTCGACGACATGGACACGGTGCCGTCGGCGAAGCCCGCGCCGGGCCTCCCGCCGCCGGCCGTCGATCCGTGGCCGGACGCGCAGCAGCACTGGGTGCCGGACCCGGACCAGACGGTCGCCTCCGAGCCGTCGTGGGACGTACACGCCCTCCAGAACACCCCGGCGGGCTCGGCCGCCGGTTCGGCCGCCGCCGCCCGGCCCAGCTCGCCGGCGCCGGCCCCGGAGCGGGGGGCCACGAAGAAGGCGAAGCGGCCCGGCCCGGTCGCGGCCGCATCCCGGACGCGGTCCGCGCCCGCGGCCTCGCGGCCCGTGTCGCCCTCCGCGGTCTCCTCGCGGCCGGTCTCGCCGTCGGCGCGGCCCGGGGCGGGCGCCCGCCCGGCACCCACCGCCCGGTGGGACTCGCCGCCCGCGGCCCGGCCGGCCGCGCCGCGCCGGCGGCGAACCGGCGGCGTGCTGCGCTTCCTCCAGGTCTTCCTGAGCGTGATCTTCCTGGTCACGGTGCCGGTGGTCGCGCTGGTGGCGGCGTACGGCGTCAGCGCCGGGGTGCCGATGGACGCGGCGGTGGAGCTCCTGCTGGAGGAGTTCGACCGCCTCAGAGGGTGAGTCTGGCTCATCTTTTCCCACCGGTCCCGGTAGCGTGCTGACGAGGACCGAGCGGCGGGAGCTGGCATGTCGGAAATGATCGAGGGCCACGGCGGGGAACTGGCGCTGGCGGCGCTGCGGGCGTACGGCGTGACGGAGATGTTCACCCTCTCCGGCGGGCACGTCTTCCCGCTCTACGACGCCGCGCACAAGGCCGGGTTCCCGATCTACGACGTGCGGCACGAGCAGTCGGCCGTCTTCGCCGCCGAGGCCGTCGCCAAGCTTCAGCGCCGCCCGGGCCTGGCCGTCCTCACCGCCGGTCCCGGTGTGACCAACGGCATATCCGGCCTGACCAGCGCCTTCTTCAACGCCTCCCCGGTGCTGGTGATGGGCGGCAGGGCGCCCGCCTTCCGCTGGGGCTCCGGCAGCCTGCAGGAGATCGACCATGTCCCGCTGGTCGCGCCCGTCACCAAGTACGCCGCCACGGTCGCCGGCACCGACCAGATCCCCGCCGAGGTGGCGAGGGCGCTGACCGCGGCCCTGACCGCGCACCGCGGTCCGGCCTTCCTCGACCTGCCGCTCGAGGTGCTCTTCTCCAGCGAGGACGTCGCCGCGCCCGGCGCTCCCGAGATCCCCGTCGTCGAGCCCGATCCGGGCGACGTCGCCCGGGCCGCCGAGTTGCTGGCCGCCGCCGAGCGCCCGGTCATCATCGCCGGCTCCGACGTGTGGGGCGGCAACGCGATCGCCGAGTTGCGGGCCGCCGCCGAGGCGCTGCAGATCCCGGTCTTCGCCAACGGCATGGGCCGCGGGGCGCTGCCGCCGGGCCACCCGCTCGCCTTCGCCCGGGCCCGGCGCCCCGCGCTCGACGGTGCCGACGTCGTCGCCGTCATCGGCACGCCGCTCGACTTCCGGCTCGGCTTCGGCGAGTTCGGCGCCGCGCGGGTCGTGCACATCGTCGACGCGCCGACCCAGCGCGCCGGCCACGTCGAGACCGCCGTCTCGCCGGCCGGCGACCTGCGGCTGATCCTCGCGGCGCTGGCCGACCACACCGGCCCGCGCGCGGACCACAGCGGGTGGATCGACGGCCTGCGCGTCGCCGAGGACGCCGGCAAGGCCCGCGACGCCGAGGCGATGGCCGCGGAGAGCGATCCGATCAAGCCCGCCCGGGTCTACGGCGAGCTGCGCAAGGTGCTGGCCCCGGACGCGGTCACCATCGGCGACGGCGGCGACTTCGTCTCCTACGCCGGCCGCTACCTCGAGCCCGCCCAGCCCGGCACCTGGCTCGACCCCGGCCCGTACGGCTGCCTCGGCACCGGCATGGGCTACGCCATGGGTGCCAGGGTCACCTACCCCGACCGGCAGATCTGCGTCCTCATGGGCGACGGCGCGGCCGGCTTCTCGCTGATGGACGCCGAGTCACTGGCCCGGCAGAAGCTGCCCGTGGTGATCGTGGTCGGCAACAACGGCATCTGGGGCCTCGAGAAACACCCGATGCAGGCCATGTACGGCTACGACGTCGCCGCGGATCTGCAGCCCGGACTGCGCTACGACCACGTGGTCGAGGCGCTCGGCGGTGCCGGCGAGACGGTGGAGAAGTCTTCCGATCTCGGCCCGGCGCTGGAGCGTGCCTTCGACGCCGGCGTCCCGTACCTGGTCAACGTGCTGACCGACCCGGCGGACGCGTACCCCAGGTCGTCCAACCTGGCCTGACCCCGGTCACTCGTCGTTCTTCTCCAGCTCGCGTTCCCACTGGTCCAGCAGCTCGCGTTCGCGGCGCGACCGTTCGGTGTCCATCGAGCGGAGGAAGTCCGGATCGTCGTCCGGCGAGGTCGGGCGGGGACCGCGCGTGCGGATCGGGCCGCCCTCGCGCGGCGGCGGGACCGGCCGTCCCCAGGCGAAGTAGGCGAGGGGGCCGAGCAGGGGGATCAGCAGGATGACGAGCAGCCAGAGCGCGCGCGGCATGTTGCGTACCCGATCGGCCGACAGCGCGCCGATGAGCGCGAGCACCAGGAGCACGAGCTGCACCGCAGCCAGGAGGACGAACAACCGGACCATTAGGCAATGATGACGCGCCGCAACCCGAACGGCGACGATCAGAGCATGACAAGCGCGGCGCCGAGCACCGCGAGGCACACGGTGAGCGCCGCGTACGCGGTGACTGTGCGCCGTCCGGGCCGCGGCGGGAGTGCGTTGAGGCCCCGCGCCCGCCGGTAGGCGAGGCCGATCAGGGCGGCCCAGAGCGCCATCGCGGCCCCCGCGCCGAGGAACGTCCAGGTGCCCGCTCCGGGCGCGAAGGCCGGCCGGGTCGCCAGCAGCGCCACCGCGGTCGCCGACAGCCCGGTGCGCCGCCAGGCCAGGCGGGTCCGCTCCGCGGAGGCGCCGGGGTCCGGGTTCACGAGAACGCTTTGATCAGCACGGCGACGACGAGCAGCAGCGCGCCGAGCGCCACGATCAGGGCCAGCACCGCCGGGAACCGGGACTTCGGCAGGTCGGTGCCGAGCCGCATGGCCCGCTCCGTACGCGCCCAGTGGTCAACGGCCCGCAGCGCGACCACGCCGCCGAGCAGCAGCAGCGCCACCGCGATGCCCTCGCGCAGGTGTGGGATGGGCAGCGGCGGCAGGAACTGTGCGCACGCGAGCCCGCCGGCCAGCAGCGCCAGGGCGGTCCGGATCCAGGCCAGGAAGGTGCGCTCATTGGCAAGCGAGAAGCGGTAGTCCGGCTTCTCGCCGGCCATCGGGGTCTTCTGCGGGTTGAACCACTGGGCGAGCACGTCGCCGATTATCGACCAGGGAGGTCAAGAAGGCGGGCCGGGGAGGCCGCCCACAGCCTGCGCACCTCCGTGCTGACGCAGGACTCCCGGGTACGTCCACAGGTGCACCAGGCTCCCTCCGGCCCGGTCGGCCGGTGCGGTGGGAGAGGATGGGGCGAGCGCGCGGGTAACGCGTGCGAAACAGCAGTAATTTGGCCGGACATGTCCTGGTACCCCCTTGATCCGACTGTAGCGATCTTGCGGCGGCTCCGGGTGAGGTGAGTCACTCTCGGTGGTGGAGACCCATAAGCTACTGACGGGTAACATCCGGAGGGGACAGACTGCAGGCGTGCGTCCATCAACAGGAGGGTCGTCGAAGCGCGATGAACATCGTCGTACTGGTCAAGCAGGTACCCGACTCCGGTGCTGAGCGCACCCTGAGCGCGGGTGACAACACCGTCGAGCGTGCCTCGGCGAACAACGTCATCAACGAGATGGACGAGTACGCCATCGAGGAGGCGCTGAAGATCAAGGAGGCGCACGGTGGCGAGGTGACCGTCCTGACGATGGGCCCCGAGCGCGCCACCGAGTCGATCCGCAAGGCCCTCTCCATGGGCCCGGACAAGGCCGTGCACGTACAGGACGACGCGCTGCGCGGGTCCTGCGCCGTCGCGACCTCCAAGGTCCTCGCCGCCGCGCTGGGCACCCTCAGCGCCGACCTGGTGCTCTGCGGCGCCGAGTCGACCGACGGCCGCGTGCAGGTCATGCCGCACATGCTGGCCGAGCGCCTCGGCATCGCGGCGCTGACCGGCGCCCGCAAGCTCACCGTCGACGGCGGCCAGCTGACCGCCGAGCGGCAGACCGACGAGGGCTACGAGGTCGTCACCGCGGCCACCCCGGCCGTCGTCAGCGTGTGGGACACGATCAACGAGCCCCGCTACCCCTCCTTCAAGGGCATCATGGCCGCGAAGAAGAAGCCGGTGCAGACCCTGTCGCTCGCCGACCTGGGCGTCTCCGCCGACGAGGTGGGCACCGCGGGCGCGACCTCCGCGGTGGTCGAGTTCGCGAGGCGGCCGGCGCGTTCGGCCGGCACCAAGATCACTGACGAGGGTACGGGCGGCGAGCAGCTCGTCGCGTACCTCGCCGCCGAGAAGTTCGTCTGAGAGGGGCTCACACCATGGCTGAAGTACTGGTCGTCGTCGAGGCCTCCCAGGCCGCCGGCGTCAAGAAGGTCACGCTCGAGATGCTGACCATCGCCCGCACGCTGGGCTCCGTTTCGGCGGTCGTGCTCGGCGGCGCCGGCGCCACCGAGCAGTTCGCCGCCAAGCTCGGCGAGTTCGGCGCCGAGAAGATCTACTCGGGCGAGGGCGAGGAGATCGACGGCTACCTCGTGGCGTCGAAGGCCACCGCCGTCGCCGAGCTGGTCAAGCAGGTCCAGCCCGCCGCGGTGCTGCTCGCCTCGACCCAGGAGGGCAAGGAGATCGCCGGCCGGCTCGCGGTCAAGCTCGACAACGGTCTGCTGACCGACGCGGTCGAGGTGGCCGCGGACGGCACCGCGACCCAGGTCGTCTTCGCCGGCTCCACGATCGTCAAGTCCAAGGTCACCAAGGGCCTGCCGATCATCACCATCCGCCCGAACTCGATCACCCCCGAGCCGGCGCCGGCCACCCCGGCCGTCACCACGCTCGAGGTCACCGCGACCGACGCCGACAAGCTGACCCGGGTCGTCGAGCGGGTCGCCGAGCAGAAGGGCTCCCGCCCCGAGCTCAGCGAGGCGTCGATCGTCGTCTCCGGCGGCCGCGGCGTCGGCAACGCCGACAACTTCAAGCTGGTCGAGGAGATGGCCGACCTGCTCGGCGGCGCCGTCGGCGCCTCCCGCGCGGCGGTCGACTCGGGCTACTACCCGCACCAGTTCCAGGTGGGTCAGACCGGCAAGACCGTCTCCCCGCAGCTGTACGTCGCCCTGGGCATCTCCGGCGCGATCCAGCACCGGGCAGGCATGCAGACCTCGAAGACGATCGTCGCGGTCAACAAGGACCCCGAGGCCCCGATCTTCGAGCTCGCCGACTTCGGCGTGGTCGGCGACCTGTTCAAGGTCGTGCCGCAGGCCGACGACGAGATCCGCAAGCGCAGGTAGGCGACAGGTTTCCCACGGCCCGGCGGATGCTTCCGCCGGGCCGTTTCGCGCTCCATCCATCCGGGCCGTTTCGGTTGACGGCTCAAGGCATAAGCTTCACGTTGATGGCCTACCTGGATCACGCGGCGACCACGCCGATGCTCGCCGAAGCGCTCGACGCATATGTCGAGGCCGCCCGCGAGGTCGGCAACCCGTCGTCGCTACACGCTGCCGGCCGGTGCGCCCGCCGGCTGGTCGAGGAGTCCCGCGAGCGCATCGCCGCGGTGCTCGGCGCCCGCCCGTCAGAGGTGATCTTCACCAGCGGCGGCACCGAGAGCGACAACCTGGCGGCCAAGGGCATCTACTGGGCCAGGCGGAGCGGCGACCCGCGCCGCAACCGGGTGGTCGCGTCCGCGGTCGAACACCACGCGGTGCTCGACACGGTCGACTGGCTCGGCACACACGAGGGCGCCGACGTCAGCTGGCTGCCGGTGGACGAGGCCGGCCGGGTGGACCCGGAGTCGCTGGCCGACCTGCTCGCCGAGCACGGCGACGAGATCGCGGTGATCAGCACCCAGTGGGCGAACAACGAGGTCGGCACGATCCAGCCGGTGGCCGAGCTGGCCCGGCTCGCCGCGCGGGCCGGCATTCCGTTCCACACCGACGCGGTGCAGGCGGTCGGCCAGGTTCCGGTCGACTTCGCCGCGAGCGGCGCCGCGGCACTGACCCTCACCGGCCACAAGCTGGGCGGCCCGGTCGGGGTGGGCGCGCTGCTGCTCGGCCGCGACGTCGTCGCGACCCCGCTGCTGCACGGCGGTGGCCAGGAGCGCGACGTGCGCTCCGGGACGCTGGACACCCCGGGGGTGGCGGCCTTCGCGGTCGCGGTCGAGGCCGCGGTCAAGACCCAGCAGGAGTGCGCGGCCCGGGTCGCCGCCCTCCGCGACGAGCTGGTGGAACGGGTACGGGCGGCGGTGCCGGACGCGGTGTACAACGGCGCGACGACCGACCGCCTGCCGGGCAACGCGCACTTCTCGTTCCCCGGATGCGAGGGCGACGCGCTGTTGCTGCTCCTCGACGCACAGGGAATCTCCTGCTCGACGGGTTCGGCGTGCTCGGCGGGGGTGGCGCAGCCCTCGCACGTGCTGCTGGCGATGGGTGCGGACAACGACCGGGCCCGCTCGTCGCTGCGCTTCACGCTGGGCCACACGTCGACGGCCGCCGACATCGACGCGCTGCTCGCGGCGCTGCCGGGAGCGGTCGAGCGCGCCCGCCGCGCGACCGCGTGGAAAACGCCCCGCTGACCTGCTCCCCGGTCGTCCCGGCGCGGTTCGCGCCGCCCGGCCGGCGTCGCCGCCCCGGGAACGCAGTGCCCGCCGCCGCGGCGGTCCGGCCGCTGGTGGCGGGCGCGGTGGGTGCCGCCGGTCGCGGCGGATAGGCTTGCGGGCGTGCGAGTGCTAGCAGCCATGTCCGGCGGGGTCGACTCCGCGGTCGCTGCCGCGCGCGCCCGTGACGCGGGTCACGACGTGACCGGTGTGCACCTGGCGCTGGCGCGGAATCCGCAGACCTATCGGACCGGCGCGCGGGGCTGCTGCACGCTCGAGGACTCCCGGGACGCGCGGCGGGCCGCCGACGTGATCGGCATCCCGTTCTACGTGTGGGACATGGCCGAACAGTTCCACGACAACGTCGTCGACGACTTCGTCGCCGAGTACGCGGCCGGCCGCACCCCGAACCCCTGCCTGCGCTGCAACGAGAAGATCAAGTTCGCCGCGGTCCTGGACCGCGCCGTCGCACTGGGCTTCGACGCGGTCGTCACCGGCCACCACGCCCGGCTCGGCGCCGACGGCCTGCTGCGGCGCAGCGTCGACATGGCCAAGGACCAGTCATACGTGCTGGCCGTCCTGACCCGCGCCCAGCTCGACCGAGCGGTCTTCCCGCTCGGCGACTCGACCAAGACGCAGGTCCGCGAGGAGGCCGCCGAGCGCGGCCTCGCCGTCGCCGACAAGCCGGACTCGCACGACATCTGCTTCATCGCCGACGGTGACACCCGTGGCTTCCTGGCCGCCCGCCTGGGCGAGGCGCCGGGCGACATCGTCGACTCCCGCACGGGAGCCGTCCTCGGCCGGCACGCCGGCGCGTATTCCTACACGGTCGGCCAGCGCAAGGGCCTGGACCTGCGGGTGCCGGCGCCCGACGGCCGCCCGCGCTACGTCCTGTCGATCACCCCGAAGACCAACACGGTCACGGTCGGCCCCCGCGAGGACCTCGCGGTCGACCTGGTGACGGCCACCCGGCCGATCTGGCACGGCGAGCCGACGCCCGTCGAGTGCGAGGTGCAGCTGCGCGCGCACGGCGACGTGGTCCCGGCCCTGGTGACCGTCGGCCCGGACGGCCTGCGGGCGCGGCTGCACACGCAGGCCCGGGGAGTCGCGGCCGGACAGGCCATCGTCGCCTACCGCCCGGATCCGGCCGGCGACATCGTGCTCGGTTCGGCGACGATCGCCGCCGGCGCCGCGGCACCCGGTGACGAGCCGGGCGACCCGGTCTCCGCGGGCCGGGCGACGGCCGGCCCCGGCGGGGCCGGGCCGGAGCACGGTGCCTGACTTCCCCTGGCCGTCCGGCGCGGCCACCGGGCTCGGCTCGCTGCCCGGCACCGACATCTCCGAGGCACAGCGCCTGATCCTGGGCGAGCTGCCCGACCTGCCGCACCTCGCCGAGCTGCCGGATCGTGGGCCGGGCGCCGACATGATCGGGCGCACCGCGGGCCTGCTGGTCGAGCTGCCCGTCCAGCTCTACGTCGGGCGCTGGCAGATGGCGCCGCGCCCGGGCCGGGACCAGCGCCGCATCGCCGACCTGTTCGAACGCGATCTCGATCAGCTCACCGAGCAGGCCGACCGCTACGCCGGACCGATCAAGGTGCAGGCCGCCGGGCCGTGGACCCTGGCCGCGAGCCTCGAGCTGCCGATCGGCGGGCGCATGCTGCGCGACCCCGGCGCCGTGCGCGACCTCACGGACTCGCTTGCCGAGGGGCTGCGTCGGCACGTCGCCGATGTGCGCCGGCGCCTTCCGCGCGCGTCCGTGCTGGTCCAGCTCGACGAGCCGTCGCTGCCGGCGGTCCTCGACGGACACATACCGACCGAGAGCGGGCTGAGTGCGTACCGGGCCGTCGAGGGCTCCAGCGCCGCCGGCGCGCTGCGTACCGTCGTGCAGGCCGTCGGGGTGCCGGTTATCGTGCACTGCTGTGCTCCGGCCGTACCGTTGCAGGTCGTGCGGGACGCCGGGGCCGCGGCCGTCGCGCTCGACCTGGGCATGATCAAAGATCTCGATCCGCTCGGTGAGGCACTCGAGGCCGGCCTCGGCCTGTTCGCCGGGGCCGTCGCCACGCGCCCGGCGCCCGGCGCGGCCCCGCCGACGTCGGCGAAGATCGCGGAGCGGGTGAGCACACTGTGGAGCCGGCTCGGCTTCCCCGCGGCGCGGCTGCCCGGGCAGGTCGTGGTCACTCCCGCCTGCGGCCTAGCCGGCGCCTCGCCGTCCTACGTGCGCGCGGTGCTGAAGGCCTGCCGCGACGCCGGTCGCCGTCTGGCCGAAGTCTGACGATTCCGGCGAATTCGCCGGGTCCGGCCGGGCATCATGCACTCATGATTGGACGTCTGGACGCCGTCGTCATCGACTGCCCCGATCCCCGTGCCCTCGCCGACTTCTACCGCGAGCTCCTCGGCATGCACGTCGTCCGCGACGAGGCCGACCGGGTGACCATCCGGACCGACTCGGACGCGCCGAGCCTGGCGTTCCAGAAGGCACCCGATCTCCTCCCGCCGGACTGGCCGGACCGGAACCGGCCGCAGCAGTACCACCTGGACGTGCGGGTGGACGACATCGAGGAGGCGGAGCGGCGGGTGCTGGCGGCCGGCGCCAAGCGCCTGGACGGCGGCGGTGCCGGCTTCCGGGTGTACGCCGACCCGGTCGGTCACCCGTTCTGCCTGGTCTGGTGAGCGTGCCGCCGCCTACCCGCCGATCGGGAACTCGCGGATGGTGTGCCAGCCGTCGGGTCGTGGCGTACCGGCGATGAGGCGGACCACGTCGACGGGTGCGCGGATCGGCAGCGACGCGGCGACCGCGTCGGCGGCTTCGGCCAGGGCCCGTCTCGGTGCGTCATGGCCGATGGTCAGGTGCGGCACGACGTCGGTGTGCGCGCCCGCGTAGGGCGGTGCCTGGGGAAAGCGCTGCCAGATCGCGTCGGTGAGCGCGCGGAACGGCCGGTCCGGGGAGGGCGCCAGCCAGACCACGGTGTCGCCGAACCACCGGACGTGTGCGAACTCGGTCGTGAACGGCGGGACGGACGCGAGGACCTCGGCGACGGCGGTCAGCGTCTGCTCGTCGAGGTCCTCGGGCGCGAGGAACGGGTACAGAACGGTGACGTGTGCCGGCACACCCCAGCCCGCGGCCCTGTCCAGCACCGCACGCCAGCGGCCAACGGCCTGCTCCACCTGCGGTACGGGCACGATCAAAGCTGTTTGCGGTGGTGACATCCTCGAAGTCTCCGGCCTCGGTCCGGTCGTTCTCCACTCGATTACCTCGCGCCGGGTGTGGCCGGGGCCGCGGGCGCGGCAGCGCGTCGGCGGTCTTGTCGGACCGGGCGACTAACGTGCCGGGGTAGAGGGACGAACACGGAGGTCTTTGCGGTGTCTGAGAAGCAGTCTGTCGAAGCGGAGCCGGCCGTCGCCGCCGAGCAGATCGCGGAGGGCCGGCCGACCGCCGAGCAGGTTGCCGCGGCCGGCAGCGAGCCGACCTCCGAGGCCAGCACCCGCCATGCCGAGCTCAGCGACGAGCTGCGAGGCCATCAGTACCGCTACTACGTGCTCGACTCGCCGACCATCGCGGACGCCGAGTTCGACAAGCTGTTGCGCGAGCTCGAGGAGCTCGAGACCCGCTATCCGGCGCTGCGCACCCCCGACTCCCCGACGCAGAACGTCGGCGGCTCGTTCTCCACGCTGTTCACCCCGGTCGAGCACGCCGAGCGCATGATGTCGCTCGACAACGTCTTCGACGAGGCCGAGCTGGCCACCTGGTCCGAGCGCACCGAGCGGGACGCGGGCGGGCCGGTGCAGTTCCTCTGCGAGCTCAAGGTCGACGGCCTGGCGATCAACCTCACCTACGAGAAGGGCCGCCTGGTCCGCGGCGCGACCCGCGGCGACGGCCGCACGGGCGAGGACGTGACCTCCAACGTCCGCACGATCCGTGAGATCCCCGAGCGGCTGACCGGCGACGACCCGCCCGAACTGCTCGAGGTGCGCGGTGAGATCTACTTCCCGGCATCCGCGTTCGCCGACCTCAACGCGTCGCTCGTCGAGCAGGGCAAGGCGCCGTTCGCCAACCCGCGCAACGCCGCCGCCGGCAGCCTGCGGCAGAAGGACCCGAGGATCACCGCGTCGCGGGGCCTGCGCATGGTCGTGCACGGCATCGGCGCCCGCAAGGGGTTCCGGCCCGATTCGCAGTCACACGCCTATGCGGCGCTGAAGTCCTGGGGGCTGCCGACCAGCGACCGGTGGCGGCTGGTCGGGTCGATGGCCGAGGTGCGCGACTACATCGCCTACTACGGCAAGCACCGCCACGACGTCGAGCACGAGATCGACGGCGTGGTCGTCAAGGTGGACTCGGTCGCCATCCAGGGCCGGCTCGGCTCGACGAGCCGCGCGCCGCGCTGGGCGATCGCCTTCAAATATCCGCCGGAGGAGGTCACCACCAAGCTGCTCGACATCGACGTCAACGTCGGGCGGACGGGCCGGGTGACCCCGTTCGCGGTGCTGGAGCCGGTGCGGGTGGCCGGTTCCACCGTGGCGCAGGCGACGCTGCACAACGCCCGCGAGGTCGAGCGCAAGGGCGTGTGGATCGGCGACACCGTGGTGCTGCGTAAGGCCGGCGACGTGATCCCCGAGGTGCTCGGCCCGGTGATGGACCTGCGGCCGGACAGCGCGCACCCCTTCGTCATGCCGGCCGAGTGCCGCGAGTGCGGCACGGCGCTCGCTCCCGCCAAGGAGAGCGACATCGACATCCGGTGCCCCAACGCCCGGCACTGTCCGGGCCAGTTGCGCGAGCGCCTGTTCTACCTGGCGGGCCGCGACGCCCTCGACATCGAGGTGCTGGGCTACAAGGCGGCCCGGGCGTTGTTCGAGTCCGGTGTGCTGACCGACGAGGGTGACCTCTTCGGCCTGACCGCCGACGACCTGCTGCGCTCGCCGTTCTTCGTCAACATGGACGGCAGCCTGGGCAGCAACGCGGCGAAGCTGCTCGAGAACCTTGAGGAGGTCAAGCAGCGGCCGCTGTGGCGGGTGCTGGTTGCGCTGTCGATCCGGCACGTTGGCCCGACGGCCTCCCGGGCGCTGGCCCTCGAGTTCGGCTCGATGGAGGCGATCGAGGCCGCGATCGAGCAGGACCGGATCGCGGAGTTGTCCGCAGTGGACGGCGTGGGCCCGACGATCGCGGAGAGCCTGCGCGAGTGGTTCGCGGTGGACTGGCACCGCGAGATCGTCCGCAAGTGGCGCGAGGCCGGCGTGAAGATGGCGGAGGAGCGGACCGACACCGGCCCGCGCCCGCTCGCGGGCATGACGGTCGTGGTGACCGGAACGCTCTCCACGCACACCCGTGACGAGGCGTCCGAGGCCGTGATGGGCCGGGGCGGCAAGGTGAGCGGCTCGGTGTCGAAGAAGACCGCCTTCGTGGTGGTGGGCGACAACCCGGGCAGCAAGTACGACAAGGCCCTGTCGCTGCGGGTGCCGGTGCTGGACGAGGCGGGCTTCGCGGTGCTGCTGGCGGAGGGCCCGGAGGCGGCCCGCGAGGTGGCCGAGATCGCGGAGGAGCCGGTCAGGGAACCGAAGCGGAAGGCCGCGGCCAAGCCGGCGGACGAGGCGGCGGGTTAGGCACCCCAAAGGGTGAAGTTCCGAGGGTTCCGCGTTCCGGCGGATATGCCGATTTGGTAACGGCGAGTCTGTTTCGCGTAGTTTTGTCTATGTGGATCTATGGTGAGGAAGATCGTTCGGTCGACACCACCGTGGAGGTCGCATGGATGCCGCACAGCAGCGCAGCTCCATGCCGGGCGAAGGGCAGCCGGGGGACGGCTCGCCCGCGGAGGCCGGCCACGCGGCCGACCACGAGCGCGCTCACCCGGCCGACGTCTCACGCCCGAATGGCGGTCGCGGGCGAGGCCGGCGTAAGGACGGGCCGGCGGCCGGCGGCCGGTTCGGTGAACGGCGAATCGGCGGCGGGGGCCGGCGGGGCTGGCCGCGCCGGGCCGCCGCGGCCCGCGACGCCGGGTGGTCCGTCCCGGCCCGGCGGGGCGCGGTCGTCGCCGTCGGCGGTGCGCTGCTCGTCGATCTCGCACTGTGGGCCGCGCTGCCCGGGGTCTTCGCGGAGCTGCCGACCGGGTTCTGGGTCATGGCCGTGCTCGCCCTAGCGGTCGACGCGCGGCCCTATGTCGTCGCCGACCGGCGGGCCGGCTCGATGATCCCGCCGTCCATCTGTTTCACCTTCGGCATCGTCTTCGCCTGGGGATTCGTGCCCGCCGTCGCCGTGCAGCTGGCCGCGGTGGCCGTCGCCGGCGTACGGATGCGGCAGCCCGCCCGGCGCGTCCTGCACCTCGCGCTTCAGCACGCCGTCGCACTGGCCGGTGCCGCCGCGGTGGCCGCATTCGCCGGGCTGCACTTCGGGGCCGAACCGGGCTGGGACGATGCGCTGCTGACCGTCGCCGCGGCCGCCGTGTGGATCCTCTTCCGCCACGGTATCGACGCCGTCATCGCCCGCTGGTCCGCCGCCGGGCGCAGGCGGCGGGTGCTGCGCTGGGGGCCGGAGCTGTTCGCCACCTCCGCACTGCTGCTACTCGGGCCCGTCGTGCTCGCCGCCGCGCAGGTCGGGCTGGTGCTGGTTCCCCTCGTCCTGCTCGCGCTGCACGCCGTGCATCACATGGTCCGGTCCACCGGGGAGTGCGAGCGGGCCTCCCGGGTAGACGCGCTGACCGGGCTGCCCAACCGGCGCGCGCTGCAGACCTCGGTGGTCGAGTGGGTAGCCGGCGGATCGCACCGGCACGAGTGGCGGCTGGCCCTGTTCCTGCTCGACCTCGATCGGTTCCGCACCGTCAACGACGCCCTCGGGCACACCACCGGCGATCGGCTGCTGGTCGAGGTCGCCCGGCGGCTCGCCGCGGCCGTACCCGCTCATGATCTTGTTGTGCGGCTCGGGGGTGACGAGTTCGCGGTGCTCGCCAAGCGGGTCGACGGGCCGGCCTCGGCCCGGCGGCTCGCCGGTCATCTGGCCGAGGCGTTCGTCCGGCCCTTCGTGCTCGACGGCCTTGTCATCGACGTCAGCGCCTCCATCGGCATCGCACTGCAGCCGGACCGCGGCGGCGACGGCGCCGCGCTGCTCCGGCAGGCCGAGGCCGCGATGTACGACGCCAAGGAGCGCGGCGACCAGGTCGCCGTATACGCCCGGGACGCCGGGCAGCACCCGCCCGACCTGACCCTGCTCGCCGACCTGCGCCGGGCCGTGCAGGCCGAGCCCGGCACGGACCCGGCCGCCGATGGGATCACGCTCTACTACCAGCCGCAGATCGCCATCGCGACCGGCGAGATCGTCGGCGTCGAGGCGCTGCTGCGCTGGCGGCATCCGGTGCGGGGCATGGTCGGTCCCGAGGAACTGCTCCGCGTCGCCGAGCAGACGCCGGTCATGCGGCTGCTGACCAGCCGGGTGCTGCGCGAGGTGATCGCCCAGGTCGCGGCCTGGCACGCGGCCGGGCAGGCCCTGCGGGCCTCGGTCAACGTCAGCGTGCGGGACCTGCATGCGGCGGACATCGCCGAGGAGATCGACGGGCTGCTGCACCGGTACGCCGTGCCGGCCGACCTGTTGCAGCTCGAGATCACCGAGAGCGCGCTGATGGCCGATCCGCACCGGGTGCTGAACACGATCACCAGGCTGGACCGGATGGGCGTTGCCATCTCCCTCGACGACTTCGGCACCGGCTACTCGTCGCTACAGCACCTGCGCCGCCTGCCGCTCTCCGAGGTGAAGGTCGACCGCTCCTTCGTGCTCGGCATGGCGACCGACCGCGGCGACGCCGCCATCGTGCGCTCGGTGACCGCCCTGGCCGACTCGCTCGGCCTGCGCGTCGTGGCCGAGGGCGTCGAGGACGAACGGACCTGGCGGCTGCTGGCCTCCGTGGGCTGTCACGCCGCACAGGGCTGGTTCCACGCTCGGCCGATGCCCGCGCCGGACCTCGCGGAGTGGCTGATCCGCTACCGGCCCCTGCGGCCCGGACGGGAACCGGGCGCCCTGGCGGTGCCGGCGCCGTGAGCGACACCAAGGGAGCCGCCCGCCGCCACGACCGCCCCGGGAAATAGACTCTCCAGGTCAGCGACATCCACCACCAAGGGGGCACGATGGCCGCCATCTCCCGCGAAGAGGTCGCGCATCTGGCGCGCCTGTCGCGGCTCGCCGTGACCGAGCAGGAGCTCGACCAGTTCGCCGGTCAGCTCGACGTCATTCTGCACGCGGTCGCCCGGATCGGTGATGTGGCCGCTGAGGACATCCCGCCCACCTCGCACTCCGTGCCGCTGACCAACATCTACCGCGACGACGTCGTGCAGCCGTGCCTCACGCAGGAGGCGGCGCTCTCCGGCGCGCCCGACTCCGCCGAGGGCCGGTTCCGGGTGCCGCGCATCCTGGATGAGGAGGAATGAGCGCCGTGACCGACGTCACCAGGATGACCGCGGCTCAGGTCGCCGGGCTGATCAGCAGCGGGGAGGCGTCCGCCGTCGAGGTCGCCACCGCGCACCTCGACCGCATCGCCGCCGTCGACGATCGCGTCCACGCCTTCCTGCACGTCGACCGCGAGGGCGCCCTCGCGGCCGCCCGCAAGGTCGACGAGCAGCGCGGCAGGGGCGAGACGCCCGGGCCGCTCGCGGGCGTGCCCGTCGCGGTCAAGGACGTGATCGCGACCAAGGGCGTGCCGACCACCGCCGCCTCGAAGATCCTCGAGGGCTGGAAGCCGCCCTACGACGCCACCGTGGTCGAGCGGCTGCGCGCCGCCGGCACGATCATGCTCGGCAAGACCAACATGGACGAGTTCGCCATGGGGTCCTCGACCGAATACTCCGCCTACGGGCCCACCAACAACCCGTGGGACCTCGGGCGCATCCCCGGCGGCTCCGGCGGCGGCAGCGCCGCCTCCGTTGCCGCCTACGAGGCGCCGCTGGCCATCGGCACCGACACCGGCGGCTCCATCCGGCAGCCCGGCGCCGTCACCGGCACGGTCGGCGCCAAGCCGACCTACGGCGGCACGTCCCGCTACGGCCTGATCGCCTTCTCCTCCTCGCTCGACACCCCCGGGCCGTGCGCGCGGACCGTCGAGGACGCGGCCCTGCTCCACTCGGTCATCGCCGGCCACGACGTGCGCGACTCGACCTCCATCCCGCAGCCGGTCCCCGACGTCGTGGCGGCCGCGCGGCTGGGCGCGACGGGCGACCTGACCGGCGTGAAGCTCGGCATCGTCAAGGAGTTCGTCGGCGAGGGCGCCGAGCCCGGCGTGATGGCGGCCTTCCGCGAGTCCGTCGAGGCGCTCGTCAAGCTCGGCGCCGACGTCGTCGAGGTGTCCTGCCCGCACTTCGAGTTCGCCCTCCCGGCCTACTACCTCATCGCGCCGAGCGAGGCCTCCTCCAACCTGGCCCGCTTCGACGGCGTGCGCTATGGCCTGCGCGTCGGCGACGACGGCAACCGGTCGCTTGAGGAGGTCATGTCGCTGACCCGCGACGCCGGCTTCGGCCCCGAGGTCAAGCGCCGCATCATCCTCGGCACGTACGCCCTCTCCAGCGGCTACTACGACGCGTACTACGGCCAGGCGCAGAAGGTCCGCACGCTCATCACGCGGGACTTCACCTCCGCGTTCGAGCGGGTCGACGTGCTCATCTCGCCGACGACGCCGTTCGTGGCGTTCCCGTTCGGCTCGCGCACCTCCGACCCCTACCAGATGTACCTCGCCGACCTCTACACGATCCCGACGAACCTCTACGGCGGCCCCGCGATCTCCGTGCCGTGCGGGCTGTCCGAGGGGTTGCCGGTCGGCTTCCAGGTGATGGCGCCGACGATGGCCGACGACCGGATGTACCGGGTCGCGGCCGCGCTGGAGTCCGCGGTCGGCACGTTCACCCCGCCGGAGCTCTGATCCGCCGCGCCGGGCCGGTTCGCCGGCCCGGCGCCCGCACCCCGGGCCGAGCCGGCCCGCACGCCCACTAGTCTTGATTGGTTCCGTCCGGATGTCGCGAGACCTGGAGTTCATCGCATGAGTACGACCGTGCTGCCCTCGTACGAGGACGCGATCGCCCGTTACGAGCCGGTCATCGGCCTGGAGACGCACGTCGAGCTCGGCACCAACACCAAGATGTTCTGTGGCTGCCCGACCGTCTTCGGCGGCGAGCCCAACACCCAGGTCTGCCCGGTCTGCCTCGGCCTGCCCGGCGCGCTGCCGGTGGCCAACCGCGCCGCCATCGAGGCGACCATCCGCATCGGCCTCGCGCTGAACTGCGACATCGCCCCGTGGTGCCGGATGGCCCGGAAGAACTACTTCTACCCGGACATGCCGAAGAACTTCCAGACCAGCCAGTACGACGAGCCGCTCTGCGTGGACGGCTACGTCGACGTCGAGGTCGACGGCGAGACCGTGCGGATCGAGATCGAGCGCGTCCACCTCGAGGAGGACACCGGCAAGTCGCTGCACGTCGGCGGCGCCACCGGGCGCATCCACGGCGCGACCGAGTCGCTCGTGGACTACAACCGGGCCGGCATCCCGCTGGTCGAGATCGTCACCAAGCCGGTGCCGGGCATCGGCGCCAAGGCGCCCGAGGTGGCCAAGGCCTACGTGACGGAGCTGCGCGACATCATCCGCTCGCTGGACGTCTCCGACGTGCGGATGGAGCAGGGCTCGATGCGCTGCGACGTGAACACCTCGCTGAACCTGCCGGGCGAGGAGTGGGGCACCCGCACCGAGACCAAGAACGTCAACTCGCTGCGCTCGGTCGAGCGCGCGGTCCGTTCCGAGATCATCCGCCAGGCGATGCTGCTCAGCGGCGGCACCCGCATCTTCCAGGAGACGCGGCACTTCCAGGAGGACACCGGCGACACCCGCCCGGGCCGCTCCAAGGAGACCGCGACCGACTACCGCTACTTCCCCGAGCCCGACCTCGTGCCGATCGCGCCGGACCCGGCATGGGTCGCGGAGCTGAAGGCCTCGCTGCCCGAGCTGCCGAGCGTCAAGCGCGCCCGGCTCGCCGAGGAGTGGGGCATCTCCGCGATCGACATGCAGTCGGTGGTCAACGCCGGCGCGATCGAGCTCATCGAGGAGACCATCGCGGCGGGCACGAGCCCGGCCGGCGCCCGCAAGTGGTGGATGGGCGAGCTCGCCCGCCGCGCCAACGAGACCGG
Organism: Actinoplanes sp. NPDC049118; assembly: GCF_040648555.1. NCBI lineage: Bacteria > Bacillati > Actinomycetota > Actinomycetes > Micromonosporales > Micromonosporaceae > Actinoplanes > Actinoplanes sp. NPDC049118. The sequence goes on from NZ_JBEZDY010000002.1 coordinate 124,609, forward strand.
CGTCGAGCTGGCCGAGGTCGGCGTGACCCCGGCGCAGGTGGCACAGCTGCAGGGCCTCGTCGACGCGGGCAAGCTCAACGACAAGCTCGCCCGCCAGGTCCTCGAGGGCGTCGTGGCCGGCGAGGGTGACCCAGCCGCCGTCATCGCCGCCCGCGGCCTCGGCGTCGTCTCCGACACGGGCGCGCTCACCGCGGCGGTCGACGCGGCCATCGCGGAGAACCCGGACATCGCCGCCAAGATCCGCGACGGCAAGGTCGCGGCGGCGGGCGCCCTGGTCGGCGCGGTCATGAAGACCACCCGCGGCCAGGCGGACGCCAAGACGGTACGCGAGCTGATCCTCTCCCGCCTCGGCGCCTGACTCAGCGGCTCGGCGGCGGGTTGTTCGGCCTGATGGCCGGGGTCACGCCGCTGAAGACCGACGGGTTCGTGGTCGGCTCCGGCTCGGTGCCGATCACCTTTCGCTGCATCGTCACGTTCTGCTCGCCCGTGCCACCCAGCTGGATGTCGTCGTAGGCCTTCAGCGCCTGGTTCTCGTCGAAGTACAGCACCGACATCATGAGCGGCGTCGGCTCGTCGTCCTCCAGCCCGCGCAGGCCCGCCCCGCCGGTCGAGCCCTGCACCATCAGCCGGGTCTCCATAGGCGCCTGCGTCGTGGCCGACGGCGACGGCACCGGCGTCGGCGCGGCCGAGGGGGAGGCCTCGAGCGCGGGCGCGGCCAGCATCCTGACCTCGCGCTTGTGCAGGTGCCCGGCCAGCACCAGCGGCACCACACCGGACAGCGGGGGCGCCATCGCCGGGTCGTGCACCATCGCCATGCCCACCTTCGTCTTCGACTCCCGGATCGTCGTCGCCAGCTTCTCGCCGCTGGCCAGCATGGGTGACGAGCCGAGATCGTCCGCGTTGCCCGGCGGATTCTCGCTCTTGTCCGGAGTGAATTCCGGGTCGCCGATGCCCGCGATGGTCAGGCCGTTGACGGTGACCATCGAGTCGTCCAGCACCTTCGCGTTCTTCTGCCGGGCGACCGCGGCCTGGATGGCCAGCGAGTCGTGGTTGCCCCGCACATAGATGTACGGCACCCCGAGCTGCCCGATCGCGCTGACGTACGACGTCTCGGCGCCGCTGCCCCAGTCGACGATGTCACCCGTGTCGACCACGGCGTCGATGTCCCACTGCTTGATGACCGTCTCGATCACGCCCCAGGAGCTCGGGTTCAGATGCAGGTCGGAGACGTGCAGCAGGCGGGTCGTGTTGCCCGCGGGATCGAAGACCGGCAGCGCCGAGACCGTGGTGTAGATGCGGCTGACGTTGCTGACGAGCTGCTGGAGCTGGTCGGAGTAGCGGCCGTAGTTGTCGGCGATGCGCCGCGCGTCACCGACCACCGCGGGCGCGTTGACCAGCAGGCCCTCGTAGCGGGGCTCGCTGACCGAGTCCGGGCGGATGGTACCCACCGCGAGCGCCAGGCTGCCGCCGGTCACCACCAGCGCCAGGATGCCCGCGGCCGCCACCCGGCGGATGTTCCGGAAGATCAGCGCCGAGAGGATCAGCGCGCAGACGATCGCCGCGCCCATCGCGCGCAGCCCGAGCTGCAGCACGCCCTTTGTCACGTCGTCGACCGCCGACTGGCCGGCCGCGCTGATCGCCGTCGGATCGTCGATCAGGGCCTCGGTGCGCTCCTGGTCGAGGGCGCCCAGGTCGACCTTGAGATGGATGGGGCCGTCGTGGCTGTCGAGGTGCAGCGAGCCCAGCGGTGGGATGTCCACCTCGGTGCCGCCCTTGATCGACGGGCTGATCGACATGTCGGCGCGGAACGGGCCGACGGCTATCTGGGACTGCGCGAACAGCATCGTGCCGACGAAGACGCCGAGCAGGCTGACGGCCAGGACGGCGGCCCAGATGCGGAGACGGTGAGCCCACGGGCGCGCCCAGGTCCGGCGTACCGCGGCGGCCGCCACAGAGATCTTCTCGTTCATGGTCAACGGCTCACCTGCCCCCCGTGTGCCGGATCGTCGGACGGTTACGTCCGTCAGCTCAGGCCGGCACCGCCGCCCGAGAACACCAACCGGATGATCATGTCGTCGTCCGGGCCCGGCTCGCCGCCTTCCTCCTGGTTGGAGGTGGTGACCCAGAGCGAGCCGTCCGGCGCGGCGATCAGGCCGCGAAGGCGCCCGTACTCGCCGGCGAGCAGCTCGTGTGGCCGGCCCAGCAGGGTGCCGTTGCCCGTGACGTCGACCATCCACAGCCGCTGGCCCTGCAGGCAGGCCGTCGCGATCATGCTCTCCAGGGTCGCGACACCCGAGCAGTACGAGTCCTCGATCGGCCAGCTCACCAGGGGGTTGATGAATTTCGCGTCCGAGCCCTTGCCGTCGATCTTGGGCCAGCCGTAGTTCTTGCCCTTCTGAATCACGTTCAGCTCGCCGTTGGTCCGCTGGCCGGACTCGCTGGCGTACATCTTCTTGCCCGCGTCCCAGGCTATGCCCTGCACGTTGCGGTGACCGGAGGACCAGACAGGCGAGTCCTTGACGGGGTTGCCCGGTGCCGGCTTGCCGGCGGTCGTGATCCGCAGGATCTTGCCGCCGAGGCTCTTCGGGTTCTGCGCACTCGCGCCGGCGGTGCCGTCGCCGGTGGTCACGTACAGGAAGCCGTCGGGGCCGAAGGCGAGCTGGCCGCCGTTGTCGTTGCGCGAGCGGGGGATGCCGGTGAGGATCGGCTGCGGCTTGCCCTTGAGCTTGAGCTTCGCGACGCGGTTGTCCTTCGCCGTCGAGTAGTAGACGAAGACGGTGCCGTCCTGCGCGTACTTCGGGGACACGGCGATGCCGAGCAGGCCACCGTCGCCGCCGGGCTCGGGCTCGGAGAGGCGCTGCACCTCGGTGACCTTGAGGCCCTCGGCGTCGGACCCGGGGCCGACCCGCAGGATCCGGGCGGTGTCCCGCTCGGTGACCAGCGCGCCCCCGTCGGGCAGGAACGCCAGCCCCCACGGCACCTCGAGGCCCTTGGCCAGGACGGTGACGGCGGCGGCGCGCTCCTCGGCGCTGTCCGGGCCGGCGGAGACGGACGGGGTCGGCAGGTTCGGCGGCTCGCCGGCGACGTCGGGATCGGGCGGGCCGAAGCTGCACGCGGTGGTCAGGGCCAGCACGGTGGCCAGCGTCAGGGCACCCAGCGTCACGGCACCCGTGCGGACCCGGGGACTGCGCTTGATCACACCGACCTCCTCGTTTCCCGGTCCAGGGTAGCCGTGTCCGCGGGGACGTCCGGAACGCCTCGATCGATCGACGGGGCGCACCGGCACCGGCCCCGCTAGTTTGGGGCGGTGAGGGTCTGGATCGCCCATGAGAAGGGCCGGGAACTGCTCGGCGAGCTGCCGGCCGGCGTCGAGGTCGAGGTCTGTGCCGACGCGGTCACGTGGCCGTCCGACCCCGCGGGCGTCCGGTTCTGGGTGCCGCCGTTCACCGCGAAGGTACGGGCGGCCGACCTGCTGCCGAGGCTCACCGGCCTCGAGGTCGTCCAGCTGCTCTCCGCGGGCGCGGACAACTGGGTCGGCCGCGTGCCGCCCGGCGTCCAGCTCTGTGACGCCCGGGGTGTGCACGACGCCTCGGTCTCCGAGTGGGTGGTCGGCGCCGCGATCGGCACGCTGCGGGGGTTCCCGGCCTTCGCCCGGGCGCAGGAGCGGCGGGAGTGGGCGCCGGGCGCGCCGACGCCGGCGCCCGAGCTGACCGGCCGGCGGGTGCTGATCGTCGGCGCCGGGTCGATCGGCCGGGCCATCGAGGAGCGGATGGCCCCGTTCGGCGTGACGGTGACCCGCGTCGCCCGTACGGCGCGGCCGGAGCGGGACGTGCACGCCGTCGACGAGCTGAGCGCGCTGCTGCCGTACGCGGAGGTGGTGGTCCTGGTCGTGCCGTTGACCGACCGGACCCGGGGCCTGGTCGACGCGGCGTTCCTGGCCGCCCTGCCCGACGGGGCGCTGCTGGTGAACGCCGCGCGCGGGCCGGTCGTGGACACCGGCGCGCTGGTGGCCGAGCTCGTCTCCGGGCGCATCTCCGCGGCGCTGGACGTCACCGACCCGGAACCGCTGCCCGCCGATCACCCGCTCTGGCGGCTGCCCAACGTGTTCATCACCCCGCACATCGGCGGCACGGTGGCGGGCCTGCTGCCGCGCGCCTACCGCCTCGTCGGCGACCAGCTACGCCGGTTCGCCGCCGGAGAGCCGCTCGTCAACCGGGTCGTCGACGGCTACTGAGCCGTCCGCGTCGTCCAGCTTCCGCCCGCTGGCGGCGATCACGGCCGGCAGGTTGGCCGTGGTGACCCCGGTCAGCCGGATCACCCTGCCGTCCGTGAGCAGCGCCGAGACCCGCCGGCGGTCGTCCGGGGCCAGCTCGGCGACCCGGGACCACGGAATGTCCGTGGTGCCGAGCAGCGCCCGGACCCGCAGGCCCTCGGCGTCCACGTCCGTGCCCGCCCGCAGGGACCAGACCAGGACCGCGAGGGGGATCAGCAGGATCGGGGCCAGCTGCCAGCGGGCCCCCGCGAACGGCAGGGTGCCGACGAACGCGATCAGCGCGGCGACGATGAGGGCGCCGGACTTGCGGACGCGCAGGACGGGCTTTCGACTCACGTCGGTCATCCTCGCACCCGCCGGATGCGGCATTCCTGTCGGACCTGCCGCGCATACTGCCTGCCATGACCGAGCTACTCGCCATCGGCACCAAGAAGGGCCTGTTCCTGGCCACCAGTGACGACGACCGGCAGAGCTGGAAGATCGGCTCCGCACACTTCTCCGGGCACTCGATCTACGCCGTCGCGATCGACAACCGGGGCGCCGCGCCCCGGCTGCTCGTCGGCCTGGAGAGCTCCCATTTCGGCCCGAGCGTCGCGATCAGCGACGATCTCGGCGAGACCTGGCAGGAGCCGGACAAGGCTCCGCTCGCCTTCCCCGCGGACGCCGGCGCGGCGGTCGAGCGGGTCTGGCAGATCGTCCCGGCCGCGGGAGACGTCGTCTACGCCGGCGTGCAGCCCTCGGCGCTCTTCCGCTCCGAGGACGGCGGCCGCACCTATGAGCTGGTCCGCGCGCTGTGGGACCACCCGCACCGGCCCGAGTGGGGCGCGGGCTTCGGCGGCCAGGCGATACACACGATCCTGCCGCACCCCGACGACCCGCAGCGGGTGCTCGTCGCGATGTCCACCGGCGGCGTCTACCGCACCGCCGACGGCGGCGCCTCCTGGGCGCCGTCCAACGAGGGCATCAAGGCCTACTTCCTGCCCGACCCGTGGCCCGAGTTCGGCCAGTGCGTGCATAAGGTCGCCCGCGACGGCGCCGACCCGGACCGCTTCTACGCGCAGAACCATCACGGCGTCTACCGCTCGGTCGACGGCGGCGGCACCTGGCAGACCATCGCGGACACCCTGCCCGCCGACTTCGGCTTCCCGATCGTCGCGCACCCCCGGCGCGGCGGCATGATCTGGAATTTCCCGCTGGTCAGCGACGGGCAGCGGGAGCCGGTCGATCAGCACTGCCGGGTCTTCCGGTCGACCGACGCCGGCGACACCTGGCAGCCGCAACAGGCCGGCCTGCCCGCCGAGCCGTTCCACGTGGGCGTGCTGCGCGACGCGATGTGCGCGGACGACGCGGAGCCGGCCGGCGTCTACTTCGGCACCCGTTCGGGTGAGGTGTTCGCCAGCCGCGACGAGGGGGAGACCTGGTCGTCCGTCGCGGCGCACCTGAGCGACGTCCTCTGCGTCCGGGCGGCGACGTTCTGATGCCGACCCTGCTGATCCCGGGTGTGCTGCGGGCGGAGGCGGGCGGCGCGGCGCGGCTCGAGGTGACCGCGCACGGCTCGCTCGCGGCGGTGCTCGACGAGGTGCGCGACCGGTGGCCGCGCCTCGAGCGCCGGATCCGCGACGAGGGCGGGACGCTGCGCCGCTACGTCAACGTCTATGTGGACGGGGAGGACTGCCGTCGCTCCGGCGGCCTGGAGACGGCCGTCCCGGCGGCCGCGGAGATCCAGGTCATCCCGTCGGTGGCCGGTGGCTGACGAGCGGGGCCGTGGCCCGGCGAAGCGGCGCGGCCGCGGCCCCACGAGCTGATGGATCTTTTCACCTGATTGCCGTTTGACCGTCCATAGCCGACGATCAGAGCGTGCGAAGGATGAACCGACGCACGTAACCTGTCCGGGGAACGCTCGTTATCCGATGTGGGTGCGGTGGACCTCCTTCCCGCCGTCACCTACCACCACCCCCCCGAAACACGCAGAGGATCACGCCCCACGTGGCAGTGCAGCCCCCAGCGCGTACCGGCACCCGGCAACACCGGGTGGCGTTCCTGGTCGCGCCGGTCGCCGGCGGGCTCGTGCTCCTCGCGGCCCTGGCCGGCCTCGTCCCCGGCCGGGCCGCCCTGGCGATCGGGGTCGGCGGCGTCGCGCTCTGGGCCACCGTGGTGCTTGTCGACGCGGCCCTGGCGATCCATCACCGGGACGGCACGTTCGCGGCCTGCCGGGGAGCGGGCTTCATCGGCATGGCCGCCCTCGCCACCGGCGCGACCGCCGTCCTGCTCTACTTCGAGCCGCCGGGCCTCGGCGTCTGGCTCGCGGTCGGGGTGGGCGTGGTCGCCGCGCTCTTCGTCCTCGGCACGATGCTGCTGCCGGGCGCGGCCACGTCCGCCGCGGTGCGCCTGCGCCGCGCGTTCGACGGACTGGGGCTGGGCATCGCCCTCGGCTTCGCCGCGTACCTGGTCCGGCCGCTGCGCGACACCCCCTACGCGACGCTGGCCTGCACGTTGTGCGCGGCGACGGGCGTCTCGATCGTCACCGTCATCGTGCTGCGGGCCCGCCTGCACCGCCCGGCGGCCCTGCGCTGCGGCGCCGGCGCGATCATCGTGCTCGTGGCCCTGTCCACGGCGGCCGATCTGGCGCTGTGGGGCTTCGACGGCTGGATCGTCGCGCTCTTCGGCCTGCCGATCGTCGCGGGCCTCGGGCTCGCCGCCGAGGGCGGAGCCCGGCGCAGTCCGCCGGGCTCGATCGCCCCCCGCGAGCAGGACCTGTATCTCTCCGGATATCCGCTGCTGGCGGTTCCCGCCGGGATCGGCGTGCTGGCGGCGCTCTACCACCTCTTCGCCGTCGGCCCGTTCGACCAGGTCGCGATCGTCCTCGGCATCTCCATGGTGGCCGTCCTGACGATGCGCGAGCTGCTGGTGGTCAGCGACATCCGGCGATACACGGGCCAGCTGCGCACCAAGGAGGCGCACTTCCGCTCGCTGGTCGCCGGGGCCACCGATCTCACGCTGGTCCTGGACGACCGGCTGACGGTCCGCTGGCAGTCCCCGGCGGCGGCCCGGCTCTTCGGGCTGGCGGACTCGGAGGTGGTCGGCCGCACGTTCATCGAGCTGATCCACCCGGACGACGCCGCGAGTGCGCAGGCCGGCATCGAGGCGCTGCTCGCCGGCGAGTACGACGACGGGCCTCCCGCGCTGCTCAACGCGCGGCTGCGCGACGGTCACGGCGTCTGGCGCGACACCGAGTCCACGGTGGCCGACCAGCGGTCGGTGCCCGAGGTCGCTGCCCTGGTGGTGCACGTCCGGGACGTGGGCGAGCGGCGGCACCTCGAGCGGACGCTGCACAGGCTCTCTTACACCGACCAGCTCACCGGGCTGGCGAACAGGCGGGCGCTGATGCGCGACCTGCTCGCGTACCGGCGGCGGGCCGGGCAGCAGGGCACGGTCCTGGTGATCGACCTGCACGGGCTCGCGGAGATCAACGACAGCAGGGGCCGGGAGACCGGCGACGCGGTGCTGATCGAGGTCGGCCGGCGCATCCGCAGCCTGCTCGCCGAGGAGGACGTCGCGGCCCGGCTCGGCGGCGACGAGTTCGCGGTGCTCACGGCGGACGGCGCGGTCCTGGCCTACGCGCTGGCCACCCGGATCGTGACGCTGCTGATGGAGCCGTACCGACTACCGGGCACGATCGTCGAGCTGCACACCAGCGTCGGCCTCGCGGAACTGGCCGGCGGCCGCGACTCGGACGAGGTCCTGCGCCACGCCGACCTGGCCCGCAGTCGGGCCTGCCAGCTCGGCCGGGACCGCGTCGAGTGGTACGACACCGACGTCGAGATCCAGCTGCACCGCCGGATGGACCTCGAACGCGAGCTGCTGGGCGCGGTCGAGCGGGGCGAGCTCGACCTGGTCTTCCAGCCGGTGGTCTCGCTGCGCGACGAGCAGCCGGTCGGCGTCGAGGCGCTGCTGCGCTGGCGCCACCCGAAACTGGGCACGATCCTCCCGGCGGAGCTGCTGCCGATCGCCCGCGCGGTCGGCTGCACTGCCGAGCTGGGGGAGTGGGTGCTCGACGCGGCCTGCCGGCACCTGTCCGGCTGGACCGGCGGCAACAGCGAATACTGGCTCTCGGTGAACGTCGCGCCGCGCGAGCTGCTCACGGCCCGCTTCCCGGAACGCGTCGCGGAGATCCTGGACCGCCACGAGCTCGAGCCGGAGCGCCTCGTCGTCGAGGTGCAGGAGACCTGGGTGGCCGAGGACGTGCCGGCGATCGTGGCGTCGCTCGCGGGTCTGCGGAAGCTGGGCGTCCGCGCGGCGCTTGACGACTTCGGTGCGGGCCAGGCGTCGCTGTCCCACCTGCGGCGCCTGCCGGTCGACATGCTTAAGCTCGATCAGGCGCTGGTCAACACGCCCGTCGAGCAGCCGGTGGGCCCGGCGGTGATCGACGTGGTGGTCAGCCTGGGCCGTCGGCTGGGGCTGGAGATCGTCGCCAAGGGCCTGGAGAGCGCGGAGCAGATCGAGCGCGCCCGGCGCGCGGGCTGCCTATACGGCCAGGGTTTCGCCCTGGCCCGGCCGGCGCCGGCCGAGCGCATGGAGGCATACCTGGACACCCACCGCCTCTGATCGGCGGGTGTCAGGGCTCCCGGGGCGGGGCGGTGCTTCCGCGGGGGGTCAGGTGTGCGGTCCCCTCCTCGACGTCCTCCACCGGTTCGCCGGCGATCGCCGCCAGCAGCTGGCGGGCCGCGTGCGCGCCATATGCCGCGATGTCCCTGGTCAGCGCCGTCAGCGGCGGATGAACCAGCGAGCACAGCGGCGAGTCGTCCCAGGCGACGATCGACAGGTCGCCCGGCACGGACAGGCCCATCTCCTGTGCCACGGACAGGCCCGCGACGGCCATCACGTCATTGTCGTAGATGATCGCCGTCGGGCGTTCCGCGTTGATCAGCAGGCGGCGGGTCGCCCGGCCGCCCTCCTCGCCCGTGTAGTCCGACGGGACGGTCACCGCCTCGCTGAGGCCCAGCGACGCGCACACCTCGGTGAACGCCCGGGTCCGGGTCTGGGTGTGCAGCAGGTCCGGCAGGCCGCCGACCCGGGCGATGCGCCGGTGCCCCAGCGCCATCAGGTAGCGGACCGCCTCGGTGATCGCGCCCGCGTCGTCGGACCAGAGCTGGGCCAGCTTGCCGGTGTCGCCCGGGCCGCCGATCACCACCGCCGGAAGTTGCAGCTCGTTCAGCACCGGGATGCGGACGTCGTTCTCCCGGAGGTCGGTGACGAACACGCCGTCGACCCGGCGCTCGCCCCACCAGCGGCGGTAGACCTCGATCTCGGTCTGCGGGGTGGCCACGACCTGCAGGGTCAGCGCGAACGACCGGGCCGCGAGCTCCTGCTCGAAGCCGCTGATCAGGCCCATGAAGAACGGCTCGATGCTCAGTATGCGGGCGGGCCGGCACAGGGTGAGCCCGACGGCGCGGGCGCTGGCACCGGAGAGGGCGCGGGCCGCGCTGTTCGGGTTGAAGCCGATCTCCTGTGCGATGGCGACGATGCGCCGGCGGGTCGCCTCGGAGACGCCCGGCTGGCCGTTGAGCGCGTACGACACCGCTCCCTTGGACACGCCTGCCCGGCGGGCGATGTCGGCGATCGTCGGCCGTTTCACTCGGGTGCCCCTCTCTGCAAAGAACCCATCCTCCGGCACCAGCCGCCGTCGGGAAACGGTCGTTCTGCAAGGCCTGCCAGAACCGCGCTGGTGGAGCGCTCTCACGCTACCTCGCGCCGCTTCGGGCCCAGCCAGCACGGATGACTTGATCGGTTAAGTGTTGCAGACCACAGGCCATCACGTAACCCTGCGGTAGCTCCCGGGCCGAAATAACCCGGTTTACGTGCGCTTACATCGGTTGAATGCGCGACGTGACATCAACATGAAACACGGTCTTGACAGGCCGTGAGGCGCGTCATACGGTCACGTCACTTATCCGGTTCAGTAAATTCTTTCGACAACTTTCCCCATGGGTGGAGGAGTAATGGAACGCACTTGCATGGGTTTTCCGCCGCGGGTGGGCATTGTGCGGTTCGCCAAGCGGGGCGTGGCGCTTGTCGCCGCCGGCCTCGCCGGAACCCTGGCAATTGCCGGCTGCAGCGGAGAGAGCCTGGAGGGCGGTGGCAAGGCCGCCGAAGGGCAGACCACCCTGACGGTCAACTTCTGGGGCGACATGGGCCTCGACGCGCTCAAGGCGCAGTACGAGAAGGACCACCCGAACGTCAAGATCGTGCTCAACTCGGGCGAGTACAACGCCCAGCACGAGGACCTGCAGAAGAAGCTGGTCGCCGGCACCGGTGCGCCCGACATCTCCGCGATCGACGAGGGCTTCATGGTCCAGTTCCGCGGCCAGGCCGACAAGTTCGTCAACCTGCTCGACAAGGGCGCGGCGAGCTACGAGTCCAAGTACCTCCCCTGGAAGTGGCAGCAGTCGCTGTCCGCCGACGGCAAGGCGCAGATCGGTCTCGGCACCGACGTCGGCGGCCTGGCCATGTGCTACCGGTCCGACCTGTTCAAGGCGGCCGGCCTGCCGACCGACCGTGACTCGGTCTCCAACCTCTGGAAGACCTGGGACGAGTTCATCGCCACCGGTGCGAAGTACACCAAGGCGACCGGCAAGAAGTTCGTCGACTCCGGCACCAACCTGTTCAACCCGGTGCTCGCCCAGCAGCCGCAGGGCTTCTACGACACCTCCGAGCAGCTGCAGATGGAGGGCGGCCCCAAGGTCGCGTTCGACGTCAGCATGAAGGCGATCGACGCGGGCATCTCGGCCAACCTCGCCAGCTTCCAGCCGAACTGGGACCAGGGCTTCAAGAAGGACCAGTTCGCGACGCTCGCCTGCCCGGCCTGGATGCTCGGTCACATCCAGGAGACCGCGCCCGACCAGAAGGGCAAGTGGGACATCGCCGCGATCCCCGGCGGCGGCGGCAACTGGGGCGGTTCCTGGTGGACCATCCCGAAGCAGGGCAAGAACGTCGACGAGGCCTACAAGTTCGTCGAGTGGATGGTCCAGCCGGCGCAGCAGATCGGGATCTTCAAGACGGTCGGCAACCTGCCATCGCAGCCCGAGCTCTACAAGGACCCCGCGGTGCTGGACTACAAGAAGGAGTTCATGAGCAACGCGCCCACCGGCCAGATCTACGCCGCCACGGCCGAGGCTCTGAAGCCGCAGTACCTGGGTAAGAAGAACGGCCCGACCCGCGTCGAGGTCGAGAACGTGATCACCCGCGTGCAGCAGGGCTCGCTCAAGTCGAGCGCGGCGTGGGCCGAGGCGGTCAAGGCGGCCGAAAAGGCAGCCGCTTCCTGAAAGCGAAACGACGGCGGGGCGGCCACTCTGGCCGCCCCGCTGCTCACTGGAAGGAGTGGCCGTGTCCCTGACCCGCAACGCGCCGCCGGCCTCAGCGACCGAGCCGGCGCATCACCGCAGCCCGAAATCCGGATACAAGAGCCGCAACTGGCTGCACCGCTTCGACAACAAGCGCGTCCCGTACCTGCTGATCTCCCCGTTCTTCCTGCTCTTCGCCCTCTTCGGGCTGTTCCCGATCGTCTTCAACGGCATCGTGGCGCTGCGCAACTGGCGGCTCGACGATCCGACCCTGACCGGCTGGGCCGGCCTCGCCAACTTCGAGCGGCTCCTGCACGACGAGGACTTCTGGAACGCGCTGGTCAACACGTTCGGCATCTTCATCCTGTCGACCGTGCCGCAGCTGCTGATCGCGCTGATGGTGGCCAACCTGCTCAACCGCAAGCTGCGCGCGACCGCGTGGTGGCGCGTCGGCGTCCTGCTGCCGTACGTGACGCCGGTGGCCGCGTCGACGCTGGTCTTCGCCGTCATCTTCGCCCGGGACAACGGCATGGCGAACTGGCTGCTGTCGCTGGTCGGCTTCGGCGAGGACGCGCCGCTGGACTGGCGCGCGTACAAGTGGAGCTCCTGGATCGCCATCGCCACGATGGTGAACTGGAAGTGGATCGGCTACAACGCGCTGCTCTACCTGTCGGCGATGCAGTCCATCCCGAAGGACGTCTACGAGGCGGCCGCCGTCGACGGCGCCGGACCCTGGCGGCAGCTGTGGCGCATCACCGTTCCCATGATCCAGCCGGTCCTGGTCTTCACGGTGGTCCTGTCGACCATCGGCGGCCTGCAGCTGTTCAACGAGCCGATGCTGTTCGAGGAGAACCCCGCGGCGGCGTCCGGCGGCTCCGACCACCAGTGGCAGACCATCGCCCAGCTGATCTACAAGGTCGGCTGGAAGGACCTCAACCTCGGGTACGCGGCCGCGATGTCGTGGGCGCTGTTTCTCATCATCCTCATCGTCGCCGCCCTGAACGCCCTGGCGACGAACCGCCTCGGAGGAGGACGTCGATGACCGCGACCGCATCCCGGCGCAGGCCGCGCCGCCGGGCCGACCTCGGCCGCGCGCCGCAGGACACCCGCGGCGGCTGGCGCACCTATCTCGGCCTCGCCGCCTTCCTCGCGCTGTCCGCCTTCCCGCTGTACTGGATGTTCGTCATCGCCACCAGCGACGACGAGGCGGTTTCGCAGATCCCGCCGACGGTCGTACCCGGCGGCGAACTGATGAACAACCTGCACGAGGTCTTCACGCTGCAACAGGTCTACTTCGCCGCGTCGCTGATCAACAGCTTCATCGTCTCCGCGGTCGTGACGGCGTCGACGCTGTTCTTCTGCTCGATGGCCGGCTTCGCCTTCGCCAAGCTGCGCTTCCCCGGCCGCGACAAGCTGATGATCGTGGTCATCCTCACCCTCACCATCCCCAACCAGCTGGGCATCGTCGCGCTCTACATCCTGATGGGCAAGTTCGGCTGGAACGGCACCCTGGTCTCGGTCATCGTGCCGTTCCTGGTCAGCGCGTTCGGCGTGTTCTACATGCGCCAGTTCATCATGCACGCGGTCCCCGACGAGCTGGTCGAGTCCGCGCGGATGGACGGCGCGCTGACCATGCGGGTGTACTGGAGCATCGTGCTGCCGGCGATCCGGCCGGCGCTGGCGGTGCTCGGCCTGCTCACCTTCGTGGCGACGTGGAACGAGTTCCAGTGGCCGCTGATCCAGCTCAACGGCACGCCGTTCCCCACCTCGATGGTGGCGCTCTCCGACCTCGCCAGCGGCAACTACGTCATCTACCGCCGGGTGCTCGCGGGTGCGTTCGTCGCCACCGTTCCGCTGCTCGTGCTGCTCTTGCTGGGCGGGCGGCAGATAGTGCGAGGGATCATGGAAGGTGCAGTCAAGTCCTGATGAGGAGAACCGTGACCTCGTACCGACCCCTTCACGACGGATGGGCGCTCACCGGCGGCGACGTGGACAGCGTCGCCGCCACGGTGCCCGGCTGCGTGCACACCGACCTGCTCGCCGCGGGCCTTATCGACGACCCGTACCTGGACTCCAACGAGGAGGAGCTCGCCTGGATCGGGCGCACCGACTGGGTCTACGAGACGGTCTTCCAGCACGCCGGCGGCGGCGACGGCCGGACGGATCTCGTCTGCGCCGGCCTCGACACCGTCGCCACGGTCTTCCTCAACGGCGTCGAACTGGGCCGCACCGCCAACATGCACCGCGGCTACCGCTTCGACGTCCGCGACGTGCTGCGCGACGGCGAGAACCAGCTCCGGGTCCACTTCGGATCCGCGTACGGCTACGCGGAGGCGCAGCGGGACCGGCTCGGCGCCCGGCCGAACGCCTACCCCGAGCCGTTCAACTTCATCCGCAAGACGGCCTGCAACTTCGGCTGGGACTGGGGCCCGACGCTTGTCACCGCCGGCATCTGGCAGCCCATCGGCCTGCAGAACTGGTCGGTCGCGCGGCTGGCCGAGGTCCGCCCGCAGGTGACGGTGGCCGACGGCGTCGGCACGGTCGAGGTGCGCGTGCGCCTCGAGCGGGACACCCCCGGGCCGGTCACCCTCGCCGCGACGGTCGCCGGCCGGCGCGTGGAGGTGCGGACCGAGGCTCACGAGGCCGTCCTCTCACTCACCGTCGCGGATCCCCTGCTCTGGTGGCCCCGGGGGTACGGGGACCAGCCGCTCTACGACCTCGACGTGACCCTGGCCGGGCCGGAAGCCGAGCCGCTGGACGCTTGGACCCGCAGGGTCGGCTTCCGGTCGGTGTGTGTCGACACCACACCGGACGCCGGGGGCAGCGCGTTCACGCTGCTCGTCAACGACGTCCCGGTCTTCGTCCGCGGGGTCAACTGGATACCCGACGACGTCTTCGCCAACCGGGTGACCCGGGACCGCCTCGCGGCCCGGTTCGCACAGGCGGTCGACGCGAACATCAACTACCTGCGGGTCTGGGGCGGCGGCCGGTACGAGTCCGAGGACTTCTACGACCTCGCCGACTCGCTGGGCCTGATGGTCGGGCAGGACTTCCTGTTCGCCTGCGCGGCGTACCCGCAGGAGGAGCCCTTCGCGACCGAGGTGGCGGCCGAGGCGCGCGAGAACGTGGTGCGGCTGTCGAGCCACCCCAGCCTGATGATGTGGACCGGCAACAACGAGAACATCTGGGGCCACGAGGACTGGGGCTGGAAGGAGGAGCTCGGCGACCGGACCTGGGGTGCCGGGTTCTACTTCGACGTGCTGCCGCGCATCGTCGCCGAGGAGGATCCGGGCCGGCCGTACTGGCCCGGTAGCCCGTACTCGGGGCGCGACGACAGGCACCCAAACGACCCCGCGTACGGGACGACGCACATCTGGGACGTCTGGAACACCGACGACTACCTGAAGTACCGGCAGTACCGGCCGCGGTTCGTCGCGGAGTTCGGCTACCAGGCGCCGCCGGCGTACGCGACGCTGCGCCGCGCCCTCTCCGACCAGCCGCTGGCCCGCGACTCGCCGGGCATGCGGGCGCACCAGAAGGCGACCGACGGCGACCTCAAGCTGCAGCGCGGCCTCGACGCCCACCTGCCGGCGCCGCGCGACTTCGACGACTGGCACTTCCTGACCCAGCTCAACCAGGCCAGGGCGCTGTCGGCCGGGATCGAGCACTTCCGGTCCCTGCGGCCGTACTGCATGGGCGCCATCATGTGGCAGCTCAACGACTGCTGGCCGGTGACCTCCTGGGCGGCGATCGACGGCGACGGTCGGAAGAAGCCACTCTGGTACGCCCTGCGCCGCTCCTACGCGCCGCGGCTGCTCACCGTGCAGCCCCGCGACGGCGTGCCGACGCTGGTGGCGGTCAACGACTCGGCCGAGCCGTGGCCGCTGTCGGCGACGGTCTCCCGCCGTACCCTCGCGGGGGTCGTGGAGGCCGAGGTGGCGGTCGGGGCGACCGTCGCGCCGGGCTCGGTCATCGCCCTGCCCCTGCCCGCGGACGTCGGCGCGGCCGGCGATCCGGCGCAGGAGCTGCTGGTCGCGGCGGCGGACGGCCTTCGGGCCTGGTGGTTCTTCGCCGAGGACAAGGACATCGCGTGGCCGCTGGCCAAGTTCGACGCGACCTTCGAGGCGGTGGGTGCGGACGCCCGGGTGAAGATCACCGCGCACAACATCCTGCGCGACCTGACGCTGCAGCCGGACCGCCTCGACCCGGCGACCGAGGCGGACGAGGCCGTGGTGACGCTGCTACCCGGTGAGCAGGCGACGTTCATCATCCGGGGCGGTGCGGGACTGGAACCGACGGCCCTGACCACCCGGCCGGTGCTGCGCTGCGTCAACGACCTGGTCTGAGTCTCGGAAAGAAGACGGGCCGCGGCGGCCCGTCGGAACCGAGCTGCGCCAACAGGCGTTCGGCGCCCGAGGGCAGGAATGGGCGCAGCTCGCCGGCCAGGACGTGGCAGATGCCGAGCAGCTCCGCGCACACGGGCGCGATCTCCCGCAGCAGCCACCAGCGCAGCGCGTCGGTCGAGCCCGGCCACCAGCGCTGGAAGTACGCGTCGTCGCCGAGGGCGGTGACGTAGTTCGCCAGGGCGTCCCACCAGACGTGGATGACCTGCTCCGGGTCGCCGGGCACCGGGATGCCCCAGCCGCCGGCCCGGGCCGCCGGGCGCGAGACGCTGATGTCGCGCAGCCCGGAGCGGACGAAGGCGAGGACCTTGTTGCGCCGGGGCGCGGGCTCGACCGGCCTGACCCGCACGGAGCTTCGTGCCGACTGCAGGTCGAGCCACTGCCGGCGTACGGGAAAATTATTCGGGAACCTTGCGGTAGGCGCCGTCGCTTGCGCTGGTCGCCATCGACGCGTAGGCGCGCAGCGCCGCGGAGACCGGCCGCTGCCGGTCGGCCGGCGTGTACGGCTTGGGCCGACGCTCCTGCTCGTGCCGCCGCTGCGCCAGATCCTCGTCGGTGACGTTCAGGTGGATCGTCCGGCCGGGGATGTCGATGGTGATCTCGTCGCCGGTCTCGACCAGCGAGATCAGGCCCCCGGAGGCCGCCTCCGGGGAGACGTGCCCGATGGACAGGCCCGAGGTGCCGCCGGAGAAGCGGCCGTCCGTGATCAGCGCGCAGGCCTTGCCGAGGCCGCGGCCCTTCAGGAACGACGTCGGGTAGAGCATCTCCTGCATGCCCGGGCCGCCGCGCGGCCCCTCGTAGCGGATGACCACCACGTCGCCGGCGACGACCCGCTTGCCGAGGATGCCGTCGACCGCCGCGTCCTGGCTCTCGAAGACGCGGGCCGGGCCGCTGAACTTCCACAGCTCCTCGGCCACGCCGGCGGTCTTCACCACGCAGCCGTCCGGGGCCAGGTTGCCGAAGAGGATCGCGAGTCCGCCGTCGACCGTGTATGCGTGCTCGACCGACCGGATGCAGCCCTCGGCCCGGTCCGTGTCGAGCGTCGCCCAGCGGTTGGTCGTGGAGAACGGCTGGGTGGTGCGGACGCCGCCCGGTGCCGCGTGGAAGAGCTCCAGCGCCTCGTCGGACGCCTCGCCGCCGCGGATGTCCCAGGCCCGCAGCCAGCTGTCCAGGTCGGGGGAGTGCACGGACCGCACGTCGCGGCGCAGCGCGCCCGCCCGGTCCAGCTCGCCGAGCAGCGCCGGGATGCCGCCGGCCCGATGCACGTCCTCCATGTGGTACTTCGGGCTGTTCGGGGCGACCTTGGACAGACAGGGCACCCGGCGCGAGACCGCGTCGATGTCCGTCACGCTGAAGTCGACCTCGGCCTCGCGGGCCGCGGCCAGCAGGTGCAGCACCGTGTTGGTCGAGCCGCCCATCGCCACGTCCAGGGCGACGGCGTTCTCGAACGCGTCGCGGCTGGCGATCGAGCGGGGCAGCACGGACTCGTCGTCGTTCTCGTAGTACTGCTTCGCGATGTCGACGATCAGCTCGCCGGCGCGCTCGAAGAGCGCCTTGCGGGCGGCGTGGGTGGCCAGCGTCGAGCCGTTGCCGGGCAGGGCCAGGCCGATCGCCTCGGTCAGACAGTTCATCGAGTTGGCGGTGAACATGCCGGAGCAGGAGCCGCAGGTCGGGCAGGCCGACCGTTCGATGGTGTCGAGCTGAGCGTCGGTCACGTTCTCGTTGGCGCTGGCGCTCATCGCGTCGACCAGGTCGAGCTTCTCGTGCACGACGCCCTCGATGGCGACCGTCTTGCCGGCCTCCATCGGGCCGCCGGAGACGAACACCGCGGGAATGTTGAGGCGCAGCGCGGCGATCAGCATCCCAGGAGTGATCTTGTCGCAGTTCGAGATGCAGACCAGGGCGTCGGCGCAGTGCGCGTTCACCATGTATTCCACGGCGTCGGCGATCAGCTCGCGGCTGGGCAGCGAGTAGAGCATGCCGCCGTGGCCCATCGCGATGCCGTCGTCCACGGCGATCGTGTTGAACTCGCGCCCGATGCCGCCGGCGGCGAACACCGCGTCGGCGACGAGGCCGCCCATGTCCTTGAGGTGGACGTGGCCGGGCACGAACTGGGTGAAGCTGTTGGCGATGGCGACGATCGGCTTGCCGAAGTCGTCGTCCGTCATGCCGGTGGCGCGCCACAGGGCGCGCGCGCCGGCCATCGTCCGTCCGTGGGTCGAGGTCCGGGAGCGCAGCTCAGGCATTTCTACATTCTGCCACCGTCGGTAAGGACCGCATCCGCGCCGGGCGGCGTCCCGTCCACAGCGCGGGACGGTGATCGTGAGTTTCGGTTCGAAACCGGTCGATCGGTCACCTCCCGAAAAGCCCTCCGGTACGGCAGAGTGTTCCCGTGCACTCACCGTCCGGCGTGGAGCTGGCCGGGCTGGCGAGCCTCCTGGTCGCGGTCCCGGCCGTAGCGCTGCTGGCCAACTCCGGCCGCCGGCACACCGGCGCCGCCCGCCGCGCCCACCTGCTGCTCGCGGCGGGTGCCGCGGTCGCGACGGCCGCGGCGCTCGCCGGGCTGCTCAGCGACCTGTTCCTGACGCAGCGGCCGGCGCAGCTCGGCTCGGCCGTCGCCGTTGCGATGGCCCTCGGCACGTCCACGCTGCTGGCGGGCACGCTCGTGCTGCCCGGCGCCGCGGAGAACGCCGGCGCGGCGTGGCGGCACCTGCTCGACGGGTTCGTCGCTGGCGCGGGGCTCTGGTTCGTCGGCTGGGTGCTGCTCTCCGAGCCGACCCGGATCCTCGGCGACAACACGCCGGCGCCCGGCATCTCCATCCTGCTGCCGGCCGGCGTCGCGGCGATCGCGATCGGGCTGACCGCGGTGCTGGCCGTGCACGCGCACCGGCCCCGGCACATCACGGTCCGGGTGGCGGCCGGGGTCACGCTGGTCGCCGTCGCGGCGACCGCCGTCTCCAGCGGGATCTGCCGGAGCTGGCCGGGCATCGTGCTGCTCGGCGCCGTGCTGCTGCCGGCGGGGCTTGTCGTGGTGGCGCACGCGGTCAAGATCGCCGACCGGCCGGTCGAGGTCAGGGGCGACATCACCCAGCGCAACACCGGGTACGCGTTCGTGCCGATGTCCGCGATGGTCGGCGCGCTCGGCTACCACCTCGCCGCCGGCGGCGTCTTCGACGTGTTCGGCTTCCTGGGCTTCAGCGTCGAGGGCTTCGCCCTGGTGGCCCGGCAGTACCTGGCGCTGGCCGACGTGAAGAGCTACACGCTGCGGCTGCGCCACCGGGAGTCGCACTTCCGCGAGCTGGCACACACCGACCCGCTGACCCGGCTGGCCAACCGCCGCGGTCTGGTCCGGGCGCTGCGCGAGCCCGCGGCGCGCGACCGGCCGCGGGTGCTGATCGGCCTCGACCTGGACGGCTTCAAGAACGTCAACGACATGCGCGGGCACGACGTCGGCGACGCCGTGCTCGTCGAGGTGGGCGAGCGACTGCGCGCCAACCTGCGCGACGGCGACGTGGCGGCGCGGCTCGGCGGTGACGAGTTCGCGGTGCTGATGTGGGCGACGCCCGAGGAGGCGATGGTCGCCGGCAAGCGCCTGCTCGCGGTGCTCGGCGAGCCGTACGACACCGAGGACGGCTCAGTCTTCCTGTCGGCGAGCGTCGGTGTCGCCGGCTCGCCCGCGCCCGGCGACACGGGCGAGCTGATGCGCGACGCCGACCTGGCGCTGCGCTACGCCAAGCAGCGCGGCAAGAACCGGGTCGAGCGCTACCAGCGGCGCTACGACGAGCTGCTGCGCCGGCACAGCGTGCTGGAGAACGAGCTGCGCCACGCCATCGAGCGCCGGCAGCTGCGCCTGGTCTTCCAGCCGGTGGTGGCGCTGCCCTCGATGCGGCCCGTCGGCGCCGAGGCGCTGCTGCGCTGGCACCACCCCGAGCTGGGCGCGGTCCGGCCCGACGAGTTCATCCCGGTCGCCGAGGAGTCCGGGCTGATCAGCATGATCGGCTCCTGGGTGCTCGATCAGGCGTGCCAGCAGCTCGCCCGCTGGCTGGCCGTCGGCCACGACGTCTGGGTGTCGGTGAACCTCTCGCCCAAGGAGCTGCACGCCGCCGACTACGCGGGCCAGGTCGCCGGCGTGCTCGAGAAGTACGGCGTACCGCCGCAGCGCCTCGTGCTCGAGGTGACCGAGCACGCGGTGGCGACCGACATGGACGAGCTGATCCGGCGGCTGTGCGAGCTGCGCTCCACGGGGGTGCGGATCGCGCTCGACGACTTCGGCGCCGGGTACTCCTCGCTCGGGCAGCTGCGTAACCTGCCGGTGGACATCCTGAAGATCGACCACGCGCTGGTCGCCGAGCCGGAGTCGCGCACGGGCACGGCCGCGCCGCTGGTCGACGTCGTCGTGCGGCTCGGCCACCGGCTCGGGCTCGAGGTGCTGGCCGAGGGGATCGGCACGCCGGCGCAGCGGGCGATCGTCGAGGAGGCCGGCTGCCGGCTCGGGCAGGGCTCGCTGTTCGGCTGGGGGGTGCCCGCCGAGCACCTGGAGGCGCAGCTGGAGACCGCCCGGTCCTCCGGGGCCCGGCCGGTTCCGGCCCAGCGTGCCCGCCCGGCGGCGCCGCCGCCCAGCGCGCCCGCGCGCAGTCAGGTGATCATGCTGGGCCCGGGAATGCGGCAGCTCAGGGCGCTGCTGCCGACCGATCCGGCCTTCTCGGACGAGGAAGTCTCGCGAACGGGTGACCAAGATGTGAGATCAGTTGACGCACCCCGTGAGATGGGGCAGTCTTAGCCGCATGTGCTTGTCGTCCCGAGTACTTATGTGAGCGCACTCTCCCTCCGCGAGGAGTGAGGAGAGTGCGCTAGGTCCCGTGCTTCGGCACGAGGACCTTTTTTGTTGCTCACATATACGACGACCTGGCCCGCCCATCCCGAACGAAGGTCTGAATCGCCATGACGAGACCCACACCCGAGACCCTCGCCAACCGTGCCACCCCGGCCACCGTCGCGGCGGCAGCCGGCGCCCCGGCCGTAGTCACGGTGTCCCCGACCCCCGCCAGCGGGGCCGGTTCGCTCGTGCGGTCGCTCGAGGCGCTCGGCGTCGAGGTGGCGTTCGGGATCCCCGGCGGGGCGATCCTGCCCGCCTACGACCCGCTGTACGACTCCAAGGTCCGGCACATCCTGGTCCGCCACGAGCAGGGCGCGGGGCACGCCGCCACCGGGTACGCGCAGGCCACCGGAAAGGTCGGCGTCTGCATCGCCACCTCCGGGCCGGGCGCGACGAACCTGGTCACGCCGATCGCCGACGCGTACATGGACTCGGTGCCGATCGTCGCGATCACCGGCCAGGTGGCCCGGCCCGCGATCGGCACGGACGCCTTCCAGGAGGCGGACATCCAGGGCATCACGCTGCCGATCACGAAGCACAACTTCCTGATCCAGACGCCCGAGGAGATCCCGCAGATAATGGCGGAGGCGTTCCACCTCGCCTCCTCGGGCCGACCCGGCCCGGTGCTGGTCGACATCCCCAAGGACGTGCTCCAGGCGGCGACCACGTTCGCCTGGCCGCCCACCCTGGACCTGCCCGGCTACCGGCCGACGCTGCACCCGCACGGCAAGCAGATCCGCGAGGCGGCCCGGCTGATCGCCGCCGCCAAGCGCCCGGTGCTGTACGTGGGCGGCGGCGTGCTCAAGGCCGGCGCCACCGACGGGCTGCGCAAGCTCGCCGAGCTGACCGGCATCCCGGTCGTCACCACGCTGATGGCGCTCGGCGCGTTCCCGGACTCGCACCCGCAGCACCTGGGCATGCCCGGCATGCACGGCACGGTCCCGGCCGTGTACGCCCTGCAGAAGGCGGACCTGCTGGTCACCCTCGGCGCCCGCTTCGACGACCGGGTCACCGGCAAGCTCGACTCGTTCGCGCCGGAGGCGAAGGTCGTGCACGCCGACATCGACCCCGCGGAGATCGGCAAGAACCGGCACGCGGACGTCCCGATCGTCGGCGACGCCCGGCACGTCATCGACGAGCTGATCGCGGCCGTCTCCGGCACCGCGGGCGGGACGGCCGCCTACCAGTCCTGGTGGGCGCAGCTCGACGACCTGCGCGAGCGCTACCCGCTCGGCTACGACGAGCCGACCGACGGCACCCTCGCACCGCAGTACGTGATCGAGCGGATCGGCGAGCTGGTCGGCCCGGACGCGGTCTACGTCGCCGGCGTCGGTCAGCACCAGATGTGGGCGTCCCAGTTCATCCGCTACGAGAAGCCGGGCACCTGGCTCAACTCGGGCGGCGCCGGGACCATGGGCTACGCGGTGCCCGCCGCGATGGGCGCCAAGGTCGGCCGGCCCGACACCCAGGTGTGGGCGATCGACGGCGACGGCTGCTTCCAGATGACCAACCAGGAGCTCGCCACCTGCGCGCTGGAGGGCATCCCGGTCAAGATCGCCGTCATCAACAACGGCAACCTGGGCATGGTCCGGCAGTGGCAGACCCTGTTCTACGAGGGCCGCTACTCGAACACCGAGCTGGGCACCCACAAGCACCGCATCCCCGACTTCGTGAAGCTCGCCGAGGCGCTGGGCTGCGTCGGCCTGCGCTGCGAGACCAAGGCGGAGGTGGACGCGACGATCAAGGCGGCCCTGGAGATCAACGACCGGCCGGTGGTCATCGACTTCACGGTCGGCAAGGACGCCATGGTCTGGCCGATGGTCGCCGCCGGCACCAGCAACGACGAGATCATGTTCGCCCGGGACGTGCGCCCGAGCTTCGACGAGGACGACCTCTAGGCGGATGGGAACTACCACCATGAACAAGCACACGCTGTCCGTGCTCGTGGAGAACAAGCCCGGCGTGCTCGCCCGGGTTTCGGGCCTCTTCTCGCGGCGGAGCTTCAACATCGATTCGCTGGCGGTGGGCGAGACGGAGAACCCGGACGTCTCCCGCATCACGATCGTGGTCAACGCCGACTCCTCACCCCTGGAGCAGGTGACCAAGCAGCTCAACAAGCTGGTGAACGTCCTGAAGATCGTCGAGCTGGACCCGCAGCAGTCGGTGCAGCGCGAGCTCCTGCTGGTCAAGGTGCGGGCCGACCGCACCGTGCGCGGGCAGGTCCTCGAGACGGTCGAGCTGTTCAGGGCGAAGGTGATCGACGTCGCCCCGGACACCCTCACGATCGAGGCGACCGGCAACCCCGACAAACTGGACGCGCTGCTGCGCGACCTCGAGCCGTACGGCATCAAGGAAATGGTCCAGTCCGGGCTGGTCGCCATCGGCCGAGGCTCGCGCTCGATCACTACCGGCCCCGCCCTGCGCGCGGCCTAGTCACCAAAGATTGAAAGCCCGTCCAACCACCCCGCCACCGCCCATAACCCGACTAAAGGCTCAAGTGAGGAACGAATGACCGCGGAAGTGTTCTACGACGACGACGCCGACCTGTCCATCATCCAGGGACGCAAGGTCGCCGTTATCGGGTACGGCAGCCAGGGCCACGCGCACTCGCTGTCGCTGCGCGACTCGGGCGTCGACGTGGTGGTCGGCCTGCAGCAGGGGTCGAAGAGCCGCGCCAAGGCCGAGGAGCAGGGTCTCAAGGTGCTCACCCCCGCCGAGGCGTCCGCCTGGGCTGACGTGATCATGGTGCTGGCCCCGGACACCGCGCAGCGGAAGATCTACGCGGAGTCGATCGCCCCGAACCTGACCGCCGGCAAGGCGCTCTTCTTCGGCCACGGCCTCAACATCCGCTTCGAGCTGATCAAGCCGCCGGCGGACGTCGACGTGGCGATGGTGGCCCCGAAGGGCCCCGGCCACCTGGTCCGCCGCCAGTACGTGGACGGCAAGGGCGTCCCCGCCCTGATCGCGGTCGAGCAGGACGCGACCGGCGGCGCGCAGGCGCTGGCCCTCTCGTACGCGAAGGCGATCGGCGGCACCCGCGCCGGCGTCATCAAGACCACGTTCAAGGAGGAGACGGAGACCGACCTGTTCGGCGAGCAGGCCGTGCTCTGCGGCGGCACGGCCGCGCTGGTGCAGACCGGCTTCGAGGTGCTCACCGAGGCCGGCTACGCCCCGGAGATCGCCTACTTCGAGTGCCTGCACGAGCTCAAGCTGATCGTCGACCTGATGTACGAGGGCGGCATCTCCCGGATGCGCTACAGCGTCTCGGACACCGCCGAGTTCGGCGACTACGTCTCGGGCCCGCGCGTGATCAACGCGGAGACCAAGCAGGAGATGAAGCGGATCCTCGGCGACATCCAGTCCGGCGAGTTCACCCGCCGGCTCATCGCCGACGACGAGGCCGGCGCTCCGGAGCTGAAGAAGTACCGCGAGCAGGGCGCCGAGCACCCGATCGAGGTCACCGGCAAGAAGCTGCGCGGCATGATGAGCTGGGTCGACCGGCCCATCACCGAAACAGCCTGACCTTTTCCCACCGGCAAGCACGCCGGGTCGGTGCGCCGCAAGGCTCGCCGGCCCGGCGTTTTGCGTGAGCATTCGACTACCTGAAACGTGGGCGTTACGTCCCGCTTACCAAACCGACGTCGTCATCGAATTGTGTACTGTTCGGACGCCGCCGGGTCGACGGTAGGCGGTACATTCCCGGTATGCGACTGGCTGATTCTTTCCGGAGTGAGCGCTTCGGCGCGGTCCGGATTCATGAGCTGCAGAGGGTGATCGAGCTTGACTCGGGCGCCGTGCATGATGCGGGCCAGCCCAGTCTTTCGGCTGGTAGCCGGGTCGTGCTCCCCGAAGCATTGCGCGCTATCGAGTCGCAAATGGTAATCGTAGTCCCTTGCATGAATGAGACACGAAGCGTCATCGAAGGGGTGCTCTCCGGAATTCCCCACGACTGTCTCATTGTGTTGGTCTCCAACAGCGACAAGCTGCCGGTGGACCGATACGAGAGCGAGGCGCAGACGCTCGAGCAGTTCTGCCGGCTGGCCGGCCGGTCGGCGATCAGCGTCCACCAGAAAGATCCCGGACTCGCGGCCGCATTCAAGGCCGCGGGGATGGAGGAGTTGATCGGCGAGGACGGCCTGGTCCGTGCCGGCAAGGGCGAGGCGATGCTGATCGGCATGGCCCTGGCCGCGATGACGGGCCGCCGCTACGTGGGCTACGTCGACGCCGACAACTACGTGCCGGGCGCCGTGCACGAGTACTGCAAGGCCTACGCCGCCGGGCTGCACCTGGCCGACAGCCCGTACTCGATGGTCCGGATCTCCTGGCACTCCAAGCCGAAGCTGCGCGACGGCCGGCTGTTCTTCAGCCGCCGGGGCCGCAGCTCGGAGATCACCAACGAGTGGCTCAATCGCTTCCTCGCCGAGTATTCGGGCTTCGGCACGGAGGTGATCGCGACCGGCAACGCCGGCGAGCACGCGATGAGCCTCGACCTGGGCCTCAAGCTGCGGCTGGCCGGCGGTTTCGCCGTCGAGCCCTACGAGTACATGGACCTCTTCGAGCAGTTCGGCGGCGTGCTGGAGTGCGCGAGCCCGGACGTCATGAGCAGTTCGGTTCCGGTGCTGCAGATCGAGACCCGCAACCCGCACTTCCACGACAACAAGGGCGAGGAGCACGTGCAGGGCATGCGGATGCAGGCCCTGAACGTCGTCTACCACTCGCCGGTGACCCTGCCCTCGGTGCGCCAGGCGATCATCGACTTCATGGTGGCGCAGGGCGCGCTGGAGATCGGCCAGGAGCCGCCGCGCGAGCGGGTCTACCCGCCCGTCGGCAGCCTCGACCTGGAGTTGCTCTACGACGGGCTCGACGCCGAGGCGCTCAGCTTCCGCCAGTTCGACGGCCGGGCGTCGGCGGGCTACACCGCCGCGCCGCCGATCGAGCGGGACTCGATCCCGCTACCCGCCGGCTGAACGGGTCCCGCGGGGTTCACCCGTTAGGGCTGCGGCTTCTCCTGCGGAACCGGCGGGGGCTGCACCTGCCCGGCGGGCTGGATCTGCTCGGTCGGCGCCTGCTGGGACACGGCCGGCGCCGCGGAAGCGGGCGGCCCGGGCTGCTGCGGCGCGGGTTGCGGGTGCGCGGGCTGCTGGGCCGGGGGCGCGGACCAGACCGGCGGGGTCTCGGGCCAGGCCTGATACTGCGGCGCCGGCCCGCCGGGCCACGGCTGCTGCGGCGGGTACCGGTACTGCGGCGGGTATCCGGGCTGGGCCGGCGCACCCCACTGCTGCTGTTGCGGCGGGTAGTGCCCGGGCCACGGTCCCTGCGGGTACGCCGGCGGCGCCGCCGGGGTCGTCAGGTCGTGCAGCCACTCCCGCTCCGCGTTCGCCCAGACCCGGCGGGCGGCCAGGTAGGGCGGCCCGTGGCCGAACAGTGGGACGAGCAGGACGCCGAGGCCCAGCACGAGGGCGAGAACGCCGATGCGCAGGCCGTCGGTGTCCGAGTCGGCGGCCACCGCGCTGACCAGGAAGATCAACCCGGTGAGCAGGACCAGGCCGCCGACGATCATCGGCCCGATCGTGTTGCCGTTGCGCACCATCGACCACGCGACCGCGGCGACCACGGCGGCGCTCATGGCGAGCCCGGCGGTGACCAGCCCCTCGGCCGTTGCCTCGCCGACCCCGTCGGAGTAGTACGCGTTCGTGGTCAGGGTCAGCATGGCCCCGATCAGCAGCGTCAGCGCGACCAGGCCGAGCAGCGACGCGGTGACCGCGACGGCGAAGGGCACCCGCCGCGGCGGCTCGGGGATGGTGGGCCCGAGGTCCTCGTCGGTCTCCTCGGCGTCGGTGGGGGCTTCAGCCATGCGGAGCAGGCTATCGGCAACCCGGGTCGCCAGGTGTCCCGCGGCGTACGGCAACATTTCATCCTTGTGATACCGGTCACCATAAGATGACGTCCCGCCCAGGTCGTCGGTCCGCCTAGGATCGCCAAGAGGTCCGGCGGCCGGCCGCCCGCGAGACAAGCTGTGGAGACATATGACTCCCGTAGTACTGATCGCTGAGGAACTGGCCCCCGCCGCCATCGACGTTCTGGCACACGACTTCGACGTGCGTCACGTCGACGGCACCGACCGCATCACCCTGCTCGCGGCCCTCGCCGACGCGGACGCGATCATCGTCCGCAGCGCCACCCAGATCGACGCCGAGGCCGTCGCAGCGGCCCCGCGCCTGAAGGTCATCGCCCGCGCGGGCGTCGGTCTGGACAACGTCGACGTCACCGCCGCAACCGCTCGCGGCGTCATGGTGGTCAACGCGCCCACCTCCAACATCGTTTCGGCCGCGGAGCAGGCGATCGCGCTGCTGCTCGCCGTCGCCCGGCACACGGCGAGCGCCAGCACCTCGCTCAAGAACGGCGAGTGGAAGCGGAAGCGTTACACCGGCGTCGAGGTGCAGGGCAAGACCGTCGGCGTCGTCGGGCTGGGCCGCATCGGCGTGCTCTTCGCGCAGCGGATGGCCTCGTTCGGCACCCGGCTGATCGCGTACGACCCCTACATCCAGCCGGCCCGCGCCGCGCAGCTCGGCGTGCGGCTGGTCGGGCTCGACGAGCTGCTGCGGGAGAGCGACTTCATCTCGGTGCACCTGCCGCGTACCCCCGAGACGCTGGGGCTGATCGGGGAGAAGGAGCTGGCGACGGTCAAGCCCGGGGTGCGGATCGTCAACGCGGCCCGCGGCGGCCTGATCGACGAGCGGGCGCTGGCCGAGGCGCTGGCCGAGGGCCGGGTCGCCGGCGCCGGGATCGACGTCTTCGTCGCCGAGCCGACCACCGACTCGCCGCTGTTCGCCTTCGACAACGTGGTGGTCACCCCGCACCTGGGCGCCTCGACCACCGAGGCGCAGGACAAGGCGGGCCTGTCGGTCGCCCGCAGCGTCAAGCTGGCGCTGCAGGGCGAGTTCGTGCCCGACGCGGTGAACGTGCAGGCCGGCGGCGTGGTCGACGAGGACGTGCGGCCGCTGCTGGCGCTCGCCGAGAAGCTCGGCAAGGTCTTCACCGCGGTCGCGGGCGGGGTCGCCGCGAGCGTGACCGTCGAGGTGCGCGGCGAGATCGTGTCGCACGACGTCGCGGTGCTCAAGCTCGCCGCGACCAAGGGCCTCTTCACGTCCGTGGTGGAGGAGCAGGTCACCTACGTCAACGCCCCGCAGCTCGCGGCCGACCGGGGTGTCGAGGTCGAGCTGGTCGTCGACCACGAGATCTCCGACCACCACAACCTGGTGACCGTGCGGGGCGCGCTGCCGGACGGGCGCACGGTGAGCGTGGCCGGCACCGTCACCGGCACGGGCACCCGCGAGTCCCGCAAGCTCACCCAGGTCGACGAGTTCGACCTGGAGATGGACGCCGGTGGCGTGCTGCTGTTCTTCCGCTACTCGGACCGGCCCGGCATGGTCGGCGCGATC
Organism: Actinoplanes sp. NPDC049118; assembly: GCF_040648555.1. Lineage (NCBI taxonomy): Bacteria > Bacillati > Actinomycetota > Actinomycetes > Micromonosporales > Micromonosporaceae > Actinoplanes > Actinoplanes sp. NPDC049118. The sequence goes on from NZ_JBEZDY010000002.1 coordinate 152,943, forward strand.
GGCACGATCCTCGGCGAGGCGGGCGTCAACATCGCGGCGATGCAGGTGGCCCGGCGCGAGGCGGGCGGCGAGGCGCTGATGGCGCTGACCGTCGACTCCTCGGTGGATGCCGAGCTGTTCTCGTCGGTCGCGGCGGCGATCGGCACCGCGAAGGGGAGCATCGTGGACCTGCGGGACGAGGACTAGGGAGCCACTCCCTAGCGGGATTTGACCGGCGGGGGATACACCGTGCCGTCCTGCAGGTCGAGCAGGTCGAGATTGAGCTCGCCGGCGAGCCGTTCGATCGTCTCGAGCACCGCATCCGAGCAGTTCTCGTCCAGGCGCATCTGGATGTGGTCCGCGGCGGCGTGCAGCGGCGCGCTGGCCCACGGCGATCCCGACTTCGTGGCGCCCGGGCCGCGGTCGGGATAGTGGCTGGTCAGCGCGTCGTAGAAGGCGACGACGCGCGGATCGGCGGGGCGCTGGGGGTGCTCGCCGCGGGCGCACCGGGCGTTGGCGGCGCGCACGTCATCCGGCATGTCCGTGTTGTCCAGGGCCCACACCACGAGGTCGAAACTCACCGGCGCATGGTGCCATACCGTCGGCCAACCGACTCAGTTGTCGCCGCGACACGCGGGGGATGCGTCTTGCGCGACATTAGTCCGCATCGCTAGCGTTGGTCCTGCCGCGCGGGCTACGCGGGCGTGTCTTCGGGTGACACTTCCGCGGTCGCTCCGTGCGGTGGATGCACCCCCGGCGGACGCGAGCCACGCGACCTGTCGTGACAGCCCCCGCGATCGTTGCCGCGATCGGCGGGGGTTGTTCGCGTCCGTACCCTTAACGACTCCTCACCCAAACTGTGGGACCGCCGTGCCAGAGACCGGGACGCCGGACTAAGGTTCAGCGGGTCGCAACTATTGAGGGAGTTGACGTGGCGGTGGCGCGGATCGCGGTCGTGGCCGGAGACGGCATCGGAACCGAGGTGACCGCGCAAGCGTGCAAGGTGATCGAGGCCGTGCTCCCGGACGTGGAGTTCGACGACTACGACCTGGGCGCCCGCTTCTACAACCGCACCCACGAGGTTCTGCCGCAGGCCATCGAGGACGAGCTGGCGGCGCACGACGCCATCCTGCTCGGCGCCATCGGCGACCCCAGCGTCCCGCCGGGCGTCCTCGAGCGCGGCCTGCTGCTCAAGCTCCGCTTCGACTTCGACCAGTACGTCAACCTGCGCCCGTCCCGGCTCTGGCCCGGCACGACCAGCCCGCTGGCCGGCCTCAAGCCCGGCGAGATCGACATGGTCGTCGTCCGCGAGGGCACCGAGGGCCTCTACGTCGGCGCCGGCGGCGTCCTGCACCGGGACACCCCCGCCGAGATCGCCACCGAGGAGAGCCTGAACACGCGGCACGGCGTCGAGCGGGTCGTCCGCGACGCCTTCGCCCGGGCGCGGCGCCGCGAGCGCCGCCACCTCACCCTCGTGCACAAGACCAACGTGCTCACCCACGCGGGCGGGCTCTGGTCGCGCACCTTCGCCGCGGTCGCCGCCGAGTTCCCCGACGTGACCACGGAATACCAGCACATCGACGCCGCGAGCATGTTCATGGTGAGCAACCCGCAGCGGTTCGACGTGGTGGTGACCGACAACCTCTTCGGTGACATCCTCACCGACATCGCCGCTGCCGTGACCGGTGGCATCGGCATGGCCGCCAGCGGCTCCGTCAACCCGGAGCGCAAGTACCCCTCGACCTTCGAGCCGGTGCACGGCTCGGCGCCGGACATCGCCGGCCAGGGCATCGCCGACCCGGCGGCCGCCATCCTCTCCGCGTCGATGCTGCTCGAGCACCTCGGGCACGCCGACGAGGCCCGCCGAGTAGCCGAGGCGGTCGCGGCCGAGGTCGCGTCCCGTACACCGGGCGCGCCGCTGCGTACCGCCGAGGTCGGAGACCGGGTCGCCGCCACCGCGGCCGCCTGACCCTCACTCTTCACCCCCGTCACCCCGCCGCCGCCCCTGGGCCGGCGGGCGATGACGCACACCCCGATGGTCGTCGTTGAACGAGCGTTCGGGGTAAGTTCATGGAGCACTTACGGGTGCTACCTCTTCGTTCTTCGTGACAGAAAGCAGGTCAACTGCCATGAGTGGTGGTGACAACCTCGACTTCGAGATCCGTCCGAACCCGGCGCCCGTAAGCGACGCGGAGCGGGCGACGCGGCTCACCAACCCGGGCTTCGGCCGGATCTTCACCGACCACATGGTCACCATTCGTTATGCGGAAGGTAAGGGCTGGTACGAGCCGCGGGTGGAGGCGCGCGCGCCGATCCCGATGGACCCTGCCGCCGCCGTGCTGCACTACGCGCAGGAGATCTTCGAGGGCCTGAAGGCTTACACGACGCCGGACGGCGGCGTCGCGCTGTTCCGCCCGGACGCCAACGCCGCACGCTTCGGCCAGTCCGCCCAGCGCATGGCGATGCCGGTGGTGCCGCAGGCCGCGTTCCTGGAATCGCTGCGCCAGATCATCACGATCGACCGGAAGTGGATTCCGGAGGGCGACGAGGGCAGCCTCTACCTGCGCCCGTTCGCATACGCCAGCGAGGTCTTCCTCGGCGTGCGCCCGGCGATGGAGTACCTCTACCTGGTGATCGCCTCGCCCGTGGGTGCCTACTTCAGCGGCGGCGTCAAGCCGGTCACCGTGTGGATCACCCCCGACTACACCCGCGCGGCGCCCGGCGGCACCGGCGCCGCGAAGTGCGGCGGCAACTACGCCGCCGGCCTCTCCGCGCAGGCCGAGGCGATCGAGCACGGCTGCGACCAGGTGGTCTACCTGGACGCGGTCGAGCGCAGGTACGTCGACGAGCTCGGCGGGATGAACATCGTCTTCGTGCAGGACGACGGCTCGCTGGTGACGCCGCCGCTGACCGGCACGATCCTGCCGGGCATCACCCGCGACTCGATCCTCAAGCTGGCCCGGCGGGCCGGCCGGCGGGTCGAGGAGCGCCCGGTCAGCTTCGACGAGTGGCGCGACGGTGCCGCGTCGGGCCGGATCCGCGAGGCGTTCGCGTGCGGCACCGCCGCGGTGATCACGCCGATCGGCACGGTCCGCCACCCGGACGGCGAGTTCACCGTCGCGGACGGCGGCTCGGGCGAGGTCACGATGGCGCTGCGCCAGGAGCTGTCGGACATCCAGCGCGGCCGCGCCGAGGACCCGTTCGGCTGGGTGCACAAGGTCTTCTGAGGCTTCGGCTGACGGCCGCCGCGCGGCGGCCGTCAGCCGGGGGTCAGCAGGTGGTCGCGCAGCGCCGCGATCTGCTCGGCGCTGATCCCGATCTCGCGGACGTACTTCTCCACCGAGCCGTGCTGGTCCCGCAGGTCGCTCAGGAAGAGCAGCATCGCGTCCTGCGGGCAGTCGAACATGTGGTATTTGTCCTGAACCATCTCCGGCCTCGACGCCATCAGGTAGTCGGTCAGGGAGGCCATCGCCGCCTCGGTCAGCGCGTAGTCCTCGGCGATGTCCGCATCGGACACCCCGAGCAGTGACAGCGTGAGCGCGCAGACCACCCCCGTGCGGTCCTTGCCGGCCATGCAGTGCACGACCGCCGGCGCCGCGTCCGCGTCGGCGATCAGGCCCAGCGCCGCCGCCAGCCCCGCGCGGCCGTCCGCCGCGAAGTTCAGGTAGCGGTCGGCCAGCCAGCGCTCGTGCGGCAGCGAGGGCGCGACCGTCTCCCAGTCCACGTGCTCGATCACCAGGTTGTGGTAGGCCAGCCCCTCCGCCTCCGGCACCCGGCCGTGCCGCTCGACCTCGAAGACCCGACGCAGGTCGATGACCGTCCGGACGCCCAGCCGGCTGAAGGCCGCCAGGTCGTCGCCCCGCAGCCGGTGCAGGGAGTCCGCGCGGAAGAGGCGCCGCCAGCGCACCGTCCGGTCGTCGAGGCCGGCGTAACCCCCGATGTCGCGGAAGTTGTAGCTGGAGGAGAACGTCAGCGTGCGCGGGTAATCGTCGGCCACCCCTTCAACCTAACGGGCCCCGTCGATTTCCCCCGGCCCGGACCGGCGGACCGCCGTCTCAGCTTGTGGATTCTGGCCGCGGACCGCCCCGGTGCGTGGCATGCTTCCCTGCGTGACCCACTTCGTGCTGATTATTCGCACCTAGCGCGCCGGCTGACCTTTCGCCGACGTGCAGACCTCCCGCATCCGCGGGGGGTCTTTTTGTTGGGTCGTCAGTCTCGGAAAGGAACCCTCCCATGACCTACCAGGTGTTCGACACGACGTTGCGCGACGGCGGCCAACGCGAGGGCATCAGCTACTCGGTCGCCGACAAACTCGCGGTCGCCCGGCTCCTCGACGAGTTCGGGGTCGGCTTCATCGAGGGCGGCTGGCCGGGGGCGATGCCCAAGGACACCGAGTTCTTCGCCCGGGCCAAGGACGAACTCGACCTCAAGAACGCCGTGCTGGTCGCGTTCGGCGCGACCCGCCGGGCCAACGTCGACGTCGCCACGGACCCGCAGGTGCAGGCCCTGCTGGACGCCGAGACTCCGGTCGTGTGTGTCGTCGCCAAGTCCGACATCCGGCACGTCGAACGGGCGCTGCGCACCACCGGCGAGGAGAACCTCGCAATGGTCCGCGACACCGTCACCCACCTGGTCGCGAACGGCCGGCGTGCGTTCGTGGACTGCGAGCACTTCTTCGACGGGTTCCGCCACGACCCCGAGTACACCGCCTCCGTGGTCAAGGCCGCGTTCGAGGCCGGCGCCGAGCGCGTCGTCATGTGTGACACCAACGGCGGCATGCTCCCGTCGATGATCACCGCCGCGATCGAGGACGTCGTGCGGCGTACCGGGGCCACCGCGGACCGGCTCGGCATCCACTGCCAGAACGACACGTCGTGCGCGGTCGCCAACACCGTCGCCGCCGTCGAGGCGGGCGTCCAGCACTTCCAGTGCACGGCCAACGGCTACGGCGAGCGGCCCGGCAACGCCGACCTCTTCGCCGTGGTCAGCAACCTGCAACTCAAGCTCGGGCTGAAGGTCCTACCGGACGGCTGCCTCGAGAAGGCGACGCGGGTGTCGACCGCGCTCGCCGAGATCGCCAACATCGCACCCGACACCCACCAGGCCTACGTCGGGGCCGCGGCATTCGCTCACAAGGCGGGGCTGCACGCGAGCGCGATCAAGGTGGATCCGCTGCTCTACAACCACGTAGACCCGGCCGTGGTCGGCAACGACATGCGGATCCTGGTGACCGAGATGGCCGGCCGGGCCAGCATCGAGCTCAAGAGCCGCGAGCTCGGGCTGGAGCTGGCCGGCCACCCGGACACCCTCACGTCGGTGACCCGCAAGGTCAAGGATCTGGAGGCGGGCGGCTGGTCCTTCGAGGCCGCCGACGCGTCCTTCGAGCTTCTGGTCCGCGGCGAGCTGCCCGGTGAGGACTTCGTGCGGCCGTTCGCCCTGGAGTCGTACCGGGTGCAGGTCGAGCACCGCGAGGACGGCTCGGTGGTCTCCGAGGCCACCGTCAAGGTCCGCGTACGCGGTGAGCGCGTCATCGCCACCGCCGAGGGCAACGGCCCGGTCAACGCCCTGGACGAGGCGCTGCGCGTCGCGCTCTCCAAGCACTACCCGGAGCTGAGGTCGTTCGAGCTGGCCGACTACAAGGTCCGCATCCTGGAGGGCTCGCACGGCTCGAACGCGATAACCCGCGTCCTGGTGGAGACGAGCGACCGCCACCGCGAATGGACGACCGTCGGGGTGCACGAGAACGTCGTCGAGGCGAGCTGGATCGCGCTCACGGACGCACTCACCTACGGGCTGGCCCGCACCACGACGGCGGCCTGACGGCACATCCGGCCGCGCCGGCCGTCACCGTGGCGTGACGGCCGGGCCGGCCGGGATCCGGAGCTCCGCGAGGACCGCGCGGTGGTCGCTGCCCGCCACGTCGTGCACGCTAACCGCGCCGATGCCGAGACGCCGGTCGGCCAGGACGTGGTCGATCGTCACCGGGGGCAGCGGGTCGCCGTCGTACGGCCCCCACGTGCCGGTCAGGCCCGCGCCGGCCGCGTCCGCCGCGTCGCGGTAGCCGCTGTCGATCAGGTCGCGCAGGGGTGCGTGGTCGAGCGTCGAGTTGAAGTCGCCGAGCAGGATCCGGGGCAGGCCATCCGGGTCTGCGCGCGGCTCCGCGTTCAGGTCGTCGCGCCAGTCGCCCAGGATCTCGACCGAGTACGGCGCCAGCGGATGCGCCGACTCCACCACGACCGCGCCCGCCCCGGGCGGCTGGATCGTCCCGTACGCCTGGTTGAAGCCGCCGCCGTTGTGCCGCACGCCCGGGTTGGTGATCGGGAAGCGGGAATAGAGGCCGGAGCCGCTCGCGCCGTACTCCGGGCCCAGCGACGAGTAGGGCAGCAGCTCGCCCAGCCCGGCCTCGGCGAGCCGGGTCTGCGCCCCCGGGCTGAACTCCTGCAGCGCCAGCACCGAGATGTCGTTGTCCCGGACCAGCCGGACGACCTCCGCCGCGTCGGCGTTGCCGAAGAGCAGGTTCGACGTCATCACGTGCAGCGCCACACCGCCCTGCGGGCCGCGGTCGCCGTCGGCGAACGCCCGAGGCAGGGTCAGCACGGCGAACAGCGCGAGGGTCAGCACCGCGACCGCCCCCGCCAGCCGGCGCCGGGTCGCCAGCGCCGCGATCACCGGCACCACCGACCACGCCGCGACGTACGGGGTGAAGGCGAAGAACTGCACCATCACGCCCCGCTCCCAGCCGCCGAGCCGGAGCAGCGCCCAGACCGTGCCGGGCAGCACGAGCAGCCAGAGCAGCACGATCCACGCGACCCGCCGTACCCGGACCGGTCTCGTCGCGGGCGGGGCGGTGGTGATCGTCATGGCGGCGACGCTATCCGGCCGGTGCCACCGTCACCGAGCGATCCGGGGCCACGTCACATCATCGAGCCGCTCACATGAAGGGGTTGAAGTTCTGCCCCGCCATCAGGAACCAGGACGTCGCGCCGACGTGCTGGCGGGTGAAGTAGCCGAAGGCGAAGCCGGTGTCGAGCGCGCTGGTGGCCGCCACGATGCCGGAGCGGGCCGGCAGCGGCGTGCCGGTCCAGGTGCCGCCCTCGCCCGGGTTGGAGAGCCGGCCGTTGTCGGCGTCGGCGGTCAGGCCGACCGTCTGCCCGGCGCCGAGGCTCTGCTGCGCGGTCGCGGTCTGCAGCAGCAGCCGCTTGGCCAGCGCCGCGTCGCCGCGTCCGCCGCGCTTGAGCAGCGCAAGGGCCGCGTGCCCGTTGCCCTCCAGCCAGACGGCGTCGCGGTTGTTCGGGAGCGCGCTGCCGGAGACGTTGCCGGTGATGAGCCGGGCCTGGCTGCTGTAGGTCACGCCGGAGACGGCCCCGTCGGTGGTACACAGGTTCTCGGTGACCCAGTCGACGGCCTCGCGATGTTGCCGGTCGCCGATGCTCAGCAGCGCCCAGGTCTGCACGTCCTCCGGGATGTTGCCGACGTTGATCAGGTTCGGGTCCTCGTCGTCGACCCCGCCGAGCGTGCCGGTCCAGAGGTGGGAGCCGGCGCGGTTCCACATGGCCCGCACGAAACTCCCCGCGACCGCGGCCCGGGCGGTCCAGCGCCGGTCCCTGGTCAGCTTGGCCAGCAGCACGAAGAGCCCGTACGCGTCGACGTTGTGCTCGGTCGACGCCCACCTCTGCGCGGTCTCGCCGTCGCCCTGCACGCCGCCGTGGTAGCCGCCGTAGCGGTGCGGCGACTCCCGGCCCGCGATCCAGTGCCCGAGCGCCACCGCGCCGTCGAGGTACTTGGTGATCCGGGTGTCGGCGTACAACTGGGCCAGCGCGAGCGCCACCCACGCCATGTCGCCGGTCGAGGAGCCGCCGAAGCCGTACGGCCGCAGGAACGCCGCCTTGCCGTCCGCACCCTTGAGCCCGGGGAAGTAGGGCCCGCCGCCGTAGAAGAGCATCGGGCCCGCCGCGTATGCCTGCCGCACCCGCCCGTCGGCGTACGTCTCGTCGTTGGCCTGCGCCCAGAGCAGGGCGTCGCCGATGAGCCGGGCCCGGCGCACGTTCGCCACGGTCGGATTGGCCAGGTAGGCGAGGGTCGCGAGCGCGTTGTCGTAGACGAACGCGGTCGTCATCAGCTCGCTCTCGTTGTTGTAGCTCTGCAGCAGGCGCGGCTCGCCGCCCTTGACGTACGCGTCCTGCACCACGTCGAGGTAGTGGTAGGCGCGGCCGACCGGCCCGGCCAGGGCGTGGTCCACCAGGTGCCGCGGCTGACAGGTGCCGGCGGACGCGGCCTCCGGGGCGAGCGGGGGCGCGGCGACGGTGGCGGCCGGCAGCACGAGCAGCCGCCGCCGGGAGAACGGCCCGGAGGCGGCGGAGAAGTTGGTGGGCATGTCGGGGGGCTCCAGCACTGGGTGAGAGCGCTCTCGCGGGAGGGCGTCGGCGCCATTGAAACCCCGGCCGACACCCCGTGGCAATACGCGGGCCGCCATCAATGTCGAGGGCGGCCCGCGATGCTCAGACCTCCGCGGTGACGATCTCGCCGATGCCGGTCGCCGCCAGCTCGTCGCGGATCAGCGCCGCGTCGCCCTCGACGACCAGGGTCAGCCCGTCCGGGTGCAGGTGCGTCCGCGCGGCGAGCGAGACGTCGTCGACCGTGGCGCCCAGCAGGCCCTGCCGCAGCGTCACGTAGTAGTCGTCGGGCAGGTCGTGCAGCACCAGCGTGGCGAGCGAGCTGGCGATCGCGCCCGGCGTCTGCATCTCGACCGTGAGCTGCCCGGCCCGCCACGTGCGGGCCACCTCCAGCTCCTCCTCGGTCACGCCCTCCTGCCAGGTCCGGGTGATCTCGCTGACCGTGTCGACAAGCGCCGGCGCGGTCACCGCCGTCTGCACCGAGGTGCTCACGCCGAACCGGCCGAACCGCCGGGTCATCGCGAAGTCGGCGCGGATGCCGTACGTGTAGCCCTTCACCTCGCGGATCAGATGGTTGAGCCGGGAGGTGAACGCCCCGCCCAGCACCGTCGCCGCCAGGGTCAGCGGCACGTACTGCGGGTGCGCCCGTTCCGGTGCGCGGTGCCCGAGGCGCAGGGTCGACTGCACCGAGCCGGGCCGGTCGACCAGCAGCAACCGGCGGCCTGCGCCGACCGACACCTCCAGCGGCGGCGCCGGCGTCAGCGGCGCGCCGGACGTGCCCGCGAACGCGAGCGCACCCAGCTCCGCCAGGTCGAGCCGCTCGAGGTCGCCGGCGACCAGCAGCACCCCGGCCCGCTCGAACCAGGAACCATGGAACGCCGCCACGTCCTCGGGGGTCACGGCGGCCACCGACGTGGGGTCACCGTGCAGCGGGCGGCCGTACCGCTCGCCGGTGCCGAAGAGGTCCATCCGCAGCGCGGCGTCCGCGCGCGGACCCGGCTGCGCCCAGTCCATCCGCAGCGCGGTCACCTCGTCGTCGCGCACCCGCGCGACGTCGGCCGGGTCCAGGCGCGGGGTCCGTGCCGCCTCCGCCAGCAGGGCGACGGCCCGCGGCAGCAGGCCCGCCGGTACGGACACGCCGACGCGGAATCCGTCCCAGTCGACCGAGGTGGAGAGCTCGGCGCCGAGGCCCTCGAGGGCCAGCGCGAACGCCGCCGAGTCCCGGGCGGCGGTGCCCTCCTCGAGACACTTGGCGAGCACGGTCGCCGTGCCCTCACGGCCCGCGGTCTCGCGGGCGCCGCCGGCGTCGAGCAGCAGCGCGGCGGTGGCCAGGTACTGGCCCGGCATGTGCGCGGCGACGACCTCGCCGCCGGCGACCGGGACCCGCTGAACGGCCGGGAAGGTGTACGGCCGCGGCTCGCCCGGCCCGGGCCGGGTGGCGACGAGGCTCATGCTTCGGTTCCTTCCTCGGGCAGGTATGTCAGGGTCGCGCGGGACTCCGGATTGAGCGTGCGCGCGGCGTCGGTGATGTCCTGCGCCGTCACCGCCAGCCACTGCGGCAGCCGGTACGCGGCGCTGGCCGCGTCGCCGAACTGGGTCGCATAGCGGCCGAGGGTGTCGGCGCGGCCGCCCACAGTGGACATCTGCCGCCACCACGAGGTGGTCAGCAGGGCCTTGGCCCGTTCCAGCTCCGCCTCGGTGACCGCCTCGGTGGCCATGCTGTCCAACACCTCCGCGACCCCGGCCGTGAGCGTCGCGGCGTCCACGCCGTCCTTGGCGGTGGCGGTGACGATCAGCGGTGCCGGGGCGTGCGCGAGATCGACGCCGTAGGCGCCGATGTAGTCGGGCTGGGCGATCCGGGCGCCGTCGGCGAGCCGCTGATAGAGCCGGCTGCCCCGGCCGCTGCCCAGCACGGTGGCGAGCACGGTGATCGCGTCGTAGCCGGCCGTGCCGAACGGGTGGGTGCGGTGCGACAGGTAGATCCGCGGCGCCGGAACCTTGCCGGTCACGGTCTCGCCGACCGGCTCGGCGGCGGCGCCGGCGAGGTGCCCGCGTGGCGCCGGCGGTATGTCGGGTACCGCCTCGATCGCGCCGAAGTACTTCTCGGCGAGGGCGAAGACCGTGGCCGGCGAGGCGTCGCCGGTGACGGTCAGCACCGCGTTGTTCGGCGCGTAGTACTGCTGGTGGAAGGCCTTGAAGGTGTCCAGGCCGGCGGCGTTCAGGTCCTCCATCGACCCGATCGTCGCGTGGTGGTACGGGTGCCCCGGCGGGTACAGCAGCGGCAGCAGGCGCAACCAGGCATCGCCGTACGGCACGTTGTCGTAGCGCTGCCGGCGCTCGTTCTTGACCACCTCGCGCTGGTTGTCCAGGGTCTCCTGGGTCAGCGCCGGTACCAGCCCGCCCATCCGGTCCGCCTCCAGCCACAGCCCGAGCTCGAGGTGCTCGACCGGCAGCGTCTGGAAGTAGTTCGTCCGGTCCGGGTTGGTGGTCGCGTTGAGCGAGCCGCCCGAGCCCTGCACCAGCTTCATGTGCTCGGTCTTGGCGACGTGCTGCGAGCCCTCGAACATCAGGTGCTCGAAGAGGTGCGCGAAGCCGGTCTGGCCGGCGGGTTCGTGCCGTGAGCCGACGTCGTACCAGAGGTTCACGCACACCACGGGCGCGCTGTTGTCCTCACTGACGACGATGCGCAGCCCGTTGTCCAGGCGCGCGGTTTCGATGGGCCACGGATAGCCGGTCTCGGCGACCGGTACGGGCTGAGCAGACACGCAACCTCCCTGTAGCGGCGCCCGCCCATCGGCGGCGCCGCATCCCAGTATCCCGTCTTCGCAGGTCGATGTGCTCCTTCGGAGCGCTTTCGGCCCCACCTGATGCCATCGGCACCCAGGGCGGTCGTTTCGGCGCATCTCCCCGGCCGGTGTCGTGGCGCTCGCACGGGCCGTGTGATCAGCGCCCGGCCGTGACGCTGTCGCGCAGGGCCTCGCGGAAGGCACGGACCCGGGGCTGCCCGCCGGCGCCGCGGCGTACCCCGGTGAAGAGCCGTCGCCGGGGCCGGCCGGGCAGGTGGTGCAGCCGGACCGGGCCCGGGGAGCGGTCGGTCCAGAGCAGGTCGGGCAGGAACGCGACCGCGTGCCCGGTCTCCACGAGCCGGACCTGCAGCAGCAGGTCGCCGCTGGAGAACCGCACGTCGGGCTCGAAGCCGGCGCTGCGGCACATGTTCCGCGCCCACTGCGCGGGCGCGATGTCACCGGGGTCGATGACGAACGGCGCCCCGGCCAGATCGGCGAGCCCGGACCGGCTCCACGGCCCGCCGGGCGGCACGGCGAGCCGCATCTCGTCGTGGGAGAGGTCCTCCTCGTCGACGCCGGGCGTCCGCGGCTGCGGCAGGCCCGGGTACTCCTCGCCGAGCACGAGGTCGAAGTCGTGCGCGACCAGCCCGGCGACGGCGTCCGCGGCGACGCAGTGCGTGATCTGGACGCGCAGGGCGGGATGCCGCTCGGCGAGCAACGACAGCGCGGACGGCACGAGCGCGAGCATCACCGACTGGAACGAGGCGACCCGCAGGCTGCCGGTGACCTCCGTCATGCTCCGGGCCAGATCGGCCTCGGCGAGTTCGAGGCGTTCGAGGATCGCCTCGGTGTGCCGGACCAGGATCCGGGCCTGCTCGGTGAGCCGTACGCCGCGGCCGACGTGCTCGAGCAGGGTCACGCCGGTCTCGGCCTCAAGCTGCGTGAGCTGCTGCGATATGGCCGACGGGCTGTACGAGAGCGCCCGCGCGACGGCGGCGAGGGTGCCGCGCCGGTCCAGCTCGCGGAGTAGCCGCAGCCGATGAATGTCCAGCATGGCTAACCATTATTGCTCAGAAACATTCGCTGGACGAACCAATGGCCTCCGGGTGACCGTGTGAGTCATGCGAAACGCCGTGCTCATGGTCCTCGGCTCCTGCGCCAGCCTGCAGATCGGCGCGGCCCTGGCCGCACACCTCTTCCCGGCGACGGGCAGCGCCGGTGCGACCCTGCTGCGCCTCGCCCTTGCGGCGGCCGTGCTCCTGGTCCTGGCCCGCCCGGCGGTCCGGGCCTGGCGCCGCGACCAGTGGCGCGAGGTGCTGCTGCTGGGCGCGGCGCTGGCGGGCATGAACGGGTTCTTCTACGCGGCGATCGCCCGGATCCCGCTCGGCGTCGCGGTGACCATCGAGTTCCTCGGCCCCCTGACGCTGGCGGCCGTGCTGTCCCGCCGCGGCCGCGACTTCATCTGGGTCGCGCTTGCCGCCGCCGGCGTGTGGGCGCTCGGCTGGACCGGACCCGGCGCCCGGGGCCTCGACACCCTGGGCCTGGCATACGTGCTGATCGCGGCGGTGTTCTGGGCGCTGTACATCCTGGCCAGTACCCGGGCCGGCGCGGCCGTGCCGGGACAGGGCGGGCTGGCAGTGGCGATGACGGTCGGCGCCCTCCTGCTGGTACCCGGCGGCCTGGCCGGCGCCTCCGCGGCGCTGACGTCGCCACACGTGCTGCTGCTGGCGCTGGCGACGGGCCTGCTGGCCTCGGTGATCCCGTACACGCTCGAGATGTCGGCCCTGCGCCGGCTGCCGCAACACGTCTTCGGCATCCTGCTGAGCATGGAACCGGCGGTGGCGGCGCTGGCGGGCTGGCTCCTGCTGTCGCAGTCCATGTCGCTGCAGGCCGTTGCCGGAGTCGCCGTCGTGGTCCTGGCGAGCATCGGCTCCACCGTCTCCGCCGTCCGCCGTCCCGTCGCCGTTTCTTGATCCACAAACTGCCTGGCGGGCCCGGGCGGTCGGGTGGGATGCTGTGCGGCGTGGCGGATGACGTGCAGGTGAGCGAGCGGCTGACCATTCCGGCCGCGGAGCTCGCCTGGCGCTTCTCGCGATCCAGCGGGCCCGGCGGCCAGGGTGTCAACACCACCGACTCGCGGGTGGAGTTGTCCTGGGACCTGGCCGGGTCGGAGCTGCTGCCGGCGGCGCTGCGGGAGCGGGCGGTCGAGCGGCTCGGCGCCCGGCTCGTCAACGGGGTCCTCACCGTCACCGCCTCCGAGCACCGGTCGCAGCTGCGCAACCGGGAGGCCGCCGCCGCGCGGCTGGCCGGGATCGTGGCCGGAGCCATCGCGGCGCCGCCGCGGGCCCGGCGGGCCACCCGGCCCTCGCGGGGTGCCGTCGAGCGGCGGATCGCCGACAAGAAGCGCCGGAGCCAGACCAAGCGGAACCGGCGCGCGGACTCCGACTGACGGCGGCGTGCCGGTCGCCCCGGTGGGGAGGCCTCGTCTCCTCGTCGGGCACCCTCGAGACCGCTGCGCGACAGGCCGGTCCTGTACCGGCGTAACGCTCAGCCGATCGCGGTGGTGTGCCGCGGGTACCGTCGAGCAGAGACCCCTTTGGGAGGCGGCTGTGGCGGCTGGCGAGCACATCGGCGCTAGGGTCCGCGTCTGGCGCCGTCGGCGCGGGCTGTCACAGGCGGCGCTCGCCGGACTCGCCGGCCTGAGCCAGGGCTACCTCAGCCAGATCGAGGCCGGTCTGCGCGGAGTCGAGCGACGCAGCACACTGGTCTCCATCGCGTCCGCACTGGACGTCTCCGCGGCCGACCTTCTCGGCCAGACAGGAGACCCGGCCGACCCGCTGCGGGTCAAGGCGTCGGAAGCGGTCGCGGCGATCCGGGTCGCGCTCGTGGAGCTGGAGGCGGGCGAGATCGGGGAGCCACGATGTGGCGCGCAGGAGATGGGCCACGCGGTCGAGCGGGCGATGCGGCTGCGTCAGAACAGCGATTACCTGACGCTGGCGCCGCTGCTGCCGGCCCTGTTGCGCGACGCGGCCGGTCACCCGGGCACGGACGCGCTGACCCGCATCGCATACGAGACGTCCGTCTGCCTGCGCAACCTCGGTTACCGAGACCTTTCCTGGCCGGCCGCGAAGCTCGCCGTCAACGCCGCGCGGGAGCTGGGCGATCCGGCGTGGATCGGCGCCGCCGACTTCGTCTACGCGCTCTCGCTGCCGCTGGAGGCGGCCTCGGTCTCGCGCAGGGTCAGCGAACGAAGTCTCGTCGCACTGCAGGGTGCCGCCGGAGATCCGAACGTCCGGCAGATGCTCGGACAGCTCCACCTCTCGGCCGCGCTGTCGAGCGCGGTCGACAAGCATGCCGCGACCGCCGAGGCGCACCTCGCCGAGGCCGAGCGCGAGGCGGCGACCCTGGGCGATCCCGACGACGGTAAGGGCTTCAACCTGTCGTTCTTCGGGCCGACGAACGTCCGGCTCTGGAAGATGTCGCTCTTCACCGAGCTGGGCGACTACGGGAAGGCGATCGAGCTCGCCGGCGGGATACCCGTCGACAAGCTCTCGGTGGCGAACCGTCGCCAGAGCTACTACGTGAGCCTCGGCCGGTCGCTGGCGTACTCCGGGCGGCGTGACAAGGAGGCGCTGATCGCGCTCGCCCGCGCCGAGCGGGCGGCCCCGGCATCGTTCCGGCTCAACCCGATCACGCGTGATGTCGTCTCGACGATGGTCACCCGGGCGCGGCGCAGGGCCGTTGCCGAGGATCTGCTGGCGATGGCTCGCCGCCTGGGTATCGGACCACATTGCAGCCAGCAATGATTTGGTCGCCACTCGCGATCTAGCGTATCGGCGGAGCGCGCCGGTATCCGCTACCCGACGCCCGATCGGCACGTCCTGGAGCGAGGGGAAGCTTCGATGAGCGAGCACACGCCGCCTCGGCCGGGCCGGGACCGCAGCGCCGGCCGGACCTCGGTGCGGCGGCGATGACCCTTCCCCGGGCCGGCGAGGTGGTCTACGTGGGCATGGCGGCGAGCGTGCAGTTTGCCCAGCCGATCCTCTTCCGGGTGGTTCGCGTGCATGACTGGCCGACCTATGAGGGCTGGGTCTGGCTCGACGGCTACGAGCTCGACCCGGCCGGTGACACTGTGGAGCGCCGCTCGATCTTCGTGCAGGCATCCGGGCTGCGTTGTGCGCGAGCCCTGGATCCGCGACGCCGAAACGACCGCGCGCCCCACCGGGCCCTTCCGCATGCGGGCGACCGGACGTCGCACGGAAACACCTGACCCCGAGTTCGCCCGGCGTCGTTCTGCGTATGGGATCAGGTGTTGTGTGGTGCCACGGCGTTGCGGTTCTCGGCCGCCAGGGCCGGGCCAAGGAGCTCGTCGCAGACGCGGATGAGGCGGCGGCGCAGCGCGGCCGCGCGGCGGGCGAACTCGCGCTGCCGGGCCACGTACTCGGCCTTGCCCTCCGCGGTCTCGATCTTCACCGGTTCCTGGCCGTACGAGGACAGGTCGTAGGGGCTGGCCTGCATGTCGAGCAGGCGGATGTCGCCGGCCAGGGCGAAGCAGTCGAGCGCGAGCGCGCCGGGTACCGCCGGGCCGAGCTTGCCCGCCCACTTGTGGCAGTCCATCGCCGCGTGCAGGCAGCCCGGCTGGTCCAGGTCGACCTGGGTCGCGCGGGTCGGCTGCAGGCGATTGAGGCCCACCGCCTCCGGGGTGAAGAAGCGGAACGCGTCGAAGTGGGTGCAGCGGATCGGGTGCTGCTCGACCACCTCGTCCGTCCCGGCCTGGCCGAGGCGCAGCGGGAGCGAGTGCCGGTGCTCCGGCTGGCGGTAGACCATCGCCCACTCGTGCAGGCCGAAGCAGCCCGAGAAGGCCGGCCGCGACGCGGTCGCCGTGAGCAGGCCGTGTATGTAGCGCACGCTCTCGCCGCGGGCGTGCATGTAGGCCTCGACGTCAAGCGTGACCACGCCATCGGTGTGCGCCTTGTACCACTTCCAGGTCGAGTGCTCGGCGAGCCCGCCCGGCGCCGCGGCCAGGCCGGTGCCGACGCCGGGGTGCCAGCGGCGCAGCTGTGCCGGGCGGGTGCCGTAGTAGTCGTACAGGAAATCCTCTATGGCGTGCTTCTCGCCCTTCGCCTTGCGGGCGCGGTGGCCGGCTGTCATCTCGTCGGCGCGCTCGGTGTGGGCTCGGGCAAGCGGGATCCAGCTGACCGAGGGCAGCACGGTGGTCAGCGCGTGGGTTTCGCTGATCCGCATCGCACCAGCGTATCCAGCAAGTCCACTCCTATCGAGCCTCGGCGTGGTCTGTGGTTAGGAACGCCCGAATGAGTTCCGCCACTGTCGCGGGCGCTCCGATCCGGCGCGTGCCCGCGGAATATGTGATGTCGCCCACCCGGAGGTTGAGCCGGCGTTCCGGTTAGGCCCGGCCCGGGCTGAGAGCGGGCCGGGTGACGCGCAGCGCGTAGCCTCGAACCTGCGTGTTCATCGCTCAATGGATGGGGTTTTCCGTGCGTTTCGCTCGTTTTGTTCATGCCGGTGGCGTGTCCTTCGGAGTCGTCGAGGGTGAGGCGGGTGCCGGCGCCAAGGGCCTGACCGTCGCCGAGATCGGCAGCCTCCCGTTCGAGCAGGTGCGTTTCACCGGTCAGCGCTGGGCCCTGGCCGACGTCCGGCTACTCGCGCCGATCTTCTCCAGCAAGGTCATCGGCGTCGGCCGCAACTACGCTGAGCACGCCGCCGAGCTGGGCAACGAGGTGCCGAAGGAGCCGCTGATCTTCATCAAGCCATCCACCTCGGTGATCGGCCCGAACGACGCGATCCGGATCCCGCCGCAGTCCCGGCAGGTCGAGCACGAGGCCGAGCTGGCGGTCGTGATCGGCGCGACCGGGGCCCGCCGGGTGGACCGGGCCGGCGCGGAGAAGGCCATCTTCGGCTACACCTGCGGCAACGACGTGACCGCCCGGGACCTGCAGCGCAGCGACCCGCAGTGGACCCGGGCCAAGGGCTTCGACTCGTTCTGCCCGATCGGGCCGTGGATCGAGACCGAGCTCGACGTCAGCGACCTCGAGGTGCGCTGCGAGGTGGGCCGCAACCCGGACGAGATGGAGGTGCGCCAGCTCGGCCGCACCAAGGACATGGTCTTCGACGTGCCGACCCTGGTCTCGTACGTGTCGCACGTCATGACGCTGCTGCCCGGCGACATCATCCTGACCGGTACCCCGGCCGGGGTGAGCCGGATCGTCTCCGGCGAGACCGTCTCGGTGAGCGTTCAGGGCATCGGGGAGCTGCGCAACCCGGTCGTCTCGCTGGACTGAGGCCCGCGCTCGATCCCGTCGAGGATGAGCCGCAGGCCGTGGGCGAACGCGTCCGCGGCCTGCTGGTCCGGCCCGCGGTCGAAGCCGCCGGCGTTCCACAGCTCCGTCATGGCGGGGTACCGGTCGACGTCGAACCACTCCTCCCAGAGCCGGCCGCGCTGACCCCACCAGGCGTCGTTGGACTGGCCGCTGGCCCGGCGCAGCTGGGCGTTCTCGCCCTCCTGCCGGGCCGCGGCGGTCACGAACATGGTGATGGTCACGGCCGCCGTGTTGCGCCGCTCGACCGGCACGGCGCCGAGCGTGGAGAGCACGTATTCGCTCTCGCGGAGCATTCCCGGGCCCAGCGGCGGGCGGACCCGGGAGACCTGGGACAGCCAGGGGTGATCGCGATACATGGCGATCGTGCGGTCGGCGTACAGCTGGATCTGGTCCCGCCATGGCCCCGGCCGCTCCTCGCCCGGCCCGGGCAGCCGCCGGCCGCCCAGCACGTCGTCGACCATCAGCTCGACCAGCTCGTTTCGCGACGGCACGTAGGTGTAGAGCGTCATGGTCGCGACCCCGAGCCGCGCGGCCACCCCGGCCATCGACGCCGCCGCCAGGCCCTCCCCGTCGGCGATCGCGATCCCGGCCGCCACCACGTCGTCGACGCTGAGCCTCGGCGGCCGCCCGGTCGTGGCCCGGCGTGCCGTCCGGTGCCGCCACAGCAGGGGCAGGATCCGGTCGGGATCGGTGGTCCCGCTGAACTCCGTCATCTCGTATACCCTACGAGAAGAGTTTCCGTAGCCCATACGATAACTGGAGGACGGCATGAAGATCCTCGTTACCGGCGCTACCGGCGGCGTCGGCCGGCTCGTCGTCGACGAACTGCTCGCGCTCGGCGCGACCGACGTCCGCGCGCTCACGGTCGACCCCGCCAGGGCCGGCCTGCCGGCCGGGGTCGAGGTCGTGCGGGGCTTCCTGGGTCGGCCCGCGACCCTGCCCGCCGCCCTCGCGGGCGTCGACCGCATGTACCTGGCGCCGTTGATCGAGACCAACGCGCAGACCTGCCGGCTGGCGGCGGAGGCGGGCGTGCGGCGCATCGTCGACATGGCCGGCGCCAAGGGCGATCACTGGCAGGTGATCGAGGACGGTGTCGAGGAGTGCGGGGTGCCCTACGTCCACCTGGAGCCCGGCGAGTTCATGAACAACGCCGGGATCTGGTCGGCGCAGATCGCGGCGGGAGACGTCGTCCGCGACGGCTACGGTTCGGCCGCGAACGCGCCCATCGCGTTGGCGGACATCGCCGCCGTCGCGGCCCGCTGCCTGCTCGAGGACGGGCACGAGGGCCGGTCGTACGAGCTAACCGGTCCCGAGTCGCTGACCCGGCGGCAGCGGGTCGAGCAGATCGGGGCGGCGCTCGGCCGCGAGCTCACCTACGTCGACCTGCCGCACGAGGAGTTGGTGGCCGAGCTCACCCAGGTCATGGGCGAGTACGGGCGCTGGTACGCCGACGGTCTCGCCGAGCTCGCCCGCCACCCGCAGGCGGCGGTTCGGACTGTCGCCGAACTCACCGGACGACCGGCCACGACGTTCGCCGAGTGGGCCCGCGGCACCGACCTGTTCGGGTAGCCGCGGGTCACGGAACGCCCGGGTGACCACCCGATTTGTTCGCCACCAAGGGCTCGGGTAGAGTTCCCACTCGGTACGGCAAGCCGTACCGATGGGGTATGGGGTAATTGGCAGCCCGACTGATTCTGGTTCAGTTAGTCTAGGTTCGAGTCCTGGTACCCCAGCGCGACTGATCCGCAAGGGCGGTGGTGCTGGACTTCTGATAGAGTTCCGCACCGTTGCTCGAGCGAGAAGCGGAAGCAAAGCAAGGCAAGATCGGAAGTTCAGCGTGTTCTGGCCCCGTCGTCTAGCGGCCTAGGACGCCGCCCTCTCAAGGCGGTAGCGAGGGTTCGAATCCCTTCGGGGCTACAAACGCAAGCGGCCCGTGTCGATCGACACGGGCCGCTTTTGTGTGTTCGGCTCGACCGGCGACGGCCATCGGCGTGCGCAGCCGGCCCTCGCCCGGACCGCGGAGAGCCACCAGTCCCTCGTGGTGCGCCCCGGCGACGGCACGGTGATCGTCGCCGGGCGGAGCCACGACCACGCGGTGGGCTTCACGGGCGACGTGCTCGCCCGCCGGGCCGGCCCTAGGCCGCCGCTGCCGTTCCCGCCGGCCTGGATGGACCGGCTGCCGAGCCTCGATCCGGCGCGGGTGGTGTTCGCGCACGACGACGCCGTCCGGACCCCGTGAGTGCGATCGCCGCCGAGCCGCGGCGGATCGTCAGAGGCCGCTGAGGCGCTGTCCGGCGCGGACGACGGCCATCGCGTGGCGTTCGCCGGGGCGGCGGCCCAGCCGCTCGATCGGCCCGCTGATCGAGATCGACGCGATCACCCGGCCCGTGCGGTCGCGGATCGGCGCCGAGACGCTGGCGACACCCGGCTCGCGCTCCGCGACGCTCTGCGCCCACCCGCGCCGGCGCACCTCGGCCAGTGTCCGGCCGGTGAACTTGCAGCGCGGAAGCAGCGGCATCACGGCTTCCGGCGGCTCCCAGGCGAGTAGAATCTGTGCCGCGGACCCGGCCACCATCGGCAGCACCGAGCCCACGGGCACGGTGTCGCGGAGTCCGCTCGCGCGTTCCGCCGCGGCCACGCAGATCCGCTCGTCCGCCCGGCGCAGATACAGCTGCGCGCTCTCGCCGGTCGCGTCGCGCAGCGCCGACAGCAGCGGTTCCGCCGCCGTCAGCAGCACGTCGGGCGCCGCGTTCGCGAGCTCGCCCAGGCGCGGCCCGGGGCGCCAGCGGCCCTGGGTGTCCCGGACCAGCATCCGGTGAATCTCCAGCGCCTGGGCCAGCCGGTGTGCGGTTGCCCGCGGCAGTTTCGTCCGGTCGACCAATTCGGCAAGGCTGGCGCCGTCGACACAGGCCGCGAGGATGACCACCGCCTTGTCGAGAACGCCGACACCGCTCATACTGTGTCCCACAAGCCGAAACATACCTCCCAGAATTTAGGATGTCCAGATGGTGGGAGTCACTCCGAAGCCGAGGACCCTGGCCGAGAAGGTCTGGGACGACCATGTCGTGCGTGCTGCCGAGGGTGAGCCTGATCTGCTCTACATCGACCTGCACCTGCTGCACGAGGTGACCAGCCCGCAGGCCTTCGACGGCCTGAGGCTGGCGGGCCGCCAGGTCCGGCGCACCGATCTCACGCTCGCGACCGAGGATCACAACACCCCGACCGGGTACGCCGACCCGGCGTTCAACACCCGCCGCGGCGACCTGATGACGATCCTCGACACCGTGTCGCGTACGCAGATCGAGACCCTGCGCAAGAACTGCGCCGAGTTCGGCGTGCAGATCCGCTCGCTCGGCAACGTTGAGCAGGGCATCGTGCACGTCATCGGCCCGCAGCTCGGGCTCACCCAGCCCGGCACGACGATCGTCTGCGGCGACTCGCACACCGCCACGCACGGCGCGTTCGGCGCGCTGGCCTTCGGCATCGGCACCAGTGAGGTCGAGCACGTGCTCGCCACACAGACGCTGCCGCAGGCAAAGCCGAAGACGATGGCGGTCGTGGTCGACGGCGAGCTGCACTCCGACGCGTCGGCCAAGGACCTGATCCTCGCGCTCATCACCCAGACCGGCACCGGCGGCGGCAACGGCCACATCGTGGAGTACCGCGGCGAGGCCATCCGCAGGCTCTCCATGGAGGGCCGGATGACCATCTGCAACATGTCGATCGAGTGGGGCGCCAAGGCCGGCATGATCGCGCCGGACGAGACCACGTTCGCGTACCTGAAGGGCCGCGAGCACGCGCCGCAGGGTGCCGACTGGGACGCCGCGGTCGAGTACTGGCGCACGCTCGCCACCGACGAGGGCGCCGAGTACGACACCGTGATCCACATCGACGCGTCCACCATCCACCCGTTCGTCACCTGGGGTACCAACCCGGGACAGGGCGCGCCGCTGAACAGCGCGGTGCCGGACCCGGAGGAGTTCGTCGAGGAGTCGGAGCGCAACGCCGCCCGCCGGGCCCTGGAATACATGGGCCTCGAGGCCGGCACGCCGCTCAAGGACGTCGCCGTCGACGTGGTCTTCGTCGGTTCCTGCACCAACGGGCGCCTCGAGGACCTGCGCGCGGCCGCCGACGTGCTCCGCGGCCACCGGGTGCACGATGGCGTACGCATGATGGTCGTCCCCGGGTCCTACCAGGTCCGCGAGGCCGCCGAGGCCGAGGGCCTCGACAAGGTCTTCACCGAGGCGGGCGCCGAGTGGCGGTTCGCCGGCTGCTCCATGTGCCTGGGCATGAACCCGGACACGCTCAGCCCCGGCCAGCGCGCCGCGTCGACGTCCAACCGCAACTTCGAGGGCCGGCAGGGCCGCGGTGGGCGTACCCATCTGGTCTCGCCGCAGGTCGCTGCCGCCACCGCCGTGGTCGGCCGGCTGGCCGCCCCGGCAGACCTCTGAGCAGGAGCAGCAACCATGGAGAAGTTCACCACCCACACCGGCACGGTCATGCCGCTGCGGCGTTCCGATGTGGATACCGACCAGATCATCCCGGCCGTGTACCTGAAGCGGGTCACCCGCACCGGCTTCGAGGACGGGCTGTTCAGCGCCTGGCGTGACGACCCCGCCTTCGTGCTCAACAAGCCCGCCCACGCGGGCGCGACGATCCTGGTCGCCGGCCCCAACTTCGGCACGGGCTCCTCGCGCCAGCACGCCGTCTGGGCCCTGCGGGACTGGGGTTTCAAGGCCGTCATCGCGCCCCGCTTCGGCGACATCTTCCGGGGCAACGCCCTCAAGGAGGGGCTGCTGCCGGTGCAGCTCGACCAGAAGGCCGTCGAGGCGCTCTGGGATATGGCGGACAGCGAACCGGACAAGCAGATCACCGTGGACCTCGCCGAGCGCCAGGTGCGCGTGGACGACGCCGTCTGGACCTTCCCGATCGACGATTTCAGTCGCTGGCGCCTCATGGAGGGCCTCGACGACATCGGGCTGACGCTGCGCCACGAGGAGCGGATTACCTCGTACGAGAAGGGTCGCCCGGCTTACAAGCCCACGGTCGTCTGACCCCGAATTCCCTTGTCCTCACAGGCGCTTTCGCCCCCACCGGGTCCTCGGTGGGGGCGAAATCGTTGCGACACAACGTTTTTTTTTGACCAGATGTTTGTGTCTGCTGGTCAGAGGGCATACGGTGCGCGCAGAATGGCTCGCATTGGGCCAGTTCTCACGTTCGGGAGGAAACCAGTGAACAAGGCAGAGCTCGTCGAGGCGCTCGCCGCCCGACTGGGGGACCGGAAGACGGCGACAGCAGCGCTGGATGCGGTGATCAGCGAGGTGCAGAACGCCGTAACCAAGGGCGATCGCGTTGCCATTACCGGTTTCGGAGTCTTCGAAAAGCGGGCGCGCAATGCGCGTACCGCGCGCAATCCGCGCACCGGTGAACCGGTGAAGGTGAAGAAGACGTCCGTCCCCGCATTCAAGCCCGGAACCGGCTTCCGGGAGATGGTCGCGAGTGGCAAGGTGGCAAAGGCCACCGCCCCGAAGAAGACGACGGGGGCAGTGAAGTCCACTGCCGCCAAGGCCACCGCGGCCCGGTCGACCGCCACCAAGACGGCGGCGGCGAAGAAGACCACGGCCACGAAGGCCGCGCCGGCCCGGACCGCCACCAAGACGGCGGCGGCGAAGAAGACCACGGCCACGAAGGCCGCGCCGGCCCGGACCGCCACCAAGACGGCGGCGGCGAAGAAGACCACGGCCACCAAGGCCGCGCCGGCCCGGACCGCCACCAAGACGGCGGCCACCAAGACCGCCACCAAGGCGGCGGCGAAGAAGACCACGGCCACGAAGGCCGCGCCGGCCCGGACCGCCACCAAGACGGCGGCCGCCAAGACCGCCACCAAGGCGGCCACGGCCAAGGTCACGCCGGCGAAGAAGACGGCAACCAAGTCGACCGCTGCCAAGTCGACTGCCACCAAGGCGGCGCCGGCCAAGAAGGCGACCGCCCGCAAGACCACGGCGGCTACCAGTGCCACCCCGGCCAGCCGGGCCACCACCGCGCGTACCTCCGCGGCACGCAAGACCCGCTGATCACGACGGGCCGCGAGGCCCGCTCAGTTCGGCGCTGAGACACGAAGGGCGTCCACCCGTACGGTGGACGCCCTTCGGGTGTTCCGGCGCCGTAGCGGCCGCTGAGCCTACGGTCCGCTTCATGGACCGTAGATCCGCCGAACCTCGTGGCCTCGTCGGCAGGTCGCTGATCGCAGCGGCCGTCTTCGCCGGTGCCGTCGTGCCCGGTTGGACATTCGGCGACCTGACCGAGCGCTGGACCGGGCAGGGGCTGCTGGACTGGGCCGTCACCTGTGCCTGGTCGGGACTCGCCGTCCTCGTGCTCGGGCCGTACGGCTCCTACCGGCGTCGCGACGCGGCGCTCGGTCTCGTCCCGCTCTACGGCTGGTACCTCGCCAGCGTGCTGTCGTGGCGGGTCGCGTTGCTGCCGTTACGGGACTGGGAGCCGCGCGACGACGAGTTCTGGCGGGCCCGCTGGCTCACCGGCGATCTGGTCGGCTACTGGCGGGCGGACCAGCTGCCGCCGCCCCCTCGCCGGCCGGCGAGCCCGGTGCGGCCTAGATCCGGCTCAACGCCAGGAGGCGGTCGCCGGACCACGTGAGGACCCAGCCAGAGCCCTTGCGCGTCCGGTAGGGCCCGGGGTCGTCGGCGCCGTCCAACCGCGCCAGCAACCCCGGAATCACCTTGCCCTGGCTGCTCACGGCCGCCCGGTCGCCGTCGCGAAGCTCCGCCAGCCGGGCCGCCGCCGCCCGCACCGTTGCCGGCACCTCGTCCACGTCGGCCGGCTCCGCGAACGCCGGATCCGTCTCGATGTGCAGGCCCAGCCGCGCCGCCAGCGGCTCGAGGGTCTGCCGGCAGCGCAACGGGCCGGCCGAGACGAGCCGCCGCGGGCCGATCAGCGAGACCACCAGGCCCAGCGTCTCCGCCTCGGCCCGGCCCCGCTCGTCGATCGGCCGCAGATCGTCCTCGCCCGCGAACTCGCCGCGTTTTCCCGCGTGCCCGTGCCGGACCAGCGCCGTCACGGCGGTCACCGGCGGCAGCCCGGCGACCTGCTCCACGAGGCGCCGGTCGTCGGGATAGCTCAGCCTCGCGACGGCGTCGGCCGGCGAGAGGAAGACCACGGTGTCGACCTCGGTCGGGTCCGCCGGGGCCGCGGCCGGGCCGTCCAGGGCGCGCATCAGCCAGAATTCGACCGTCTTGGCCGCGCCGTTCGGCATCGTGTACGCGACCTCCGGCAGCCGCAGCTGGGGCTCGCCGTGCACGCCGGTCTCCTCCAGCACCTCGCGTACCGCCGCGGCGAGCGGGTGCTCCGCGTCGTCGAGTTTGCCCTTGGGCAGGCTCCAGTCGCGCAGGTACGGCCGGTGCACGACGCAGACCTCGATGGAGTCCCCGGCGGGCCGCCACAGGACGCCGCCGGCGGCCCGGACGGGCTCGGGCGCCAATCAGACCGCCTTGCCGATGATCCGGCGCAACAGCGCCTCCTGCAGGTGGACGTGCGGGTCCGACGGTGTCGACGCGCGACGGTGCCAGGTGCCGTCGCCCGCCAGGTCCCAGCCCTCGCCGTCGTCGCGCATCGACAACTCCAGCACGCTGCGCAGGTCGTTCTGGGCGGACGGCAGGCTCACCCGGACCAGCGCCTCGACCCGGCGGTCCAGGTTGCGGTGCATGAGGTCTGCGGAGCCGATCCAGTATTCCGCGTCGTCGCCCGCGCCGAAGCGGAACACCCGCGAGTGCTCCAGGAACCGGCCGACGATCGAGCGGACCCGGATGTTGTCCGACAGGCCCGGCACGCCGGGGCGCAGCGCGCACATGCCGCGGATGATCAGGTCGACCTTCACGCCATCCTGAGAGGCGCGGTAGAGCGCGTCGCAGGTCTCCTCGTCGACGAGCGAGTTCACCTTGAACTGCACCAGCGCCTCGCCGCCGGCGCGGGCGATCCGGGCCTGCTCCTCGATCCGCTCGATCAGCCCGGCCCGGACTCCGTGCGGCGCCACCAGCAGGCGCCGGAAGGCGGTCTGCCGGCTGTACCCGGTAAGCACGTTGAACAGATCGGTGACGTCCGCGCCCACCTCGGGATCGGCGGTGAGCATGCCGAAGTCCTCGTAGAGCCGCGCCGTCTTCGGGTGGTAGTTGCCGGTACCGATGTGGCAGTAGCGGCGGATCTGGTTGCCCTCCTGGCGCACCACCAGGGAGGTCTTGCAGTGTGTCTTGAGGCCCACCAGGCCGTAGACCACGTGGCAGCCGGCCCGTTCCAGGGTGCGTGCCCAGGCGATGTTCGCGACCTCGTCGAAGCGCGCCTTCACCTCGACCAGCACGACGACCTGCTTGCCGGCGGCGGCGGCGTCGACGAGCGCGTCGACGATCGGGGAGTCGCCGCTGGTGCGGTAGAGGGTCTGCTTGATGGCCAGCACGTTCGGATCCGCGGCGGCCTGCTCGATGAAGCGCTGCACGCTTGTGGAGAACGAGTGGTACGGGTGGTGCACGAGGATGTCGCACTCGCGCAGCCGGTTGAAGACGCTGCGCGGCACCTCGCCGTCGGCGAGCTGCGGGTGGGTGGCCGGCACGAACGGACGGTCCTTGAGGTCGTCGCGGTCGCACTCGCCGAAGACCTGCCACAGCGCCGACAGGTCCAGCAGTCCGGGCACCCGCAGCACGTCCTGGCTGTCCATCTCGAGCTCGCGGGAGAGCAGGTCGAGGACGTGGTCGCTGATCGAGGCGGCCACCTCGAGGCGCACCGGCGGCCCGAAGCGGCGCTGGGCGAGCTCGCGCTCGAGGGCCTGCAGCAGGTCCTCGTCGCGGTCCTCGTCGACCTCGAGCTCGGCGTTGCGGGTCACCCGGAACAGGTGCCACTCCAGGATCTGCATCCCGGAGAAGAGCTGATCCAGGTGCGCGGCGATGAGCTCCTCGACGGGCAGGAAACGCACGCCGCGGCTGTCGTTCTGCACCGTCACGAAGCGGTGCACGTTGTCCGGCACCTTGATCCGGGCGAACAGCTCGGCGCTGCTGCCGGCCGGATCGCGCAGCGCGACGGCCAGGTTCAGCGAGCGGCTCGAGATGTAGGGGAACGGGTGCGCCGGGTCGACGGCCAGCGGGGTCAGCACCGGGAAGACCTGCTCGCGGAAGAACGTGCGCAGCCGCTCCCGCTCGGGTGCGTCCAGCTCGCCCCAGCTGACCAGCTCGATGCCCTCGGCGGACAGCTTCGGCCGGACCTCCTCGCCGAAGCAGGCGGCGTGCCGGGTGACCAGATCCGCGGCCCGCTCGGTGATCATCGCGAGCTGGTGGCGCAGCGACGAGCGGTCGCCGCCACGCATCGGCAGGCCGGCCTTCAGCCGGCGCTTGAGGCCCGCGACCCGGACCATGTAGAACTCGTCGAGGTTGCTGGCGAAGATCGCCAGGAACTTCGCGCGCTCCAGCAGCGCGGTCTCCGGATCCTCGGCGAGGGCCAGCACCCGGGCGTTGAAGTCGAGCCAGGACAGCTCCCGGTTGAGGAACCGGTCGTCCGGCAGCTCGGGCAGTTGCACGTCGGCGAGGTCGTCCGAGCCGTAGGTGACGGCGCTCTCGGCGGGGGTGGCGGGGGTGGCGGTGGGGCTGGTCACGGCGGGCTCCGGCGGCTCGATGGCGGTCGGCTCGGTTGCGCTCTGGTCGCTGACCGTCCCCGTCCCGGCGGCCTGTTCGCCGCGGGGGAGGAACCGCCCGTTCGGGCCGCGGCGGCGAGCCGCAGGGGGCACGGTCGTGTCGGGTGTCCGGGGCGGGGTGGTCATGGCCCCCATCATCGCCCGTCCATGGTGAACAGGAAACGAACAAGCCTCATCTGATTCCGGGAAGTTCGACCTTGTGCACACTCCCGTCCGGCCCGGCCTCGATGGAGACACGCTGCCCGAGGCGCAACAGGCGCAGCCCGGAGGCCCGGAACGCCTCGGCGGGAAACGGCAGCTCACTCCCGTCGTCGAGGAGCAGCGTCCCGGTGTGGGTCTGTGGATCGAAGGTCGCGACCGTGCCCTGCATGCGGGCAACGCTACCGGTGCGGGCCCGCCGGCACACCGCATGCGCCGCAGTCGGCGATGAGTCCGAGATCACGCAGCAGCGCGCAGGTGTGCTCGCCGGCGCCGAGCGCGAGCACCGTGCGCAGATCGTCGGCGGTGTCCACGTCCTGGCGCAGCCCCGGCCAGGACCCGGACAGCGCCCGGGCGTGCGACGCGGCGTGCGACTCCGCCGAGCCGACCCCGAACCGCGGCTCGAGCGGGACGCCGGCGTCCGCGGTGAGCAGGACCGTGCCCGTGCCGGCCGCGTCGGCGACGAAGCTGCGGCCCGCCCCGGCCGCGGCCAGCGCCTCGCCGAGCTCGTCCGCCCGGAGCGCGGGCAGGTCGCCGGTGAGCACGGCGCGCCGCCGGGACAGCCCGGCGACCAGGTCGGCGCCGAACCTCAGGGCGGCGTTCAGCCCCGCGCCGGGACGGTCGGGCACCGCCCGCGCGCCGAGCGCCGCCACCGCGGCGGTGGCGGCGGGGTCGTCCGTGACCACCAGCACCTCGGCCACCAGCGCGCAGGATGTGACGGCGGCGACAGTGTCGCGGACCATCGCCAGCGCCAGGTCCTCGTGCCGGGCGTCGAGCACGGCGCCGCGCAGCCGGCTCTTGGCCGCGCTGAGACGCTTGACGGGAATGACCGCCGTCCAGTCCGCTCCTGACACGGCGTCAATCCTGCCACCGGCCCGGTGCCGGGACCCGCCCTGGCTACGGCGACCGGGAGCAGGCATGATTCGTCGCAGGGTGGGGACGGCGGCGCGGGGCACGCCGCGGGTGAGCAGGGAGGCACCATGGCGCGGCGCAGGCTTGGATTCTGGCAGCGACTCGCCGTGCTGCTCCTGTTACCCGGGATGCAGGCCTGGACGAAGCGCACCTGGCGCGGCATGGAGAACCTCCCGGCCCGCGGCGGATTCATCATCACGCCGAACCACATGTCGCAGTTCGACCCGCTGCTGGTCGCGCACTTCGTCTACGCGTCGGGGCGCTGGCCCCGGTTTCTCGCCAAGGCGAGCATCTGGAAGGTGCCGTTCGTCGGCTTCATGCTCCGCAAGACCCTGCAGATCCCGGTCGAACGCGGCAGTGTAGAGGCGGTGAAGTCCCTCGACTCTCTCATCGAAGCCCTGCACGAGGGCGGCGTGGTGGTGATCTACCCGGAGGGCACCACGACCCGCGAGCCCGATCTGTGGCCGATGCGGGGCAAGACCGGCGCGGCCCGGCTGGCGCTGGTCACCGGGGCGCCGGTGGTGCCGATGGCGACCTGGGGTGCGCAGCAGGTGCACGACGTGCGGACGAAGAAGATCTCGCTGGGCCGCCGCGTGCCGGTGAGCGTGTCCGTCGGCAAGCCCGTCGACCTCAGCCGCTGGCACGGCCAGGCGCCCAGCCGTGCCGTGCTGGAGCAGATGACCGAGGCGATCCAGCTGGACACCCGCGACCTGCTCGCCGAGCTGCGCAACGAGACTCCGCCCCCGCTCTACCAGGTCTCCAGCCGGACCCAGGGCCCGACGGGGCCCATGGCATGAGCGAGCTTGCGAGCGAATCATCGGCTCAGTCTCGAACTCATGTCATCGCCGGAGCGCCAGCGGAGGCGATGGCATGAGCGAGCTTTCGGGACGGGGACGGGGACAGAGGCACGGGGCGATGCGAAAGGAAGGCGCAGCATGACGCGCGCTGCGATGCTCGGTGCCGGTGCCTGGGGCACGGCGGTCGCCAAGATTCTGGCCGACGCGGGTTCGGACGTGGCCCTATGGGCCCGCCGCGAGTCGGTGGCCGCCGCCATCCGCGCGGACGGGGTCAACGAGACCGCGCTGCCGGGCGTCAAGCTGCCCGACCGGGTCAGCGCCACCAGCGACCTGGCGGCCGCGCTCGACGGCGCCGAGCTGGTGTTCCTCGCCGTGCCGTCGCAGACGTTGCGCGGCAACCTCGCCGACTGGGCCGTGCACCTGCCCGCCGACTCGACCCTGATCTCGCTGATGAAGGGCATCGAGCTCGGCACCACCAAGCGGATGAGCCAGGTCATCGTCGAGACGGCCGGCGTCGACCCGGCCCGGGTGGTGGTGGTCTCCGGGCCGAACCTGGCGCCCGAGATCGCCGCCGAACAGCCCGCGGCGACCGTGGTGGCGAGCACCGACGAGTCCCGCGCCCAGCAGGTGCAGCAGGCCATCGCGCTGCCCTACATCCGGCCGTACACCAGCGACGACGTCATCGGCTGCGAGCTGGGCGGCGCGGTCAAGAACGTCATCGCGCTCGCGTACGGGATGGCCTCCGCGATGGGGATGGGTGACAACACCAAGGCCTCGCTGATCACCCGCGGGCTGGCCGAGACCGCCCGGCTCGGCGTGGCGCTCGGCGCCGACCCGATGACCTTCGCCGGCCTGGCCGGCCTCGGCGACCTGGTCGCCACCTGCTCGTCGCCGCTGTCGCGCAACCGCACCTTCGGCGAGCATCTCGGCCGGGGCGAGTCCCTGGAGCAGGCGCAGCGCGCCGCCCGGCAGACCGCCGAGGGCGTCAAGAGCTGCCTGGCGATCCGCGACCTGGCCCGCGCGCACGGCGTCGAGATGCCGATCACCGAGCAGGTGGAGCGGGTCTGCCACGAGGGCGTCGACCCGCGGGTCGCCGTGAAGCTGCTGATGGGTCGGGAGATGAAGCCGGAGTGACCTTCGACGGGGACGGCACGCGGGTCGTGCACGCGGGCCTGCCGGATCCGGTACCGGGTGAGCCATTCCTGCCCGGGCCGGTGTTCGCGGCGCCGTACCACCTCGACCCGGTCAACGGGCCGGGCGTCAACGGCTACGGGCGGCCGGACAACCCCACCCGGCGCGCGCTCGAGGCGGCGATCGGCGAGCTCGAGGGCGGCGCCGTGCTGGCGTTCGCGAGCGGGCAGGCGGCCATCACCGCGATGCTGCTCTCCACCGTGCGCAGCGGCGACACCGTGGCGCTGCCGTCGGACGGCTACTACGCCGTGCGCGCGTTCGCCGAGGGCACGCTGCGCGACCTGGGCGTCAAGACCGTGCTGGTGCCGACGGCCGGCCCGTACCCGTCCTTCTCCGGGGTGCGGCTGGTGCTGCTGGAGACGCCGGCCAACCCCGGCCTGGACGTCTGTGACATCCGCGCGGTGTCGGCGGCCGCGCACGCCGCCGGGGCGCTGGTCGCCGTCGACAACACCACGCCGACGCCGCTCGGGCAGCGCCCGCTGGAGCTCGGCGCCGACCTGGTTGTCGCGTCGGGGACCAAGGCGCTGACCGGGCACTCCGACGTGCTGCTCGGCTACGTGGCCACCAACGACGACGAGCTGCTGGCCAAGGTCACCACCTGGCGCGCGCAGACCGGCGGCATCCCCGGCGCGTTCGACTCCTGGCTGGCACACCGCTCGCTGGCCACGCTGGACCTGCGGCTGGCCCGGCAGAGCGCCAACGCGGTGGTGCTGGCCGAGCTGCTGGCCGGGCGCCCGGACGTGCGGCACGTGCGTTTCCCGGGGCTGCCGGCCGATCCGTCGTACGCGGTGGCCGCGGCGCAGATGCGCCGCATTCCCGGCATCATCGGGTTCGACCTGGGCAGCGCCGAGCGGGTGGCCCGGTTCCTGACCGCCTCCGAACTCGTCTTCGCGGCGACCTCGTTCGGCGGCCTGCACACCACCGCCGACCGGCGCGCGCAGTGGGGCGAGGACACGGCGCCGGGCTTCGTCCGGCTCTCCTGCGGCATCGAGGACGCGGCGGACCTGGTCGCCGACCTGACGGCCGCGCTCGACGCGGCCTGATCGCCATGACCTGGAGCGGTTTCAGCGCGGACGAGGTGGCGGCGCTGGCGCAGGGCGAGAGCTTCCTCGCCGCCCCCGGCGAGCGTGACTGCCCCGCCTGCGGCCGTCGCGGCGTGCGGGCGTACGTGAACGCCGCGGAGAACGCCCGCCGCCCCACGCTGATCAGCTACGTCTGGTGCACCGCCTGCCGCCGATTCGTCGGCACCCGGGCACGGCACCCGGAGGGTCTGATCTTCTCCGATCCGCTCGCCGTGCTCTCCGCGGCCGAGCGCCGCGAGCTGGAGCGCAGCCTGGTCGGCTTCCTCGCGCACCTCGACGGGCTCTGGGAGTCCGGCGCGCTGCCGCAGACGTTCACCGCCGGCTGATCCCCGGCGGCGCGGGTCAGCCGCCGTGGTGCAGCGCGAACGCGTAAAGCCAGTCGCGCTGTACCTCGGTGTCCGGCACCGGCAGGCCGCGCGCCTGCGCCACCAGCTCCAGCGCCCGCTCCGGCCCGACGCCGAGCATCACCAGGGTCGCGCAGGCCAGCAGCGTCGAGCGGCCGATGCCGGCGAAGCACTGCGTCACCACGAACCGCCCGGCGCGGACGTGCGCGGCCAGCCGTACGCCCAGGGCGACCACGTCCGTGTCGGCCATGTCGCCGGCCCGCGGTATGCCCCGGTCGGCGATCGGGAACGACAGGAACTCGATCCCGGCGGCGTACGCGGCCCCGGCCACCTCGGTGAGGCCGAGCCGGCGGTCCTCCTCCCAGGTCAGCGCCGAGACGAAGACGTCGACCCCGGCCGCGGCCAGCCCGGTCATCTCGCCCGCGAGCCAGTCGCCCCCGCGCGGGTGCGCCATCGTCGCCAGCCGCCCCGGGCCGGGCCAGGCGATCACGTGCAGTGCTGGTCTCATCGACTCCCCGTCCCACATTTGCCGAGCCAGCGCCCGCGTCATCGGAATATTGTCTACGCAGAGTAGGGTCACCCCCGGCGTGCCCGCCGTCCCCGGCAACCGGGCGCAGGCAGCCTAGCGATGTCCGGCAACGAGAGGCCATGTCATGACGACCCCTCGCAAAACCCGTGTGGCGATCGTGTTCGGCGGGCGCAGCACCGAGCACGCCATCTCCTGCGTGAGCGCCGGCAGCATCCTCGGCGCCCTCGATCCGGACCAGTACGAGGCCGTGCCGGTCGGCATCACCCGCGCGGGCGCCTGGGTTCTGTCCAGCGGCGACCCGGCGGCTTTCGCCATCACCGACCGCAAGCTGCCGGAGATCACCGCCGAGTCCGGTAGGGCCGTGGTGCTGCCCGCCGACCCCACCTCCGCCGGCCTGATGGTCCTCGACCCGAGCGACGGGGTGGCCGTGCTCGCGGGCGTCGACGTCGTCTTCCCGGCCCTGCACGGAGCCTACGGCGAGGACGGCACCATCCAAGGCATGCTCGAGATGGCCGGCATCCCGTACGTGGGCGCGAACGTGTTCGCCTCGGCGGCGGGCATGGACAAGGAGTTCACCAAGAAGCTCGCCGTCGCGGAGGGCATCCCGGTCGGCCCGTACGCGGTCCTGCGGGCCGGCTCCTCGCTCTCGGAGGCCGACAAGGAGCGCCTGGGCCTGCCGGTCTTCGTCAAGCCGTCACGGGCCGGCTCGTCGCACGGCATCAGCAAAGTCACCGACTGGGCGGACCTGGACGCGGCGGTCGCCAAGGCCCGGCAGATCGACCCGAAGGTGCTGGTCGAGGCCGGTATCGTCGGCCGCGAGATCGAGTGCGGCGTGCTCGAGGGCGAGGCCGGCGGGGCGCCCGAGGCGTCGCTGCTGGCCGAGATCCTGGTGAACACCGAGGGCGACGACTTCTACGACTTCGACGCGAAGTACCTGGGCGACGGGACGCCGTACCAGATTCCCGCGGGCCTCCGGCCCGAGGTCGCACGCCGGGTGCAGGAGTACGCCGCCCGCACCTTCACCGCGCTGGACTGCGCCGGCCTGGCCCGCGTCGACTTCTTCGTGACCGCGGAGAACGAGATCTACCTCAACGAGATCAACACGATGCCGGGCTTCACGCCGACCTCGATGTTCCCGCTGATGTGGGCGGCCACCGGCCTGGAGTACCCCAAGGTCGTCGACCGGCTGATCCGCACCGCGCTACGCCGCGGCACCGGCCTGCACTAGACGCAGCCCGCCGGCAGGCCGCCGGTGATCGACCTGTCGGTCTTCACCACGACGTCGGAGAACTCGTTGGCCCACTGCGCGGCCTGTGCGTACTGCTTCGGGACGGTGACGCGCACCGGGACCTCGCGGTCCATGGTCGTGAACGTGGTCGCGGCGCTCTGCTCGTCGGCGTACCAGCAGACCCTGTTCATGGTCATGAGCTCGGCGTCCAGCGGCACGCAGCCCGAGCCGGTCTGGGCGAGCGTCTCGCACATGACCGGCCGGGCGACCCCGCAGGCCAGGGTCAGCGCGGGCTCGCCGAAGGCCGCGTTCTGCTCCGGGCCGGCGCTGACCTTGCGGGCCGCCAGGTCGCGGACCTTGGCCGGCAGCTGCGAGGTCACCGCGAGGCAGACCTGCGCGGCCCGGGCCGCGAGCTTCGGCGCGGCCATCGGCACCGGATCCGCCGGTACGACCGCGGGCTGCGTCGCGGGCGGCGCGGGTGCCGCGGTGTCCGCACCGGGAACCATCTTCGAGAAGACCAGCAGACCCGTCAGCACGGCGACCGGCACGGCGATCGCCGCCGCCCACAGCGCGGCGCTGCGCGCCGTCCGGTCCACGGCCGGCGGCTGGGGCTCGGGGCGGGTCTCCACGTTGACCATGTCAGAGGTTTACCACGGAGCACGTCACGGTCCGGGTGATGCCCGGTACGTACTGGATCTTGCTCACAATCATCTTGCCGAGCTCGTCGACCGAGTGTGCCTCCGCCAGTACCACGACGTCGTAGGGCCCGGTGACCGCGTCGACGCGTACCACTCCATTGATTTTGTCGATCGCGGCGGCCACGTCACGGGCCTTTCCGACCTCCGTTTGGATGAGGATGTATGCCTGGACCACGATCAGACTCCTATCCGCCAACGCTGGCGACTCGAACGTGAAACTACAGTACGGAGCCGGTCGGAAGCGCATTGCCGCGCGCACCGGGGCCGGCCGGGCGGCTTCGCCGTACCGCAAGGTGGAAGACTCCTGAGGTCGAGAGGAACGGTGGGACGTTGACAATCGCGGAGGCGGGTGAGTTCGGGCTCATCGCCCGGATCGTCGCGCGGCTCGAGACGGGCACGGCGAGCCTGCTCGGCCCCGGCGACGACGCCGCGGTCGTGGCGGCGCCGGATCGCCGGATCGTGGCGAGCACCGACATCCTGGTCGAGGGCCGGCACTTCCGGCGCGACTGGTCCAGCGCCGCCGACGTGGGCCACCGGGCGGCCGCCGCCAACCTCGCCGACATCGCGGCGATGGGCGCGAAGCCCACCGCGCTGCTGGTCGCGCTCTGCGTGCCGACGGACTTGGAGGCGGACTGGGCCGAGGAGCTGGCCGGCGGCCTGTCGGCGGAGGCGGGCCTGGTCGGCGCGGGCGTGGTCGGCGGCGACATGTCGTCCAGCCCCACGCTGACCGTCGCCGTCACCGCCCTCGGCGACCTGGAGGGCCGCGAGCCGGTGGTGCGCAGCGGCGCCCAGCCGGGCGACGTCGTCGCGCTCGCCGGGCGCACCGGCCACGCCGCGGCCGGGTTCACCATCCTCTCCCGCGGCTTCCGCACGCCGAAGCTGCTCGTCGAGGCGCACCGGCGGCCCGAGGTGCCGTACACGGCCGGTCCCGCCGCCTCCCGGGCCGGCGCCACCGCGATGATCGACATCTCCGACGGGCTGCTGCAGGACCTGGGCCACATCGCCGCCGCCAGCGTGGTCGGCATCGACATCGACCGCAGCGCGTTCGAGATCCCCGGTCAGATGCGCGACGCGGCCTCGGCGCTGGGCGTCGACCCGTACGTCTGGCTGCTCGCCGGCGGGGACGACCACGCGCTGGCCGCGACGTTCCCGGCCGGCGTGGCCCTACCGCCGGGCTGGCGGGCGATCGGCAGCGTGCACGAGGGCACCGGGGTGACCGTCGACCGTCGCCCGTGGCAGGGCGACAAGGGGTGGGACCACTTCCGCTGACCGCGCTGATTAGTGTTTGTCGGCGTGGAGGAGATCAAGATTCGCGAGGCCCGGTTCGACGAGCCCGCCGTGCAGCGACTGATAGCCGAGGCGCTAGCCGAACTCGGCCGCCGGTACGGCGGCAGCGGCGACGACACCCCGGTGGCGGCCTCGGACTTCGCGCCGCCGCGGGGTGCGTTCTTCGTGGCCTACGCGGGCGACGAGCTGCTGGGCTGCGCCGGCTGGCGTGCGCACGGGCAGGACGCCGAGCTCAAGCGGATGTTCACGGTCCCGGCGGCGCGCGGCCGCGGCGTGGCCCGCCGGGTGCTGGCGGCGCTCGAGGAGTCCGCTCGGGAGCGGGGCTGCAAGCGGGTGATCCTGGAGACGGGCGACAAGCAGCCCGAGGCGATCGCCCTGTACCTCAGGTGCGGCTACGAGCGCATCGAGGACTTCGGGTACTACAAGGGTGAGGAGGGTGTGCTGTCCTACGCCCGGGTGCTCTGAGCCGTTTACGCAAACCAGCCCGCCAGGTCGAGGACCTGACGGGCTGCAATGTCGCTGCGGTCAGGCGCGGACGACCTTGCCGGCCTTGATGCACGAGGTGCAGACCTTGAGCTTCTTGGTGTTGCCACCACCGGCAGGGGTGCGCACCGACTGGATGTTCGGGTTCCAGCGGCGGTTGGTCCGCCGGTGCGAGTGGGACACGTTGTGGCCGAAGCCCGGTCCCTTGCCACAGACGTCGCACACGCTAGCCACGGGGTACTCCTGGGATTGATACGAACTTGAGGGTGCCCCGGACAGCCTGCGTCCGGGCAACCTGGCCAGATTACCCGATGGTCGGCCGGGACAGCCAATCGCCCCTTGTCCCGCCTGCCGCGAACCCTGCATCCAGCAATTGTCGGTCCCGGTTAGTACGCTTTTCGCGTGCTGGACTCCCTGGACGCCGCCGCGATACGCCGCTGGTGCGGCGGTGGGCTGGCGTCGCTCCGCGCCCACCAGCACGAGATCGACCAATTGAACGTCTACCCGGTGCCCGACGGCGACACCGGGACCAACCTGGTGCTCACCCTCACCTCGGCGCAGCAGGCCCTCGACGAGCCCCCGGCCCTCTCCGGCGAGGTCGCCGAGGCGGCGGAGCAGACACCGCTGGGGCGCACGATGCGCCGGATGGCACGCGGGGCGCTGCTCGGCGCACGAGGCAACTCGGGCGTCATCGTCTCGCAGATCCTGCGCGGCATGGCCGACGCCTTCGCGACGTCGGTGGCGGTGCGCGGCGGCGAACTGGCCCGGGCGCTGCGCACGGCCAGCGAGGCGGCATACGCGGCGGTGGCCAAGCCGGTCGAGGGCACGGTGCTGTCGGTGGTGGCGGCCGCGGCGGACGGCGCGGGCCGGATCGCCTCGGACGACCTGATCGCGGTGGCGCGGGCCGCGGCCCGCGCGGCGGCGGAGGCCCTGGCCCGCACCCCGCAGCAGCTCCCGATCCTGGCCCGGGCCGGCGTGGTCGACGCGGGCGGACGCGGCCTGGTCCTGCTCCTCGAGGCCCTGGTCGACGCCCTGAGCAACACCGCGTCCCGCCCGCTAGCCGACATCGCCGGGCCCGGACCCGCCGCGGTCGAGGCCCTGGTGCCGCCCGCGGGCGGGTCGCCGGCCGTCTGGGAGGGCTTCGGCTACGAGGTGCAGTACCTCCTCGATGCGGAGCCCGACGCGGTCGACGTGCTCAGGGGCGAGCTCGATCGGCTCGGCGACTCGCTCGTCGTGGTCGGCACCGGCGAGGGGAAGCCGCCCACCTGGAACGTGCACATCCACGTCGACGACATCGGCGCCGCCGTCGAGGCGGGCATCGTCGCCGGCCGTCCACACCGGATCTCCGTCACGAGACTGGTCGACCGCCTGCACCCGCACGGGAGCCACCAACCTTCCGGCGGGGCGACGGCCGTCGGCACCGGCCACGGCGAGCACCGCCGGTCGGCCGACGTGCCGGTCCCGGCCGACCCGGGTGCGCGGGCGGCGGTCGTGGTCGCCGCCGGGGACGGGCTCACCTCCCTCTTCGCCGACGAGGGCGCCGTAGTCGTCGGCCGCAATCCGTCCATCGCCGAGATGCTCGCCGCCATCGCGGCGACCGGCGCCGGCCGGGTGGTGCTGCTGCCCAACGACGCCAACACCCACGCCGTCGCGAGCGCCGCCGCGCGTGAGGCGGCCGCAACCGGGCTGCGGGTCAGCGTGGTGCCGACGCGCTCCCCGGTGCAGGCGCTCGCCGCGCTCGCCGTGCGAGACGCGCAGCGCCCCTTCGACGACGACGTCATCGCCATGGCCGAGGCCGCCGGCGCCTGCCGCTACGGCGAGGTCTGCACCGCCAGCCGGGAGGCGCTCACCGTGGCCGGCCGGTGCCGGCCCGGCGACCTCCTCGGCCTGGTCGACGGCGAGGTGCACGTGATCGGCGCCGACCTCGAGGAGGTCTGCCGCCGGCTGCTCGACCGGATGCTCGGCGGCGGTGGCGAACTGGCCACCCTGGTGCTCGGCGCCGACGCGCCCGCCGGCCTCGACGAACGGCTGCGCGGCCACCTCGCCCACGAGTGGCCCTTCGTCGAGCTGCACTGCTACGCGGGCGGCCAGCCCCGCTACCACCTGCTGGTAGGAGTGGAATGACCGACACGACCACCGTCACCACCACCGGCACCCCGCTGGAGAAGGTGCTCGGCGCCGCGAAGGCCAAGGCCCTCGCCACCCATCTCGACCTGCACACCGCGGGCGACCTCATCTATCACTTCCCGCGCCGCTACGACGAGCGCGGCGAGCACACCGACATGCGGAAACTCGAGGTGGGCGAGCAGGTCACCCTGCTCGCGCAGGTGAAGAGCACGACGGTGCGCCCGATGCGGCAGCGCCGCGGCAACATGCTCGAGATCACCATCGGCGACGGCAGCGGGGCGACGCTGACGTGCACCTTCTTCAATCAGGCGTGGCGCGAGCGGGAGCTGCGCACCGGACGGTGGGGGCTGTTCGCCGGAAAGATCACCGAATTCCGGGGCAAGCGCCAGCTCAACGGGCCCGCCTACCAGCTGCTCAAGGCCGACGCGACGCAGGACGAGGCCGCCGAGGAGATCGAGGAGTTCGCCGGCGCGCTGATCCCGGTCTACCCGGCGGCGGCCGCGGTGCCGACGTGGACCATCGCGCGCTACGTGCGGGAGGTGCTGGAGAACTTCCAGCCGCCCGAGGATCCGTTGCCGGGCACGGTCCGCGCGAGCCGCAACCTCATCGGGATCGGCAAGGCCCTGCGGGAGATCCACCGGCCCAGCTCCGACAAGGACCTGCACCTCGCCAAGTACAGGTTGAAGTGGGACGAGGCCTTCGCCGTACAGCTGACGCTGGTGCAGCGCAAGGCCCGGGCGTCCGCGTTGCCCGGCAGGTCCCGGCCGCGCAGCGAGGCCGGGCTGCTCGCGAAGTTCGACGCGACGCTGCCTTACGAGCTGACCGAGGGGCAGGCGCAGGTCGGCGAGGAGATCGCCGCGGACCTGGCGCGGGAACATCCGATG
Organism: Actinoplanes sp. NPDC049118; assembly: GCF_040648555.1. NCBI lineage: Bacteria > Bacillati > Actinomycetota > Actinomycetes > Micromonosporales > Micromonosporaceae > Actinoplanes > Actinoplanes sp. NPDC049118. The sequence continues at coordinate 191,887 of NZ_JBEZDY010000002.1, forward strand.
CACCGGCTGCTGCAGGGCGAGGTCGGCTCGGGCAAGACGCTGGTCGCGGTCCGCGCGATGCTTCAGGTCGTCGACGCGGGCGGGCAGGCCGCGCTGCTGGCGCCGACCGAGGTGCTCGCCACCCAGCATCACCGCAGCATCGGCGCTCAGCTGGGCGCGCTGGGCCGGGCCGGCGAGCTGGACGGCGACCCCGACGGCACGCAGCTGACCCTGGTCACCGGTTCGCTCGGGGCGGCGGCCCGCCGGGCCGCGCTGGCCAAGGTCGCCGACGGCAGCGCCGGCATCGTCGTCGGCACCCACGCCCTGCTCTACGAGGGCGTCGACTTCCACGACCTCGCCCTGGTGGTGGTCGACGAGCAGCACCGGTTCGGCGTCGAGCAGCGCGACGCCCTGCGCGCCAAGGCGGCCCAGCCGCCGCACGTGCTGGTCATGACCGCCACGCCGATCCCGCGCACCGTCGCGATGACCGTGTACGGCGACCTGGAGACGTCCACGCTGTCGCAGCTGCCGCGCGGCCGCTCGCCCATCGCATCGCACGTGGTGCCGCCAGAACGCCCGGCGTTCCTGGAGCGGGCCTGGCAGCGGGTGCGCGAGGAGGTGAAGGCCGGCCACCAGGCCTACGTGGTGTGCCCGCGGATCGGCGCGACCGAGGCGGAGGAGGACGAGCAGCCGCCCGGCGACAACGAGCCGGCCCGCCGCCCGCCGCTCGCGGTGATGGAGGTCGCGCCGATCCTCGAGGAGGGCCCGCTGCACGGCCTGCGGATCGGCATCCTGCACGGCAAGCTGCCCGCGGACGAGAAGGACGCGGTGATGCGCCGCTTCGCCGCCGGCGACCTCGACGTGCTGGTCGCGACCACGGTCATCGAGGTCGGCGTCGACGTGCCCAACTCCACCGTAATGATCATCATGGACGCGGACCGCTTCGGCGTCTCCCAGCTGCACCAGCTGCGCGGACGTGTGGGCCGGGGCTCGGCGCCGGGCATCTGCCTGCTGGTGACCGAGGCGACCGAGGGCACCCCGGCCCGCGAGCGACTCGACGCGGTGGCGTCCACGACGGACGGCTTCCGGCTGGCGGAGCTCGACCTGGAGCAGCGCCGCGAGGGCGACGTGCTCGGCGCGTTGCAGTCCGGCCGGCACAGCCACCTGCGGCTGCTCTCGCTGCTGCGGGACAAGAACCTCATCACCGACGCCCGCGCGGAGGCGTCCGAGCTGGTGAGCGAGGACCCGACCCTGGCGAAACACCCGGCGCTGCTGGCCTCGGTGACGGCGCTGGTCGATGAGGAACGCGCCGAATACCTGGAGAAGGGATGATCCTGCACTTCTGCCCCCGCGCCGAGTGGGACGCCGCCGAGGCCGCCGGCGTCTACCGGGCCGACACGCTGCTTAGCCAGGGCTTCATCCACTGCTCCACCCCGGACCAGGTGGCGGTCCCGGCGACGGCGCTGGCCCGGGGGCGGCGGGACATCGTGCTGCTGGAGATCGACGAGGAGCGGCTGAGCAGGCCGGTCGTCTGGGAGCAGGGGGATCCGCCGGATCCGGGCGGCATGCTGTTCCCGCACGTCTACGAGCCGATCCCGGTGGCGGCGGTCGTCGCGGTCCACAGCTACCTGCCGGGACCGGACGGTGTCTTTCACAAGCCAACGGGCCTCTAGGAGTCGTACCGGAAGGTAACGGCGCGGACGGCGATGCCGCAGCGCGGATGTTGTCTGACCGGTTCGCCGGGCTCGGACTGACCCCCGATCCGGGTGCGGTCGCGGAGGTGTTCGACGCCCGGAGCATGTTCGCCGAGGAGACGCCTGCCGACGTTCTGACGGCGCTGGGCCTGGCCCGGCTGACTGAGCGCGCCTACCTCGGGGAAAGGAAAGGGTGCGCCAGCCGTTTCCGGCCGACGCACCCTTTCAGTGCAGTGCTCTTGGATCAGGCGGTGAAGGTGATCTTGCGCCGCCGGGCGAGGAAGAAGAGCACGCCGCCCGCGATCAGCAGGACGGCCGCGCCGGCCGCGATGCCGCCGGCCACCGGGCCGGTGACGGGCAGGGTCGGCTCGTCGCTGTCGCCGCCGCCGCTGCCGCTGCCGCCATCGGACTCGCAGTCCGCGTCGGCGAGCGTGGCCTTGATCGGCTCGACGTCCAGGCCGGCGAACTCGACCGTCGCGAAGCCGGCGTCGCCGATCTGGAAGGAGACCTTCTCCGACTTACCGGCGGCGACGGTCACGGTCTTGGTCGAGTCGCCGTAGGTGATCTTCGCGGTCGCCGGGGTGACGCCCTCGGGGTTCTCCACGGTGATCGTGACGGTCTCGCAGTCGTTCTCGACGACGACGCTGGGCAGCGCGCAGTCCGCCGGCGGCGCCCAGTTGTAGACGACGTCCTCGAGGCCGGGTGCCGAGACGGTGACGGTGCCCGAGCCGGCCGGGACCTCGACGGTCTCGCCCTTGCCCGGCTTCACGGTGACGGTCTTGCTGAACTCGCCGGCCTTGACGGTGAAGTCGATGTCGTACTTGGCGGTGACCCCGTTGTTGCTGAGGTTCAGCGAGATGGTGCCGTCACACTGCGACAGCGGCTCGACGGCGGGCGTCTGGCAGCCCTTCGAGCCGCCGTTGAACCAGCCCTGCGGGCCCTTCGAGCGACCGCCGAGGCCGCTGCCGCTGCCCAGCTTCGTGTCGCCGTAGCGCTTACCACCCTCGGTGATCTCCGAGATGATGTCGTCCTTGTCGCCGAAGAAGAGGTCGACCTGGGTGTTGCAGTCCGGCACGTCGACCTCCAGCTTCACCGAGCGCTGCTCGTTGGTGATGGAGTCGGTGTCGTCGTCGAACGCGTACTGCGGCACCGAGAACTGCGGCTTCGGCGCGAAGTAGGAGACCAGCGTGACCGGCTCGCCCTCGCAGAGCTTGATGCCCTCGTCGAGGGTGACGGTCGCGTTCCAGCCCTCTTCGGACTTGCCGAAGGTGTGGGTGAACTTCGCCTTGTCCGGCTGGACGCAGGGGGTCTCGGCGGGCGCGCACGGACCGGTGAGTGTGACGCTGCCCTTGTTGTTCTCGTCCGTGTGGCCGTCCACGGCCCAGCGCGAGGTGAAGGAGACGGTGGCCTCGGTGGCGTTGCCGTCAACCACCTGCTTGACGACCAGTTCGCCGTCGTACCGGTGCCCGTAGCGCTCCTCGGCCTTGGGGATCACCGTGCCGACCTGCAGGCCCTCGACGGCGGAGGGCGTCGTGGTGAGCGCCGCGACCGTGGCGTCGGCGTGGTAGTCGTTGGTCAGCGTCCACGTGACGATGTGTTTGCCGGCGGCGGTGTCACACTCGGCGACGCCTGTGATCTTGGTGGCGTGGGCGCTGGCGGGGGCGGCGACGAACGCGACTCCGCTCAGGCCGATGAGCGCACCCGCGAGGACGGTCGCGGTGCGACGGAGCGGGGAGTTCAACTTCACGTGTACTCCATGTGACGGCGGAACGAGGGGACACGGCACAGGGAGACATGGAGCCAACGTCAGAGGCGGGCCCGCGACGACGCCTCCCCGCATCGTCGAGCCGACGGCGTTACGTCGGCGCTGTAGCGGCCTGACGATAGCCATCTCGATGAATCTGCGAAACGGCTCAGGGCGCCTTAAGTCTGTTGTGGCCCATCCGAGACAATCGCTCTACCGTGAGGCGTCTCATCGATGCGGTGAGTATCGATCACTGCTCTCGGCAGTCACAGTGGATAGCGATGGGGCATGCCGTCCGTGACGGGTCTGCGTGCCCGTTTCGTGAGGACTGGTCACGTGATCGGACGGGGGCGTGAAAGATCGGCCCGACGCCGCGGCGAAACCCCGCGGGGGCGGCGGGCCGTCGGCCCCTCATACGGGACGGATCGGATCTACCGGGCGCGGTTGGCGCGGCGCCGAGATTGTTCGCGGTGGCGGGTAAAAACTCACTCCGCAGTGGCCGGTCCGCACCGGTGGCGTAACGTCACCCTGTGCTACTTGCAGACCTCAAAGAGGCCGCATGACCAGGATCATCGCCGGCGCGCACGGCGGCCGGAGGATCGTCGCTCCGCCCGGCGCGCAGACCCGGCCCACCTCCGACCGGGTGCGCGAGGCCTATTTCAGCGCGATCGCCACCCTGACCGATCTGGACGGTGCCCGGTTCGCCGACCTTTATGCCGGTTCCGGGGCGGTCGGGCTCGAGGCTCTCTCGCGCGGTGCCGCCCACGCGCTGCTCGTGGAGGCGGACGGGAAGGCGGCCAGGGCGATCCGGGACAACATCGTCACGCTCCGTGTCGGGAACTCCGCGCGGCTGGTCACCGGGAAGGTCCTCCAGGTGCTCTCCGGGCCGCCCGAGGGCGGGCCGTTCGACGTGATCTTCGCCGACCCCCCGTACGCGGTCGACGACGACGAGGTCGCCGAGGTCCAGCGGGCGCTGGTCGCCAACGGCTGGCTGGCCGAGGACGCCGTGGTGACCTTCGAGCGCTCGACCCGCACGGCGGTGCGTGGCGAGCCGCTGAAGTGGGTGGACGGCATCACCGAGGAGCGCAGTCGGCGCTACGGCGAGACCACCCTTTGGTACGGTCGCCGATCATGAGACGCGCGGTCTGTCCCGGGTCCTTCGACCCGGTCACCAACGGTCATCTCGACATCATCGGCCGGGCCAGCCGGCTCTTCGATGAGGTCATCGTCGGCGTACTGATCAACCACTCGAAGTCCGGGCTCTTCACGATCGAGGAGCGGATCGAGATGCTGGGCCAGGCCACGGCCTCGTACGGCAACATCCGGGTCGAGTCCTTCCACGGTCTGCTTGTCGACTTCTGCCGGGCGCAGGGTGCCGCGGTGGTCATCAAGGGGCTGCGCGCGGTCAGCGACTTCGACTACGAGTTGCAGATGGCGCAGATGAACATCGGCCTCTCCGGCGTGGAGACGTTGTTCATGCCCACTAACCCGCTGTACTCGTTCCTGTCTTCCAGTCTGGTCAAGGACGTGGTCAAGTGGGGTGGGGACGCGTCGTCCTACGTGCCTGACTTCGTCGGTGAGCGCCTGGTGACCCGACTGCGGCAAAACTGACGGCGCGCCCTTTGCGGCTTCATCATCGGGTACGGCAGTAACGTGATCGCACCACTCAGCGTGAGTGCGAGATGACAGGAGTGAGGCGCCGGTGGATCCGCTCGACCGCATCGACGAGATCATCTCCATGGTGGAGACGGCACGCTCGGTGCCGATGTCCCGGACCAACTTCATGTTCGACCGCGGTGAGATGGTCGCGATCCTGGACGAGCTGCGCGCCGAGCTCCCGGGCGACCTGCGCCGGGCCGGCGCCCTGCTCGAGGAGCGCGACAAGATCATCGATGCGGGGAAGCGGGAGGCGGACCGGATCATCGGCGAGGGTGAGACCGAGCACGCCCGGCTCGTCTCCGTCAACGAGATCACCGTCTCCGCCGAGCACGAGGGTGCCCGGATCATCGCCGAGGCGCGGGCCGAGGCGCAGCGGCTGCGCGAGGAGGTCGACGACTACGTCGACACCGCGCTCGCCAACTTCGAACAGTTCCTGACCAGGGCGCTTGGGTCGATAGAGCGGGGCCGCGACAAGATGCACGCGCTGCGCGAGATCGGCACTTTCCAGGGCGAGGACCACGAGCGCCCGCTGCCCTTCTGACGGCCCCACCCGATTCGACGCTGAGCCCGCTGCTCAGGTAACCTTTCCTGTCGGCCTACCTACAGGCTGAGAGTTCATGATGCCCAAGCACACGCAGAAACACCTCGATCCCAGGCAGCCGCTGGTCGTCGACACGACGAAACTCCCGCGCCAGCCCGGGGCGACGCGTGCCCTGAAAAGGGTGGTGCCGGCACCGGCGGACCTCGGCCTGGAACTGATCTCGGTGCCCACGGGTTCCGACCTCGAGCTCGATCTGAGCCTGACGTCGGTCTCCGAGGGCGTCTACGTCAACGGCAAGGTCCGCGGCTCGCTCTCCGGCGAGTGCGGTCGCTGCCTCAACGAGATCTCCGAGTCGTTCGGCGTCGAGATCGCGGAGCTTTTCGCGTACGCGGACAGCACCACGGAGGAGACGACGGACGAGGACGAGGTGGGCCGGATGCAGGGCGACCTGCTCGACCTGGAGCCGGCGGTACGTGACGCGGTGGTGCTGACACTGCCGACCAATCCGGTCTGCCGGCCGGACTGCCCAGGGTTGTGCCCCGAGTGCGGGGTGCATCTCGACGATCTTCCGGCTGATCACAGCCACGAGGAAGTCGATCCCCGCTGGGCCGCTTTGCGCAATCTGTCGAAAACTGAGGAGTAGGTACCGTGGCCGTCCCCAAGCGCAAGATGTCGCGCAGCAACACCCGGTCCCGCCGGGCGAACTGGAAGGCGACCGCGGTCTCGACCGTGGCCTGCCCCCAGTGCAAGTCGCCGAAGCTGCCGCACACCGCCTGCTCGGTCTGCGGCACCTACAACGGCCGTCAGGTCCTCGAGGTCTGAGCACCACTTCGTGATACGCCCGATCCTCGGGCGGGTCGCACCTGAGCGGCGGCGAACGTCCGGTGCCCAGGCTCCGGAGCAGTCCGGCCGAGACATCTCGGCCGACGCTGCACCGGAGTCGGGCACCGCGCGGATCGCCGTCGACCTCCTCGGCGGGGACCATGCTCCCGCCGTCGTGGTTGACGGCGCTCTGCGCGCCTGCCAGGCCGATCCGGCCCTACAGCTGCTTCTCGTCGGCCCCGTCGAGGCCTCCGACGCGATTCTCGGCGCCCTCGACCCGGCCGACCGGGTCCGGGTGCGCACCCTCGCCGCCCCCGCCGGCCTGTGCGGGCCGGACACCGCCGAACCGGACGTCAACCGGGTCGAGTCCGGCGTGCGGACGGCCGTGCTCGCCGTCGCGCAGGGCCACGCCGACGCGGTCGTCTCCGCCGGCAACACCGGCGCCACCGTCAGCTCCGCCGCGCTCGCGCTCGGCCGCTGGTCCGGCGTGCGCCGCCCGGCGCTCGCCGCCGTGCTGCCCACCGCCGCCGGCCGCCTCGTCCTGCTCGACGTCGGCGCCTCCGTCGATCCCGACGAGAACACCCTCGCCGTGCACGCACGGCTCGGCGCCGCGTACGCCGCCGTCGTCCACGACCTCGCGGAGCCACGGGTGGGCCTGCTCACCATCGGCACCGAGCGCGGCAAGGGCGATCGGCTGCGCCGGGCCGTCCCCGCGGTGCTGGCCGCGCTCGACCTGCCCGCCGCCGCCCGCTACGCCGGCCTCGTCGAGGGCAACGACGTGGTGACCGGCGCGACGGCCGATGTCGTGGTGACCGACGGCTTCACCGGAAACGTCCTGCTCAAGGGCCTCGAAGCGGCGTACGCGCTGGCCCGGCCCCCGCACCCGGGCGAGACACCGCCCCGGGCCGCCATCCTGCTCGGCGTCGGCGGCACCGTCGTCGTCTGCCACGGCGCCGCGACCGGGGACGACGTCGCCGCCGGCATCGCCCTCGCCGCCGGCCTGCACCGCCGCGCCGCGGTGCCGGCCATCGCCGACCTGATCCAGCCACAGGCAGCAGCGCAAGACGACCCCAGAGGTGGTTCATGAGCAGTAGTGACAAGCGCCGCCGGCCCTCCACCGAGCCGCTGGAGGAGGCGTTCGGCATTCCGTTCGAGCCCGGCCTGCTCGAGCGTGCACTGACCCACCGCTCGTACGCGTACGAGAACGGCGGCCTTCCGACCAACGAGCGCCTGGAGTTCCTCGGCGACTCGGTGCTGGGCGTGGTGATCACCTCGGCGCTCTTCCACAACCACCCCGACCTGCCGGAGGGCCAGCTGGCGAAGCTGCGCGCCAGCGTGGTCAACATGCATGCGCTCGCCGACGTCGCACGTACGCTCGGCCCGCAGGGTCTCGGCCCGCACCTGCTGCTCGGCAAGGGCGAGGAGACGACCGGCGGGCGGGACAAGGCCAGCATCCTGGCGGACACCCTGGAGGCGCTGCTCGGCGCCATCTACCTGGAGCACGGCCTGGACGTTGCCGGCGAGGTGATCCACCGGCTCTTCGACCCGCTGATGGCGGAGTCCGCCGGCCGGGGCGCGGCGCTGGACTGGAAGACGAGCCTGCAGGAGCTGACCGCGGCGCTCGGCCTCGGCGTGCCGGACTACCTGATCGACGATGCCGGGCCCGACCACGCGAAGACGTTCACCGCCTGGGTCGTGGTGGCCGGCGAGCGCTACGGCGGCTCGGACGGGCGCAGCAAGAAGCAGGCCGAGCAGCGGGCCGCCGCCGCGGCGTGGCGCGTGCTCACCGAGCGGGCCGATGCGGACACCCCGCCGCCCGCGGTCGCCGGCGGCGGCCACACCGAGCTGCCCGAGGCCGCCGGCCGGTGAGCGTGACGGCTGAGGAGGCCGGCGCCGAGGCGCCCGCCGTCGCCGAGGGGCTGTGGGACAAGGCCGGCCGGTGGCGCGGCGTCGGCATCGCGGTCGGCATCCTCGCGCTTACCCGCGTCGTCCAGCTGCTCCTGCTGGTCGGGCTCGACCGCGCCACCGCCGAGCCCGCGGGGCTGCGCGCCAACCTGCTGATCTGGGACGGCGGCTGGTTCCTGCGGGTCGCCGAGGGTTATCCGTCCGGCTACACCTACGGCACCGACGGCGCGCTGCAGGGCAACGAGCTGGCCTTCTTCCCGCTATACCCGATGCTGATCCGCGGGCTGTCCGCGCTCGCCCTCGACCCGGGCACCGCCGCGATCGCGGTGAGCTGGCTCGCCTCGGTCGGCGCCGCGATCGCCCTGCACCTGCTCGGCACCAGCCTGTACGGCCGCCGCGCCGGCTGGGCCCTGGTCGCGATCTGCTGCAGCGCCCCGATGTCGGTGGTGCTCTCGATGGCGTACTCGGAGAGCCTCTTCCTCGCCCTGGTCGCCGGGATGTTCGTGGCCGCGCACCGCCAGGTCTGGTGGGCGGCGGGGCTGCTCGGCCTCGGTGCCGCGCTGACCCGCCCGACCGGCGCGGCCGCCGCGGTCGGCCTGGCGGTCGCCGCGATCATCGCGGTCCGCCGCGATCCGGCGAACCGGTGGCCGCCCCTCGCCGCGGCCGCGGTGGCGCTGGCCGGGGTGCCCGCCTACCTGGGCTGGGTGGCGTGGCGGGTCGGCGACGCCGAGGCCTGGTTCAGGATCCAGACCGCGGGCTGGGGCACGTCCTTCGACTTCGGCGCGAGCACGATCGACTTCCTGGCCCGGACGCTGACCACCGGCGAGGGCTGGGTGCCGATGAGCGTCGCGCTGATCCTGCTCGTGGCGGTCGCGGCGGCCGGGGTGGCGCTGGCCGGCCGCCCGTGGCTGCCGCTCGCGGTCTACGGCGTCGTCGCCATGGTGCTCGCGTACGGGCAGGCCGGCTACTACCACTCCAAGCCGCGGCTGCTGCTGCCCGTACTGTTGACGCTGCTGCCCGCCGTCGTCGCCGCGGCCCGCGCCCGGCCCCGGGTCGCGGTGCTGTCCATCGCCGGGTGGGCCGCGTTCGGCCTCTGGTACGGCGCGTACCTGGTAGCCGTCTGGCCGTACACGATCTGACCGGACCTTAAGGACCCCCAGTGCCCGAGCTTCCCGAGGTCGAGACCGTCCGCCAGGGGCTGGCCAAGTGGGTGACCGGCCGGCGCATCGACACCGTCGAGGTGCGCCACCCCCGGGCCATCCGCCGCCACGTGCCCGGCGACGTGCACTTCGCCGCCGTTCTCGCCGGCCGAACCGTCCTCGACGTGGCCCGCCGCGGCAAGTACCTGTGGCTGCCGCTCGACTCCGGCGACGCGATCATCGCCCACCTCGGCATGAGCGGGCAGCTGCTGATGCAGCCGGCCGACGCCGAGGACGAGGCACACCTGCGGGTCCGGATCACGTTCGCCGACTCCGGCCCGCAGCTGCGCTTCGTCGACCAGCGGACGTTCGGCGGGCTGTCGGTCTCCGAGGACGGCGCCGAGCTGCCGCGCGAGATCGCGCACATCGCCCGCGACCCGATGGATCCGCTCTTCGACGACGAGCTCTTCGTCGCCTCACTGCGCCGCAGGCACACCGAGGTTAAGCGTGCGCTGCTCGACCAGACCCTGATCTCGGGGGTCGGCAACATCTACGCGGACGAGGCGCTGTGGCGCTCGCAGCTGCACGGCGCCCGCGCCACGGACGCGCTCACCCGGCCCGCCGTGCGCCGGCTGCTCGCACACGTGCGCGACGTGCTCGGCGAGGCCATCGTGGCCGGTGGCACCAGCTTCGACGCCCTCTACGTGAACGTCAACGGCGAGAGCGGGTACTTCGACCGGGCGCTCAATGCGTACGGGCGGGAGGGGCAGCCGTGCCACCGCTGCGGCACGATCATGCGCCGCGAGCAGTTCATGAACCGCTCGTCCTACAGCTGTCCGCGCTGTCAGCCACGACCCCGGCAACCGCTGCGCTGAGTTGCGGGCCGGCGTCGGTCGCGAGCCCGAACCCGGCGCCCCGGCGGCCCATCAGCCGCCGCGCGGCGGTGATCAGCGTCGTCGGCACGCCGTGCACGAGGTGTCCGTCGCCGGGCCGCCCGCCCTCGCCGTCCCAACCCTGGTACGCCGACCACGGCCCGTCGAACGTGCAGATCCGCACGCCCAGGTCGCGGTAGAGCGGGTGCGTCGGCACGCCGGGGTTGAGCACGACCCGGTGCAGCCCTCGCCGGGCGGCGAGCCGGACGGTCAGGGCGACCGGCCCGACCCCGCCCGACCCGGCGGGCGCCCGGTCGAGGAAGAGGCCTTCGGCGCCGTCCTCGCGCCAGGCGTCCACATCGGCGAGCACGTCCGCGAGCGAGCGCCCGCCCCAGTCCAGGTCGACCCGGCCGAGCATCTGGTGTGTGGAGCGGCGCGGGCCCGGCCGCTCCTGGACGACCCAGGTGTCGGCGTCGAGGGCGAGCTCGGGCGACGGTTGCGCGTACGGGGGGAACAGTGTCTTCACGACGTCCTCCGGGGGTCTGCGGCGGTTTGTGCGACGGTCAGCAGGCCGACGAGGTGGGTCGCCGCCAGGATGGCGACGACGGTGGGCAGGGGATCCGGCGGCAGCGCCGGTACCAGCGGGGTCGCGACCGCCGCCAGGGGCGGCGCGACGGCGAGGACGGCCGCGACGACCGTCCGGTTGCGCGCGGCGAGCAGCAGGGTGACGGCGAGTACGCCGCTGAGCAGGATCCCGCCGGCGAAGGCGAGCACGCCCTCCCGGGCGCCCTGGAGGCCCGCCGGCAGCCGGTACGCGCCCAGCATCAGCGCGAGTCCGGCGGCGAGCGGGGGCAGCAGCGCGGCGATGGTCACCAGGTTGACGCCGCCGACGTGCTCACGGAACTCCTGGTCGCTCTCGGCGACGTCCAGGCCGGCCTCGACCTGACGCCGGTGCCAGCCGATCAGTGCCTCGAGGACCGGCACGGCGGCGAGCAGCGGCAGCACGGCGGGCGAGGTCGCGGCGGGCGGCCCGGCCCGCCAGAGCAGCACCGCGCAGCCGGCCTGGCCCACCCCGAGCACCAGGCGCCCTGCGAACCCGCGCAGGTCGCAGGCGCGCAGCCCCACCGAGGCGCCGGAGCTGAAGGCGGGCCGGAAGGCGCGGAAGGCGGCCACCGCGATCGCGACGGGAAGCAGCAGCGCGACGGGTACCCGGGCGGCCAGGGCGTCGCCGATCGCCCCGGCGATGGCGACGGCGGCGAGCAGCCAGCAGGGCAGGCTCCACCGGATGACCGCGACCTCGGCGTGGGTGACCAGCGCGGCGGTGACGGTGGCCAGGGTGGCGAGACCGCACACGCCGATCGCCGCCGCACCCACGGGGCTGCCACCTCCGGCCGCCGCCGGGGCGAGCAGGACGAACGCGCACCACAACGCGGCCGCGCCGGCGAAGCCGCCGCCGACGAGCCGGGCTCCCGCGCCCGGCCCGCGCCGCCGGGCGACGACGGCGCCGGCACCCGCGAGGGCCTGCGCGACGCTCCAGCCGAGCAGCAGCGTGCCGGTCGGCACCTGCCAGGCGACGCCGGCGAGCGGCCTGAACGCGGCGACGGCGACGCTCAGCGGTCCCAGGTAGAGCGCGCAGCGAAGCAGGAGAGTCGCGGGCAGCGAGGGGGCGCGCCGGGTGCGGCGCGGGGCCAGATCGGTCATCGTTCCTCCCGGGCTTCGGCGAGCCAGCGCAGGCTCGCCGGCCGCGCCACCCGCGGCGCGGGTACGGCCAGCGCCAGCTCGTACGCGGTGGCGAGCGGCGGTCCGGCGAGATCGGTGTACAGCGCGCCGTACACCCGGACGACCCGGTCGGCGGTGAAGTACGCGAGCGCCCGGCGCCGGGCGGCATCTCCGAGGGCGCGCCGGCGGGCCGGCGCGTGCAGCAGGCTCACGCAGGCGGCGGCGAGCGCGGCCGGATCGTTCGCCGGCACGAGGACGCCCGCGTCGCCGAGGGTCTCCGCCACCGGGCCCACGTCGATCCCGACCACGGCGCGGCCGGACATCATCGCCTCGATGAGCCGGTACGGCGGGTCGGACGGCCCCGGCACGTGCACCACGAGGTGGCCGGCCGCGTACCGGTCACTGGGGTCCGCGGGCAGCGGGTGCAGCCGGATCGCCCGGCCCAGCCCGGTCCGCTCGACCTGCTCGGCGCAGTGGTCCTCGTGCGCGGCGGCGACGCCGACCAGGTGCAGCACGGTGCCGGGCACGGCGGCGGCCACGGCGGTGAACGCGTCGAGCAGCGGGCGCAGGCCGCTGTCCGGCCCGCCGTTGCCGGCCCACACGATGGCCGGCTGGGTCCGCGACTCGGGCGCGGACGGGAAGTCGGCCGGGTCGACGCCCGCGGGCACCGGGACCAGCCGCCCGGGCTCCGCGCCGTGCCCGAGCGCCCACGAGTGGTGGTAGGCGCTCAGCGGCGCGATCAGCCCGGCCTCGGCGTACCCGGTGCGGGCGACCGCCCGGCGGAACCGGCGCAGCACCGTCCGCACCGCGGGGGAGAGCCGCTCCTCGCCGGCCCGGGGCCGGGCCACGGGCGCCCGCGCCTCGGTGAGCAGCAGCGGGGTGCCGGTTCGCCAGCGCCCGGCCAGGGCGGCGAGCAGCGGCGTGGTCCCGCCGACGCAGTGGACCAGGTCGACGGCGGGCACCGGCACGGACAGCGCCCGCGCCGCGTGCCGCAGCAGGGTCGCGGCCGTCCGGGCGTCGCGCAGGCTGAGCCGGGGCAGCCGCTCCTCGTTGGCCGACAGCCGGCCGGCCCGCCACGCGTCGAGCAGCACGTCCGTCAGCGGCACGGCGTTCAGCGGCTGGTCGGCGGACTCGGCCAGCACGGAGAGCCCGAGCAGCCCCTTGGCGAACAGCGCGTCGGCGAGTTCCGGCTCCGGCTCGGCGAGCAGGCCGCGGCAGAGCAGGTTGGCGGCGGCGGTGGCGTGGCCGTCGCCGTTGTCGCGGCGCCGGGTCTCGCGGGTCAGTGCGAAGGCCTTGGCCGACGCCACGTGCCGGGGCAGCGGGAACGCGGGTCCGCCCGGCGGCTCACGGTCGGTGACCGTCAGCAGATCGAAGGTGAAGCGGCCGAGGCCGTCGACGAGCGTCCGGCACCAGCCGCCGAGTGCGTCCCGGCGGAACGGGTAGCCGCCCCCGGTGAGCAGACAGATGCGCATGCGTTCAGCACCACAGGCGCGACGGGGGCGATATCACGAAGGCTGCAACGACACAGCTGGCAAAAGTAACGGGATGGTGTCGCGCAGGCGACAGTAGTTCGCACTATTTGTCTGTTTTTGAGGCGATTTCCTGCTGGAACGTCCGAAAAATTGCCCTCCGGACGGCCCGCTGTCCCGGCCGCGGCGGGCGCCCGCGTGGGGCGGATCAACGCCTACGGAGCGCCGCGCCGCCGCGCTCCACAGGGATCGAGGGGCTTCGACCGAGGTCACGGTGAGCAGTCGTTTGGCGGGCCGGTGCCGGGCCGGCAAAGAAATAGTTCCTGGACAGGGCGGCGGGGGTGGCGTGATTCACTTGTCGGGCGGGGCTGACGCGGTGCGCATGGCTTGACGGAGCGTGGGTATCGGCGCACCATGGAGAAGTCGCCAGTCGCGCCCATCTGTGTCCAGTCGAGTCCTGGACGCGGATCAATTTGCATCCACAGCACGTTCCGGGGTGCAGGAGTTTGTGCTCACGCGTGTCCGTGAGTATGACGTGTGCGGTACCACTGGGCGCGCGTTTGGCCGGCCTTTCCGGCAGCGCTTTACAAGGAGACGAAATGGCGAAGGCCCTCTACGGCCACGTAGGTGCGGCGCCCGACCGGCGCCTGCTCGACGAGGTCACCCGATTGCGTTCCAGGGTGCAGGCTCTGGAGTTCGAGATCACCCGCCTCCGGGCGGAGAACGATCGTCTCGCGGCCGCCGCCGCGGAGGCAGACGATCTTCTGCGGCTGACCGAGCCGGCGCTGACCTGAGCTTCACCGGGTGCCGCGAACCGGTGCCCGAGATCCCCTCGCATCACGTGACGCACCCCGCGAAGCGCGCCTCCACCCTCAGTGGCGGCGCGCATCTTTTTGCGCATGGTTCAATTCGACCCGTCGATCGCTCCTCGGGTAATCGGACAAACGGCGCCGACCCGTCAGAGACGGGCACGTTCCGGGACGCGCGGCGTGCGCGGACAAGGCGCGCACCTGCGGGTAACCTCCTGACGAGCAGATACCCGCCGACCCCCGGAGATCCGTGCACCTCAAGAGCCTGACGGTCAAGGGCTTCAAGTCCTTCGCCTCCGCTACGACGCTGCGGCTGGAGCCGGGCATCACCTGTGTGGTGGGTCCGAACGGCTCCGGCAAGTCCAACGTCGTCGACGCCATCGCGTGGGTCCTCGGCGAACAGGGCGCCAAGGCGCTGCGCGGCGGCAAGATGGAGGACGTCATCTTCGCCGGCACCGCCGGGCGGGCCCCGCTCGGCCGCGCCGAGGTGACCCTGACGATCGACAACGGCGACGGCGCCCTGCCCATCGACTACACCGAGGTGTCGATCACCCGCCGGATGTTCCGCTCCGGCGAGAGCGAATACGAGATCAACGGCAGCTCGTGCCGCCTGCTCGACATCCAGGAGCTGCTCAGCGACTCCGGCATCGGCCGGGAGATGCACATCATCGTCGGCCAGGGCCGGCTCGACGCGATGCTGCACGCCAAGCCCGAGGACCGCCGCGCCTTCATCGAGGAGGCCGCCGGCGTCCTCAAGCATCGCAAGCGTAAAGAGAAGGCGATCCGCAAGCTCGACGCGATGCAGACCAACCTGAACCGGCTCAACGACCTCACCGCCGAACTGCGCCGCCAGCTCAAGCCGCTGGGTAAGCAGGCCGAGGTCGCCCGCCGCGCCGCCGGCATCCAGTCCGACCTGCGCGACGCCCGGCTGCGGCTGCTCGCCGACGACCTGCACACGCTGCGGACGACCCTGGACAAGGAGATCGCCGACGAATCGGCGATGCGCGACCGCCGCCAGCAGGTCGAGGAGGAGAACCGCGAGGTACAGCGCTGGCTCGCCGACCTCGAGGCCGCGCACGCCGAGGACGCGCCGCTGCTCGCGGCCGCACAGGACACCTGGTACAAGCTCTCCGCGCTGCAGGAACGCTTCCGGTCGACCGAGCAACTGGCCAGCGAGCGGCTGCGCCACCTCGCCGCGGCGCCGGACGACGAGCGCCCGGGCCGCGACCCGGACCAGCTGGTCGCCGAGGCCGAGCGGGTCCGCGAGCAGGAGGAGGAGCTGCGCGAGGCCCTCACCGACGACCAGATGCGCCTGGCCGAGGCCGTCGAGCACCGCCAGGAGCTTGAGCGCCAGCTGTTGCAGGCCGAGGGCGCCCTGCGCGCGGCCGCGAAGGCGATCGCGGACCGCCGCGAGGGCCTGGCCAAGCTCACCGGCAACGTGAACGCCGCCCGCGCGCGTACCGGCAGCGCCGCCGAGGAGATCGAGCGGCTCGCCGTCGCGCACAACGACGCGCTCATGCGGGCGGAGGCCGCGCAGACCGAGGTCGACGCGGTCTCCGCGGAGTCCACCGAGGCCGATCGCGACAACGCGGAGCTGGACGAACGCCACGCCGAGGCCGTGGCCGCGCACGACCGGGCCGCCGCCGTCGTCAAGGAGCTCTCCGACGCCGAGCGCACGGCCGAGAAGGACGCCGCGAGCTGGAAGGCCCGCGAGGAGGCGCTCGCCCTCGGCCTCAAGCGCAAGGACGGCGCCGGCGCGCTGCTCGGCAAGGCCGGCCAGGTGCCCGGCCTGCTCGGCAGCCTCGCCTCGATGCTCACCGTCCGGCCCGGGCACGAGGCGGCCCTCGCGGCCGCCCTGGGCGCGCTCGCCGACGCGGTCGCGCTCACCGGGATCGACGAGGCCGTCGAGGCCATGCGTACGCTCAAGATCGCGGATGCCGGCCGGGCCGCGCTCATCGTCGGCGGTCCCGCCGCGCCCGGCATGCAGGGCTCGCTCGACTCACTGCGGCCGCAGCTGCCGGCGGGGGCGACCTGGGCGCCCGACGTCATCGGCTGCCCCGACACGATCCGCCCCGCGCTCAATCGCGCCCTGCGCGACGTCGTCCTGGTGAACGACCTCGCCGCCGCCACCCGCCTGGTGGCGCAGAACACCGAGCTGCGTGCGGTCACGCCCGACGGCGACGTGCTCGGCGCGCACGCCGCGGCCGGCGGCTCGGGCAAGGCCACCAGCTACATCGAGGTGCAGGCCGCCGTCGACGAGGCCCGGGCCAACCGGGAGACCGCCGAGCAGTCCATCGGGGAGCTCAAGTCGCAGCTCGCCGACGCCCGCGCCGAGGTCGCCGAGCACAAGGAGGCCGTCAACGTCGCCGCCGCCGCCAAGCGGGCCGCCGAGGGCGAGCGCAACGCCGCCGCCCGCCGGCTCGCCGAGCTCGGCGCTGCCGCCCGCTCGGCCAAGGCCGAGTCGGAGCGCCTGGGTGCGTCGCGGCAGAAGGCCGAGGCGAACCGCGACCGCGACCTGGCCGGGCTCGCCGAGCTGGAGGAGCGGCTGCGGCTCGCCGAGGCCACCCCGATCGACGAGGAACCCTCCACCGAGGAGCGCGACACCCTGTCCGCGCTGGTGCCGCAGGCCCGGCAGAACGAGATGGAGGTCCGGCTCGCCGTGCGCACGGCCGAGGAGCGGGTCTCCTCGATCGCCGGCCGCGCGGACTCCCTGATGCGCCAGGCCAACGCGGAACGCCAGGCCCGCGAGCGCGCGGCCGCCCGCCGCGCGGCCCGGGCCCGCGGCGCCGAGATCGCGAAGGCGGTCGCGCTGGGCGCGGCGGCCGCGATGGCCCGGGTCGCGGTCTCGCTGGCCGCGGCGCTCGAGGCCCGCGACGAACTGGCCCGGGCGCGCACCGCCCGCGAGGCCCAGCTGCAGGAGGTACGCGCCAGCGCGAAGCGCCTGATGGCCGAGCTCGAACGGCTCACCAGCGAGGTGCACCGCGACGAGGTGGCCCGCGCCGAGCAGCGGATGCGGATCGAGCAGCTCGAGGCGAAGGCGGCCGAGGACTTCTCCCTCGACGTCGACACCCTCGTCGCCGAGTACGGCCCGGACCAGCTCGTCCCGCCGACCCAGGCCGAGGCCGCGCAGGCGGAGAAGGACGGAAAGGACGCACCCGGGCCGGTGCCGTTCCACCGGCCCACCCAGGAGAAGCGGGCCAACAAGGCCGAGCGCGACCTGGCCCTGCTCGGCAAGGTCAACCCGCTCGCGCTCGAGGAGTTCGCCGCCCTGGAGGAGCGCTTCAAGTTCCTCTCCGACCAGCTCGAGGACCTCAAGGCGACCCGCAAGGACCTGCTCACCGTCGTCAAGGACGTCGACGACCGGATCCTCGAGGTCTTCACGTCGGCGTTCGAGGACACCGCGCGCGAGTTCCAGACCGTCTTCCAGGTGCTCTTCCCGGGCGGCGAGGGCCGGCTGGTGCTCACCGATCCCGAGGACATGCTGGCCACCGGCGTCGAGGTCGAGGCCCGGCCGCCGGGCAAGAAGATCAAGCGGCTGTCGCTGCTCTCCGGCGGCGAGCGTTCGCTGACCGCGGTGGCGATGCTCTGCGCGATCTTCCGGGCCCGCCCCAGCCCCTTCTACATCATGGACGAGGTCGAGGCCGCCCTCGACGACGTCAACCTGGGCCGGTTGATTACGCTCTTCCGGCAGTTGCGGGAGAAGAGCCAGCTGCTCATCATCACGCACCAGAAGCGCACGATGGAGGTCGCCGACGCCCTCTACGGCGTCACCATGCGCGCCGGCGTCACCCAGGTGATCAGCCAGCGGCTGAACCGCGAACCGGAGGACTGAGGCACACCATGCACCGCCAACCCGCCCAGGCGCTGCTCATCGACCTGGACGGCGTGCTGCGCCGCTGGGACCCCGAGGTTCCCGCCGCGGTCGAGCGGACGTACGGCCTGGAGCCGGGCACGCTCCTGGACACGGCCACGGCCTGGGAACTGCTGCGGCCCGCGGTGTCCGGCGAGATCACCGACGCGGAGTGGATGCAACTGGTGGCGTCCCGCCTGCCGCTGCCGGAGGACTCCGCGAAGGCGGCGGTGACCGAGTGGCAGCGGCACCGCGGCACGGTCGACCCCGACGCGCTCGCGTTCGTGCGCGAGGTACGGGCGGCCGGTCGCCCGGTCGGCCTGGCCACCAACGCCACCGACGTGCTCCGCGGCGACCTCGACCTGCTCGCCCTGACCGGCGAGTTCGACGCGATCGTCAGCTCCTGGGAGCTGAAGATCCACAAGCCGGCCCCGGAGTACTTCGAGCGGGGCTGCGCCGCGCTCGGCGTCGAGGCGCCCTGGGTGCTCTTCGTCGACGACGACGACCGCGCGGTCCGCGGCGCCCGCGCGCAGAAGCTGCCCGCGTACCGCTGGTCCGGCGCCCACGACCTGCCCTACCTCCGCAAGGCGCTCGCCATCGCAGCCTGATCGGTGCGGCCGGCCCTCGACCGACGACGTAGGCTGGCCGCGGCTGAGAGGATGTCGATGCGTAAGACTCTGCTCGGGGCTGCCGTTCTCGCCCTCGCGCTGCAGGGCTGCTCCGCGGACGACCGCCCCTCGGCGACCGACGCCGGCCCGCCCTCGGCCGGTCCGGCGCCGTCCGGCGCGCCATCGGCCACCGCCACCTCCGGCCTCGGCGGGGCGCCGGCACCGGCCGGTTTCCTGGACGGCAAGCGGCAGGTCTTCTTCCTGCCGCGGCTCAACGAGACGGAGTTGCCGGACTCGGTGCTGGCCGTCACCGGCGGCGGCCGGCTTCAGGTGACGGACGACTACACCGACCGGGCGCTCTTCGTGCCGGTGCCCAAGGGCGGCGGCGCCCGGGAACGCCTCATCAAGACCGGCGCGCTGCGCGGCCGCGGCGAGGCCCTCTGCCTGCAGGTGCGCGGCGACGGGACCGGCACGCTCACGGTGGTGACCGCGGCCTGCGACGCCGACGAGCCGACGCAACTCTTCACCTTCGAGGCGGCGGGCAAGGACGAAGAGGGCCGCACCACCTACGCGGTGCGCAACCGGGCCGCCTTCCTGCAGTGGCACCCGCTGGGCGCGACCGGGCTGGTGGCGGAGGAGGTCGGCGACTCCGCGCTGGAGACGACCTTCACCCTCCAGGACCAGGGCGCCGCCGCGCTGCCCCGGGCCTGACCCACTCCTCGCCGCTCACTCCTCACCGCTCACTCTTCGTCGAACGCCTCGTCGCTGTATCGCCACCAGGCCTCGTCGCCGTCGATGTGCAGCAGAAACTCGGGCACCCGGGTGCCGTCGGGATCGACGAGGTAGGCGGCGGCCCGCACCCGGGCGTATGCGGCCTCCCAGGCGTCCCCGAAGTCGTCCGAACGCGCCAGCCGCGCCTCCTCGACGAACAACGGCCGCAGCGGCGCGAAGGCCGGCGCGGCGGCGAGCTTGGCGTAGAGCCAGGGGAAGTCGTATTCGTAGATCGTCATCTCGCCGAGCAGAGCGTCGTCCGCGACGGCGTGCAGGCGCCAATCCCCCGCCGGCATCAGGCGCCGCCCCGGTCGTCGGTGTGCCCGCTGTGGCGGTCGACAGGCCGCGTGCCGATCGAAGGTCGCTTGCTCAGCCGCGCCGTAGGAGCGGTCCAGGAAGTCATGGAGCAATCCTGTACCGCCCCTACGACATATTCAGCCGCTCACGCGTCCTTGTCGGGTATCGCGATGATGTGATCTTCGGCCATCAGGCGGACGGACTGCTCGTCTCGGTGGTGACATAGGCGACGCAGTGCTTCAGCGCGGTCCAGACCGCGTGTGCTCTCGAGAGATCGCCTTCGGTGAGCTGCACCGTGTCGGCGATGCTGTCGGCCCAATCCCCATCCAGGTCCAGCACTGCCGCCGCGGGGAGCTGAGCCAGCACTCGCAGCCTGGCCCTGGCCAGTTTGTCGCCCACGAAACCGGCGTGCGCCTCCAGCAGTGCGGTCGCCGGGATGCCGGCGAAGTCCTCCTCGTCGGCGATCTCGGCCAGCACCTCGCCGACGTGGATGTGGCCGAGCGCGTAAGACTGGATCGCCGAGCGATCGGCTGGTCAGGCGTCGTGAAGGCGGACGTCGGCGACGATCGTCAGCTCGCCGTCCCGGTTCGTGCCCTCGACGCGGATGTCCGCCTGCGCTCCCTCGTGCCGCAGCGTGCTCACCGCGTTGCCGAAGTACGGCCCGTTCAGCCGCTTCCACCGCACCGGCGGCCGGCGCACCCCGGCGCTGCGCGCCAACCCGCGCACCGCCTTCGCCGCCGCTCGTGACCAGCTGAAACGCATCAGCGGCCGCATGAAAGCCGGCACCTGGTTGTGAATCGGGGAGCAGGTCAGCTGATGCACCGGCGTCACCGCGGCCGGCCCCAGGTCCGCCCGCGCCACATACGAGTGGTGCACGTCCCCGGACAGCACGCTGATCGAGGCCGGTGCCGCGTAGGCCCCACCCGCGCCGACCCGGTGCCCCGGCGCGTCCGGCCCGCCCTCGCCCAGCCGCCGGAACAGCTCGGTCAGCGCGTCGAAGGAGCGGGTGAACGCCGCCCAGTGCTCCAGGTCGAAGGTGCGGCGTACCTTCTCCGCGAAGGCCGCGCGCCGCGGGCCCGCGGAGTCGGCGAGGCGCTCGTTCCAGGCCTCGAGGTGGTGGATGGCCGGCGGCAGCAGCCACGGCAGGGACGAGCCGACCACCAGGTGGTCGTAGTCGCCGTGCGCCTGATCCACGAACCAGCCCCACTCCGCCGCGGGCAGCATCTCGCGCCGTCCCGTGGTCAGCACCCGGTTGCACCGGTTGTCGAGCATGACCAGCCGGGTACGCCCGACGTCGAGCGCGAAGCTCCACTGGTACGGCCGGTCGGTGTTCTCCGCCGACGAGGGCGAGTCGACGGAGATGCCGAAGTCGTGCAGCGCCGCAGTCGCGTCCTCCACCGAGGTGATCTCGGCGAGCAGCGGGTCCGCGGCCAGTTCGTCCGGGCTCAGGTTGCCCAGGTGCTGGTATACCCAGTACGACGCCAGCCCGCTGGAGATCCGCTCGGGCCACCAGTCCTGCGCCGACATGTCCCGGCGCCAGGAGGCCGAGGTGTTCCAGTCGTCGATGATCTCGTGGTCGTCGAAGATCATCACGCTCGGCACGGTGGACAGCAGCCAGCGCACCTCGGGGTCGCGCCACGACTCCAGGTAGAGCCGGGTGTACTCGTCGAACGAGACGACCTCGTCGGCCGGGCCGTAGTGCCCCGACGCGCGCCGCCCGCGCAGGAAGCGCCGGACCTTCGCCGAGGTGTTGTCGGCGTACACCTGGTCGCCGAGCAGCACGATCAGGTCGGGGCGCAGGTCCGGGTCGCGCGGGTCGGCCATCAGCCGCCGGGAGTACGCGTCCAGCGCGTCGGGCGGCAGCCGGCGGCCCGTGGCGTGCGCGGTCGCCTCGCGGCAGGAGCCGAAGGTCAGGCTGACGGGCCGGTCCGCGTCGTCGGCGGGCCGGGTCACGATCACGCTCGGCGGGTACGGCGTGTCGGGCTGCGGCCACACCGGGTTGTCGTCGAGCAGCACCTCATACTCGTTCGCGGTGCCCCGGACCAGGCCCTCGACCACGACGATCGCGTAGTGGTGCCCGTACGCGGTGAAGGTCTTCGCGGAGCCGGCGCCCCCGCCCGCGACCTTCACGCGAACGACGGCCGGGGCGGTCGTCTCGACCCAGATCGTCGCCCGGTCGCCGACGACGCGGCGCAGCACGGGGCCGATGAGCAGGTGGGCGGCGGTCAACGGGCAACCGGGTGGCGCGACATGATCCCATCCTCCCCAGCGGCCCGGGTTTCCGCCAGCCGGTGTTCGGAGATGATCGGGTAGCCCTCCGCCCGTGAGGGACGGGGACGGGTGCTCCCACGCCCCCGCGGGACATCTGTCAGGATTTCGGAATGGAATACGTGGTCGTCTCCCTGATCCTGCTGGCTGTGCTGGTGGTCGGGGCCATCGGTCTGGTCGTGCCCCGGCTGCGCCGGCGCGAGCTGCCCCCGCCGGCCGCGCCGTCGGCCGAGGAGCTGCCGCCGCTGATTGCGGAGCCGACGCGGGAGCCGGTCGCCGGGGCTCCACCGGCGGAGACGGCGGAGGCCGCACCGGTCGAGACGGCGCCGGTTGAGGCGAAACCGGTCATCGAGACGCCGGAGCCCACCGCGGGGCGCCTGGTGCGCCTGCGGGCCCGGCTGAGCCGTTCGCAGAGCGTCCTCGGCCGCGGCCTGCTCAGCGTGCTCTCCCGCGATCACCTCGACGACGACGCGTGGGAGGAGATCGAGGACAGCCTGATCTCCGCCGATGTCGGCGTCGAGGCCACGCACGCCCTGGTGGAGCGGCTGCGCGAGCGTGTCCGGGTGCTCGGCACCCGGACCGTGGCCGAGGTACGCGCCCAGCTGGCCGAGGAGCTGACCGCCGCGCTCGACCCGGGGATGGACCGCACGCTCAAGACGACGCCGCACGACGGCCGCCCGGCGGTCATGCTGGTGGTCGGCGTCAACGGCGCCGGCAAGACCACCACCTGCGGCAAGGTGGCCCGGGTCCTGATCGCCGACGGCCGCACGGTGCTGCTCGGCGCGGCCGACACGTTCCGCGCCGCGGCCACCGAGCAGCTCATCACGTGGGGCGAGCGGGTCGGCGCCGAGACGGTCCGCGGTCCCGAGGGCGGCGACCCCGCCAGCGTGGCGTTCGACGCGGTCAAGCGCGGCATCGACACCGGCGTCGACACCGTGCTCATCGACACGGCCGGCCGCCTGCAGAACAAGATCGGGCTGATGGACGAGCTCGGCAAGGTCAAGCGGGTCGTGGAGAAGCACGGGCCGGTCGACGAGACGCTGCTCATCCTCGACGCCACGACGGGGCAGAACGGCCTGGAACAGGCCCGGGTCTTCACCGACGTGGTGGATGTCACGGGGGTCGTGCTCACCAAACTGGACGGCACCGCCAAGGGCGGCATCGTCATCGCCGTGCAGAACAAGCTGGGGATTCCGGTCAAGCTGGTCGGTCTGGGCGAGGGCCCGGACGATCTGGCGCCGTTCGATCCCGCCGCGTTCGTCGAGGCCCTGCTTGGCACCGACGCGTAGTCTCGGAGGCGGCGGACCCCGGCCCCGGGGCGCTTCCAGGGGAGGTCGTGGGTGACGCAGGAGCACGATCTTCAGGACTCCCGGCGCGAGATCCCGCTCCATGGCGGCAATGTCAGCACGGTTTCGAAGGTCGGCGACACCGTGCGCCGCAACGCGGGCCCGTGGACCCCGGCCGTGCACTCGCTGCTCAACCATCTGCAGCGGGTCGGCTTCACCGGGTCACCGCACGCGCTGGGCATGGACGAGCGCGGCCGCGAGGTGCTGTCGTACCTGGATGGCGAGTGCGGCGAATACCCGCTCGCCCCGCACTGGACGACCGAGGAGGCGCTGGTCACGGTCGCCACGATGCTGCGCATGTTCCACGACGCGCAGTACGGCTTCCAGCCGCCGCCGGGCGCCGTCTGGCGCTCGTTCGGCCCGCCGCCGCCGGACACCGAGGTGATCTGCCACCACGACGCCGCCCCGCACAACGTCGTCTGGCGCCCCGACGGCACGCTGGCGCTCATCGACTTCGATCTCGCGTCGCCGGGCGCGCGCATCTACGACGTGGCCTATGCGGCCTGGACCTGGGTGCCGCTGTTCAGCGACCGGGACTCCTACACGCTGGGCTGGAAGCGGCCGAACCGGCCGCGGCGGCTGCGGCTGTTCGCGGACGCGTACGGATTGATCCCGCGGGACCGGCACCGGCTGGTCCGGACCATCCGCAGGCGGATCGTGGACCACGTCGAGGGCATCCGGCGGATGGCCGCGGCCGGCGATCCGGCCTTCGTGCGCATCGTGCACAAGGGACACCTGCGGCGGCCGATGCGCGACCTCCGGCTGCTCGATTACGAGCGGCACACCCTGGAGTACGCCTTAAGGTGACACGCCGTTGACGAGGTGATGATCCTCTTTGCGTGTCTCCTTGGGCCTATTGTCCCAGTTCAGGGCACTTCGCTCGGCCTGCTGTGAGAGTTTCTTCACACGTACGAAACAAGCCGTCACGCGTCGGAAATCGCGCGTAGACCGTGCGCGAAACAGCAGAGCGAAAGGCTTCCGCCCGAACCGGCCAGCAGGCGACGCTGCCCACCTTGGCCGTGTGGTAGGACACCTAATCCGAGAGGAGGCAGCGTGGAGATCAACACCGGCAATACCGCCTGGTTGCTCCTGTCGTCTGCGCTCGTACTGCTTATGACTCCGGGCCTGGCGCTGTTCTACGGTGGCCTCAACCGGTCCAAGGGCGCCCTGAACATGATGATGATGAGCTTCTCGAGTATCGGGCTCGTCTCCGTCCTGTGGGTTCTGTACGGCTTCACCCTGGCGTTCGGCACCAACGACAGCTCGGGTGCCAACCACGTAATCGGTAGCTTCAGCCAGTACTTCGGCACGGGCACCAGCTGGATCGGCGAGGAATGGATGGTCGCGGGCGCCGGCACCGGCATCCCGACCTACGCCTTCATGGTCTTCCAGATGATGTTCGCCATCATCACCGTCGCCCTGATCAGCGGCTCGCTGTCGGACCGCCTCAAGTTCGGCGGCTGGATCCTCTTCGCCGCCGGCTGGTTCACCCTCGTCTACGTCCCGGTCGCGCACTGGGTCTGGGGCGGCGGCTGGATCGGCGTCAACCTCGGCGCGCTCGACTTCGCCGGCGGTACCGCGGTCCACATCAACGCCGGTGCCGCGGCGCTCGGTGTCGCGCTCGTGCTCGGCAAGCGCGTCGGCTGGCCCCGCGAGGCCATGAAGCCGCACAGCGTGCCGTTCGTCGCCCTCGGCGCCGGCCTGCTGTGGTTCGGCTGGTTCGGGTTCAACGCGGGCTCGGAGCTGACCGTCGACAGCATCACCGCGGTCGCGTTCGTCAACACCCAGGTCGCCACGGCCGCCGCGCTGCTCGGCTGGATCATCGTGGAGTGGCTCCGCGACGGCAAGCCGACCCTGGTCGGCGCCTCCTCCGGCGCGGTCGCCGGTCTGGTCGCCATCACCCCGGCCTGTGGCTTCATCGCCCCGCTGCCCGCGGCCGTGCTCGGCATCATCGCCGGTGCGGTCTGCGCACTGGCGGTCAGCCTGAAGTACAAGCTCGGCTACGACGACTCGCTCGACGTGGTCGGCGTCCACTTCGTCGGTGGATGGATCGGCTCCCTCGGCATCGGCTTCTTCGCCACCACCCAGGTCAATGCCGTCGCCGCCCGCGAGAGCCTGTTCTACGGCGGTGGCGTGGACCAGCTGTGGCGCCAGTTCGTCGGCAGCGCCGCGGTCACGGTCTACTCTCTCGTGATCGCGATCGTCCTCGCGCTGATCCTCAAGGCCGTCAAGGTCTTCCGGGTCGACGCCGAGACCGAGGTGGCCGGCATCGACGTTGCCGAGCACGCCGAGAGTGCGTACGACTTCTCGCCCACCACGGGCTCGGGCAGCGCCTTCGCGATGGCCGGGATCACGCCGGCGGGCAGCACTGACGGGAAGACTCCCGTCAGTGAAAAGGTCGCCGGTTAATTTCCCCTGATGGCTGCGATGGAGGGACTGAGCATGAAGCTGGTGACCGCGGTCATCAAGCCGTACCAGCTCGACGCGGTGAAGGAGGCTCTGCACGCGCTCGGCGTGGCGGGCCTGACCGTGAGCGAGGTACAGGGGTACGGACGACAGAAGGGCCACACCGAGGTGTACCGGGGTGCCGAGTACACGGTGGAGTTCCTTCCGAAGATCAAGGTTGAGGTGCTGACCGACGAGATCGACGTCGAGAAGGTCGTCGACGCCGTCATCACCTCGGCGCGGACGGGCAAGATCGGCGATGGAAAGGTCTGGGTGACGGCCGTGGAGGACGTGGTCCGGGTTCGCACCGGCGAACGTGGCCTCGACGCGCTGTAACACCCGGTTCCTCGACATCTGACGAAAAGGAATCGATTTGTCATACGTGGTCAGTGAGCCGTCGGCGCCGCCCGAGGTACCGTCCGGCGGCTCACTGGACACGCTCCGCCGGCACATCGGCACCGCCGCCCGGGCCGACCGGGCGGCGGCGCTCGACGCCTGGCTGTCCTCCATGTTCCCCGGCCACCTGCCCGGCGTCAGCCTGATCGCGGTCGGCGGCCTCGGCCGGCGGGACTGCGCACCGTACGGCGACCTCGACCTGGTGCTGCTGCACAACGGCACGGCCGGCATCGAGCGCATCGCGTCGGCACTCTGGTATCCGATCTGGGACGCGCGGCTGGGGCTGGACCACTCGGTGCGTACCCTGCCCGAGGCGCTCTCCGTCGCGCACGACGACGTCAAGGTCTCGCTCGGCCTGCTCGACGCCCGGCACGTCGCCGGTGACGCGGGGCTCTCCGCCGAGCTCGTCGCCGCCGCCTCAGACCAGTGGCGGCGCACCGCCGTACGCCTGCTGCCGCAGCTCAAGGAGCTCACCGCGTCCCGCTGGGCGACACACGGCGAGCTCGCGTTCCTGCTGGAGGGCGACCTCAAGGAGGCCGCCGGCGGCCTGCGCGACCTCACCATCCTGCGCGGCATCGGCCGGGCCGGCGTCGCCGACACGATGCGCCCCGCCGTCCGCGCCGCGAGCCTGCGCCTGCTCGACACCCGCGACGCGCTGCACCTGACCGTCGGCCGCCGGGTGGACCGGCTCGTCGCGCAGGAGCGCGCGGCGGTCGCCGAGCTGCTCGGCCTCGACGACGGCCCGCCCAACCACCCCGCCGCCACCCCTGACCAGCCGAACGGCTCCGACGCCCTGCTGCGCCGGGTGGCCGGCGACGCCCGGACGATCGCGCACGCCCTGGACGACGCCTGGCGCGCCGCCGACCGGCTGCGCAGCGGCCGCCGCCGCGGCGGCCCGGCCCGGACGGCCCGGCGCCCTGTCGCCCGCGACGTGGTCGAGCAGGACGGCGAGCTGGTGCTCGCGCGCACGGCCATCGGCCCCGTGCCCGACCCCACCCTGTCGCTGCGGATCGCCGCCGCGGCCGCGACGGTGCGGCTGCCCATCGCCCGCGCCACCTGCGAGTGGCTGGCGGCCTTCTGCCCGCCGCTGCCGATGCCGTGGCCGCCCGCGGCCCGCGCCGCGCTGGTCTCCCTGCTCGGCTCCGGCCCGGGGCTGCTGCCCACCTGGGAGGCCTGCGACCGGTACGGCCTGATCGACGCGTGGCTGCCCGAGTGGGCCCGGCTGCGCAGCCTCCCGCAGCACCACCCGATCCACCGGTTCACCCTGGACCGGCACCTGGTGCAGGCCGCGTACGAGGCGAGCGCGTTCACCCGCGAGGTCGACCGGCCCGACCTGCTGCTCATCGGCGCCTTCCTGCACGACATCGGCAAGGGCCTGCCGGGCGACCACAGCCTCGTCGGCGCGCCGATCGCCGCCGAGGTCGCCGCCCGGATCGGCCTGCCGCCCGCGGACGTCGTCACGATCGAGAAGCTGGTCCGGCTGCATCTGCTGCTGCCCGACGTGGCCACCCGCCGGGACCTCAGCGACCCGGTCACGATCACCACCGTCGCCGAGGCCGTCGGCGACCCGGCGACCCTGGACCTGCTGCACGCGCTCGCCCGGGCGGACTCGCACGCCACCGGGCCGGCCGCCTGGTCGGACTGGAAGGGCCGGCTGATCGCCGAGCTGGTCCGGCGGGCGCACACGGTGCTCGACGGCGGGGCGCTGCCGGCCCCGCCCGAACCGGACCCGGAGCTGCTCGCCGGCGACCTGCCCGCCGTACACCTCGACGGCGACCGGGTCGCGGTCGCCGCGGCCGACCGCCGGGGCCTGCTCGGCTCGGTGGCCGCGTGCCTGGCCCTGCACCGCCTCGACGTGATCGCGGCCGACGCCTCCACCGTGGACGGCCGGGCCATCGTGGAGTTCCTGACCCAGCCCCGGTACGGCTCACCGGCCGACCCGGTGGCGCTCGCCGCCGACCTGCGCCGGGTGGCCGCGGGCGACGTGTCGGTGACCCAGCGGCTGCGCGCCCGGGCGATGTCGGCCCGGGGCGGCGCCGCGCCCCGGGTGGTCTGGCACCGCGGCGCCGCAACCGACGCGGCCGTGTTGGAGCTGCGGGCGGCCGACTCGGCGGGCCTGCTCTTCCGGGTGGCGTCCGCGCTGGACGAGGCCGGCGCCGAGGTCCGTGCGGCCCGCATCTCCACGCTGGGCAGCGACGTGGTGGACGCGTTCTATCTCGTCGGGGCCTGGGCGGATCCGGCCGCCCGGGAACGGGTCGAGGCTGCCCTGCTCGCCGCGGTCTGAGGCGGCTCCTCCGCGCCGCTGCTACGGGCCGTCCGACGACGGCGCCGGCCCGACCGTCACCTCGATCGCTCTGTTGACGTTGGCCCTAGCGACATCCAGGGCGTACGTGAAGAGGTCTGTTGCCGCATGGGGGAGACACCCGGTCTGCTTGACGACTACCTGAGAATCTCCCGGTATCACGTGCGGTCGGCGTTGCCGCCGACGGCGATCCGGATCCGCTCGCTCGACGCCCGCCTGCTGCTGGCGCGCTCCGGCCTGCAGGAGAGCGGGTCCTACGCCGACCTGCTCGGCGCCGCCCGGGCCGGTGACGGCCGCTGGCTGCGGCGGCGGCGCCGTCAGGTCAGGCCGACGGTGCTCGCCGGTCTGGCGCAGACCCTGGCCCAGCAGGACATGCTGCCGGAGGACCGCACCGACGCGCTGGCCCTCTACGATCTGATCCGGGTCGCGCTCGGCGCCGCCGCGCTGCCGTCGGCGCATCAGGGCCTGCACGCGCAACTCGCGTTCGCCTGGCAGGGTGCAGAGCAGGCGAGGGCGCTGCTGCGGGCGTACCGGGACCTGAGCGACGGCGTGCGGACGGATCTGGAGCTCGACCTGGCGAACCCGTTCGTCGGCGCAGGACCGGTCATCCCTTGGCTCGCCACGTTCCGGGGGATGCTGCCCGATCCGCCGCTCGCCCTCGAGCACAAGGAGGGCGTGCCGCCGTTCGACCGGCTCACGGTCGCGGCCGCGGTGCCCGGGGTGGACGCGCCGGAGCGGATCTCGGTGATCGTGACCGCTTACCACCCCGGTGAGGGCCTGATCACCGCGGTGCGCTCGATCCTCGACCAGTCCTGGCGCAACGTCGAAGTGATCATCGTCGACGACGCCTCGCCGCCGGAGTACGACGGCGTGCTGGCCCGGGCCGTCGCGCTGGGCGGCCGGATCCGGCTGGTCCGCCAGCCGGTCAACATGGGCACCTACGAGGCCCGTAACGCCGGCCTGGACGCGGCCGAGGGCGAGTTCGTGGCGTTCCAGGACTCCGACGACTGGTCCCATCCGCGCCGGCTCGAACTGCAGGTCCGGCCGCTGCTGGAGGACCGCCGGCTCGTCGCGACCACCTCCGACGGCCTCGGCGTCACCGACGACCTGCTGGTCACCCGGCCGGGCGTACGGCGGGGCCGGTTCAACCCGTCGTCGCTGCTCTTCCGCCGCGCACTGGTCATGGGCCGGATCGGCTACTTCGACCGGGTACGCAAGGCCGCCGACTCCGAGTACATCGGACGGATGCGTGCCGTGTACGGCGAGCACGCCGTGTGCCACGTGGAGTCCGGGCCGCTGGCGCTGATCCGGCTCTCGCTCGACTCGTTGTCGCGCTCCGAGATCCGCCCGTACTGGATGCACCCGGCGCGGACCGCGTACATGTCCGCGTACCAGCGCTGGCACTCGCGGATCGCCGCCGGCACCGCCGGGCCGCACCGGCCGCGGGACGGCGGCCGGCGCCCCTTCGCCGTCCCCGATCACCTGCGGCTGGCCCGCGGCGAGGACGCCGGCCGGCCCGACTACGACGTCGTGGTGGTCGCCGACTGGCGATTCCTGCAGGGCGCGCAGCGGTCGGCGTTCGAGGAGATCCGGGCGCTCGCCGCGCGCGGGCTGCGCGTGGCGATCGTCCAGTTCGAGTCGATGCGCCCGCCGGCCCGGCGCCGGTGGCCGCTCTGCGGGCCGGTGCAGCAGCTCGTCAACGACGGCCGGGTCGACCAGCTCCTGCCGGGCGACGAGAACCGCGCCGAGCTGGTCATCGTGCGGCAGGCGGCCGTGCTGCAATTCCCGCCCGGCGACCAGTGCCGGCTGCGCGCCCGGCAGGTGATGATCGTCGCCGACGAGGCACCGCTGCGGCTCGACGACCAGGACCGGCGGTACTCGCCCGAGGACTGCTCCCGGGCCGCGGTCCGGATGTTCGGGCCCGAGCCGGTGTGGTGCCCGCAGGATCCACAGATCCGGGCCGTGCTGCGCGGGGAGAACGTCGAACTGACGCCCTACGACCTGCCGGCCGTCATCGACGGCGAGCGCTGGTCCGCCAGCCGCAACGGTGTCTCCGGCGGCCTGGCGGTGGTCGGCACGGACCTCGGCGACGAAGGGGTCTGGCCGCGTGACGTGCGCGAGGCGCTCGCCGTCTACGAGAAGGTCGGCAGGTGGGACGTGCGGCTGCGGCTGCCCGACTGGCCGCGTACCGGGTATCAGGTCGGCGGGCCGCGCACGTACCTCGTCTACGAGGCGGCCGACCTCGACCTGCGCACGTTCGTGCACCAGCTCGACTTCTATCTGCACTTCCCCAGCCGGGAGCGGATCGAGACGTACTCCCGCCCGGCCCTGGAGGCGGCCGCGCTCGGCTGCGTGGTCCTGATGCCGGAGCGGCACGCGGCGGTGTACGGCGACGCCGCCGTCTACTGCGGACCCGGCGAGGCCAGGGCGACGCTCAAGCGCTACCAGGCCAACCGGGAGCTGTACGCGGAGCAGAGTCGCCGGGCCCGGGCGGTGGTCGCCAAGGCGCACCACCCGCAGCTCTTCGTCGACCGCATCGCGGGCATCGTGACCACACCGCATCCGGCCGCGCCCGCGCAGCGCTCGGTGCAGCGTGCCGGAACCGCCGCCACGCGCTGACCCACGCCCGTAACGACGGTGTCGCCGCGGGCGTTACCGATGGTGTTGACCCGCGCCCCAGGCGCACATGATTCGGGAGGTCCCTATGAGCAGCCTGGTCCGGTTCGGCGGTCGGCTGGCGGTGCGGCTGCGGAGTCTCACCCGCCCGCAGGCGGTGGTCCTCATGGTCATCCTGGCCCTCTGCCTCGGCGTATGGTCGGCGGCCGCGTCGGGCCACCAGGGACTCGCCGTCTCGCTGGTGGCCGCCCTGCTGGTCGGCGTCCTGCTCGGCATCCTGCACCTGTCGCGCTGGATCGGCGGCGTGTACCGCGCCAACCAGACGGCGACCCGCGAGATGCGCACGATCGTGGAGCAGCTCCAGCGACGGGTCGTCGCCACGGTGGAGAAGGAGCGGCTCAGCGCCGGCGACCGGCACCAGGACCTGACCCGGACGGTCACCCGCGGGCTGCGGCAGGCCGGCCACGGCACGGACCTGCTGTTGCGCGCGCAGAGCCGCGAGATCGAGGCGCTGTTCCAGCTGTTCCAGCAGTTCACCCCCCGCGCGCCGATGCCGTCGTCCGGCGACTTCGCGCTGAACCCGACGGACCTGCTCGACCTGCTGCACCTGGTCCGGCTGCGCCGGCCGCGGCTGGTCCTGGAGCTGGGCAGCGGCACGTCGTCGGTGTGGCTCGGCTACGCCCTCGAGCAGTACGGCGCCAAGCTCGTCTCGCTCGACCACGACCCCGACTACGCCCGGCAGACCCGGGCGCTGGTCGCGGCGCACGGCCTCGACGCGGTCGTCGAGGTGCGGGAGGCGCCGCTGCGTGAGCTCACGATCGAGGGCAAGACCCACCAGTGGTACGACGTCAAGGCGCTGGACGACGTCACCGACGTCGACCTGCTGCTCGTCGACGGACCGCCGGCGGCGGTCGGCCCGGACGCGCGGTACCCGGCCCTGTCCGTCCTCGAGAAGCGGCTGGCCGCCACCGCCACCGTCGTGCTGGACGACGCCAACCGGCAGGACGAGCGGGACGCGGTGCTGCGGTGGACGCGGGACGTGCCCGGGCTGACCGAGGAGCAGCGCCTGCTCGGCCGCCACGCGGTGCTGTCGTACTCGCGTACGGGCGCGCCGGTCGCGGTCTGACTCAGACGAAGAAATTGGCCGGCCGGCATGCGGGGGCATGCCGGCCGGACCGGGGGAGGGTTCTGCCTGGGTGGCGCCGCGGTCAGCGGCTGCCGAACTCCTGGGTGTAGTACGGCGTTCCGTTGGACGAGTAGACGACGCCGACGGCGAACGTCTTTGCGCCGCAGTCGAGCAGGTTCGCCCGGTGGCCCGGGCTCTTCATCCACGCGTTGACGGTCTCGGTGGCGCTGCGGTAGCCCCAGGCGATGTTCTCGCTGCGCGGCGCGGTGTAGCCGGCGGCCTTCGCCCGGGCGACGAAGCTCGACTTGCCGGCGCCGGTGTGGCTGAACTTGCCGGTCGTCGCCATGTACTTGCTGTGGCCGCGCGCCGCCCAGAGCAGCTGGGGGTTGACCCGCAGGGCCTTGCAGCCGGCCTTGACGCGCTCCTTGTTGGACAGGCTGACGACCTGCGTCTGCAGCGTCGTGAAGGAGACGGCGGCGGCCTGGGCCGGCGCGGCGACCGCGATCGCGCCGACGAGGGCGGCGGGGACGATCGCGAGGACGGCGAGGCGACGGACCAGGGTCTTCTTCACGGGACCGGCCTCTCGGGGAACACCGCCTGGACGCCTTGTTCGCCAGGTACGCAATTCCCTTCGGGACGTCCGCGCCCTTCACTGATGCCTGCCCGGGTGCCTTGTGGTGAGTGCTGGGTTGCCGCCCGGGTGCCTGCCACCGTCGAGTTGCGACACCGGGCGCGGGACGGTTGCGGGGCGGTTGCCGACCGGCCGCCGAACACGACAAAACGGGCCGACCCCCGCTAGGGGCCGGCCCGTGTCGGGTCTGACGGCGGGAGCTTAGGGTTTCAGCCGCGCGGAGAGCAGCGGCGCCAGGAACCTGCTGTACGCGGTCGTCACGTGGTGCTGGTCCTTGTAGACCAGCATGTTGCCGACGATCACCGGGCAGCGGCTCGCGGTGCAGAACCACGGCAGCGGGTCGATGACCCGCGCGCCCTCGGCCCGGACCGCGGCCATGACCATCTTGCGCCGCTCCGGCAGGTTGACCGCGGTCGTCCGGCTGCGGGCGCAGGCCCGCGGGTCGTCCATGTGCGCGGAGAGGCAGTCGGGCATCGAGCCGGCCTGCCAGGGCGTGTCGTTGATGAAGTAGGCCTTCGTGCCCGGCCCGGAGACCGCGTCGACGGACCGCTTCCACGCGTCGACCCAGGCCTGGTCCTGCGTGCCGGTCACGTTGAGCGCCTTGTTGCTCGGCGCGGTCGAGGCCATGACCACGATCGCCGGGTCCAGCGAGCGGATGCGCTGCCAGGCGGCCCGGCGCCACTGCACGCACTCGGTGAACTCGCGCTTGAGCTGCTCCAGGTAGATGAGGGTGTCCGCGGCGGAGCAGGCGCTCTTGGTGACCATCACGAGCTTCCAGTGCCGCTGCGTCGCGATGGCCTCCATCGCGGGGAACCAGTGCCCGGCATGCGAGTCGCCGAACAGCACCACGGTGGTCGGTGACGTCAGGTCGCCGTACTCGCAGGGGGTCTTGACCTCGGGGTCGTCGAACGCGCCGGAGCACTTCTCGCGGTAGATCCGCGGCTTGTCCTTGGCCGCCTTCTCCAGCGCCGGCGTGAGGTTGAGCGGCACGGCGGGCATGGTCGCGGCGGCCGCGAGGCTCTGCCCCAGCCGGCCGACGTCGGTCAGCGGGGTGGCCCGGTAGCTGCTGATCCCGCTCGCGTGCCCGGCCGTGAAGGTGATGAGCGCGCAGAGCCCGGCCGCGGCCAGCGAGAGCGCGGCACCGACGCCGATTCCGCGCCAGGGCCGGTCGCGCAGCGCGGCCAGGTGCCGCACCGGGTTCTCCACCACGGCGTACGTGAGCCCGGCGAGCAGCAGCGCGCCCAGCGCGACGGCCACGTTCTCCCAGGTGGCGAGCTCGTGACCGAACGCGTACGGGGCGATGAGCAGCGCCGGCCAGTGCCACAGGTACCAGGAGTACGAGAGCCGGCCGATGCCCTGCAGCGCCGGCAGCCCCAACAGCCCGGACTGCGCGGCGCAGCCGCCGGCGATGACCGCACCGGTGCCGAGCACCGGGAGCAGGGCCGCGTACCCGGGGAACGGGGTCGACGCGGTGTAGCCGAACGCCGAGATCACGATGGCGGCGAGCCCGCACCCGGTCAGCGCCCGGGACGCCCCGGATCCGAGCCGTGCCAGCCGGGTCGCGCCGACCGCGAGCAGGGCGCCGACGCCCAGCTCCCAGGCGCGGGTGTGCGCGCCGAAGTACGCCCACCCGGCGTTGTGCTGGGTCTGCCAGACCGAGAACAGCAGCGAGCCCGCGGTCACCACGGTCAGGACCGTGGTGAGCCCGCGGCCGCCGCGGCGCACGACGATGAGCAGCAGCAGCGGCCACACCAGGTAGAACTGCTCCTCGACCGCGAGGGACCAGAAGTGCTGCAGCGGCGAGGGCTCCGCCTCGGCGTTCAGGTAGTCGGTGCCGATGGCGGCCAGCCGCCAGTTCATCGCGTAGATCGTGGTGTGCAGTGCGTCGGAGAGGATCCCGGTCAGCCGCAGCGGCGGCAGCCACAGCGCCGAGGCGGCCATCGTCGCCACGACCACGACGGTCGAGGCGGGTAGCAGTCGCAGCGCGCGGCGGGCGTAGAAGCGCGGGATCGAGACCGTGCCGGTACGTCCGGCCTCGCGGAGCAGCAGGCCGGTGATGAGGAACCCGGAGATGACGAAGAAGACGTCGACGCCGACGTAGCCGCCGGTCACGTATGGGAGCCCGCAGTGGTACGCGACCACGAGGAGCACCGCGACCGCGCGCAGCCCCTCGATGTCGCGCCGGTGCCGCCCGGGCGCGGGCGCCGCGGTGACGCCCGGTCCGGCCGCGGCGTGGCGGGGCCCCGCGCGATGTGCCGGCGCGACGGGCGCAACGCTCGTCTCGGTCACAGCCGGTGTGCCTCGTCGCCGCGCGTCACGCCCCGGGTGTCGAAGAAGCGCTTGGCGATCCCGGCCAGGTGGTCGGCGTCGTACTCGCGGTGGTGCTGGACGAGGATCACCAGGTCGGCGGCCGCGGCGGCGCCGTCGAGGTCGTCGGTGCGCGGTACCTCGACGCCGCCGACGCTCCACCTCGTCACGTGCGGGTCGTGGTACATCAGCGTCGCGCCGAGCGCGGCGAGGTGGCGGGCGAGCGGCGTCGCCGGCGACTCCCGCTGGTCGGCGATGTTCGCCTTGTACGTGACCCCGAGCAGCAGCACGCAGGCGCCGTGCACGGCCTGCCCGTCGGCGTTGAGCAGGTTCTGCGCCCGCCGGGCCACGTACGCCGGCATCGTCGCGTTGATCTCCTGCGCCAGCTCCACGAAGCGGAACGGGTAGCCGAGCTTGCTGCGCACGTTGTGGCTCAGGTAGTTCGGGTCGATCGGGATGCAGTGCCCGCCGACGCCCGGGCCGGGGTAGAACGCCTGGAAGCCGAACGGCTTGGTCGCGGCGGCGTTGATGACGTCCCACAGGTCGATGTCGAGCTCGTGGCAGAACCGGGCCATCTCGTTGACCAGCGCGATGTTGACGTGCCGGTACGTGTTCTCCAGCAGCTTCGCGGTCTCCGCCTCCCGGGTGCCCTTGGTGCGCACGACGGTCTCGACGAACCGCCCGTAGAACGCGGCGACCCGGTCGGCGCACGCCGGGGTGTAGCCGCCGACGACCTTCGGGGTGTTGTGCGCGCCGAACCGCTCGTTGCCCGGGTCGATCCGCTCGGGAGAGAACGCCAGGCTGAAGTCGCGGCCGGCGACCAGCCCGGAGAGCTCCTCCAGCAGCGGGCGGACGACGTCGTCGGTCGTGCCCGGGTAAGTGGTGGACTCGAGCACGACAAGCATTCCCGGGCGCAGGTTGCGCCCGATGGCCGCGGTCGCGCCGGTCACGGCCCGCAGATCCGGGCCGTCACCCTCGGAGAGCGGCGTCGGCACGCAGATCACCGCGACGTCGGCCGCGGCGATCAGGGTCTCGTCGGCGGTGGTCCGGAAGCCGCCGGCGATCATCTCGGCGACGTCGGCGTCGGACAGGTCGTCGACGTGCGAGCGGCCCGTGCCGAGGGCGTCGACAACCGCCGCGTTGACGTCGAAGCCGAGGACGGACATGCCGGCCCGGGTGGCCTGCTGCGCGAGCGGCAGCCCGACATATCCGAGGCCGAGAATGACGACGTCGTAGCTCACGGGGGTTCTCTCCTTCGTACAGCGCAGGCCGGTCGCCCGGGCGCGTCAGGTTTTCCGGTGCGCGTCAGGCGACGGGCGTGTTGGTGGGGGTCGGATCGCCCGTGGCACGGTCGGCCAGGACGGGCAGGGCGGGCCGGACGACGTCGGGCGCGGTCGCGGGCGCTGCCGGCCCGGCCTGCCGGCCGATCTGCCGGGACACCGCCGGCGGCTGCGCGGTGACCTGGGCGGGCGGCGCGGTGGCGGGCCGCGGCTCGGCCAGCTCGTACGGCGAGACGAACGGCAGGTACGCGGGGAGGAAGTCGCCCAGCAGCGCGGCCTGCTCGCCCGCCCCGACGTTCGAGGAGTCGGTGTCGTTGAGGCAGAACGCGTCGAGGTTGCGCTTGCGCAGGAGCTCGGCGAGCCGGAACGGCGTGGCCGGATTCGCCAGATCGTTGTACTTGTAGTCGATCGTCCCGGACACGCCCCGGCCGGTCAGGTACGCGTAGTACTGCTGCAGCGACGAGAGCAGCGAGATGTCGTCGGGGTGCCGGAACTGGTGCGAGGCGGTGGCGTCGACGTGCTCGGCGAACCGGTTCTCGATCTCCTCGATGACGCTGCGCCGCGACGGGTGCGGTGTGTGCATCATCTTGCGGGTCAGCACCCGCCCGAACGCCGCCTTGATCAGCTCCCGGTTGTTCTTGCCGGCCGAGTCGGCGGGCGGGTCGCCGGGAGTGCGCGGCGCGGAGTCGACGCGCGCGGGGGACGGGAAGAAGCGGGTCAGGCCGCCGGGGGTGAAGAACATCTCCGGCGAGACCGGCCGGCCCAGGAAGACGTCGTCGTTGAGGTAGAGGAAGTGCTCGCTCAGGCCTGGGATGCGATGCAGCCGCGACTCGATGGCCTGCGAGTTGAAGGTCGGCAG
Source organism: Actinoplanes sp. NPDC049118 (assembly GCF_040648555.1). NCBI lineage: Bacteria > Bacillati > Actinomycetota > Actinomycetes > Micromonosporales > Micromonosporaceae > Actinoplanes > Actinoplanes sp. NPDC049118. The sequence goes on from NZ_JBEZDY010000002.1 coordinate 229,341, forward strand.
CGTGCCGGTGTCGCCGAAGATCTCCCGGTGGCTGACGACGGTGAGCCGCGGGTGGTCGGTGTCCAGCCAGGCCGGCACCTGGTCGTCCGTGACCAGGAAGACGTGCCGCACCCACGGGGCGAAGCAGTGCAGGGCGCGCAGCGAGTAGCGAAGCTCGTCGCGGGAGGCGTATCGGGAGTCGTTGGCGGAGAGCCGGCTCGCGTCGTCCAGCCAGGCGTTGGCGGCCAGCGCGATCGCCTTGCGGGCCTGCCAGGCCGGGTCGTCGCCGTCGACCCAGGTGTACACGGCGTCGATGGGAAAGCTGATCCGCTCCGGGGTGGGCAGCGTGAACAGCTCCCGGGTCCGGTACCGGGCCGGGTCGTCCGGCGCGCAGAACGGGCCGAAGGCGGCCTCGGGCGCGCTGACCACCGGCTCGTCGGCCGGGATCACGTCGGCCTTGCTGCGCGGACCGATCAGGTTGCCGTCCTGCTCGCCCCAGAACTCGATCTCGCAGCCGAGGTCGGGGCCGAGCACCAGATTCCCGTCCGGGTCGGTGACCGGCCAGCAGACCCGCACGATGCGCGCGGCGCGCCGGGCCCGGCGGCCCCCGCGGCCGCGCGGCAGCACGACCTCGAGCATGCCGGCGCCGCCCGCCGTCAGGTCCTCCAGCATCCGGAGCACCACCTCCCGGTCCCGGGCCGGCACGGCCAGCGCGGTGTGCCGGAACGTGCGGGCGGGAATCCGGAACCAGTCGACGCCGGCGGTGGCCAGGGCGGCGATGGCGCGGTCGAGGTTCTGCCGGCGCACCTGGGCCGGTGCGGCCGCGGCGTCGCGGCGGGCGGTCACCCAGCCCCGGCCGTAGCGGACCCGCATGGTGGGCGCGTCCGCGGCGACCCGCATCAGCGGCAGCCGCGGCGGGTGCGACAGCGGCACGATCCTCCGGGCAAGGCCGAAGCGCTGCTCGGGTGCGACCCGGGGCAGGATCCGCCGTTGCACGGAGGTGAAGATGCGCGCTCGGACTCCCCAGGGTGCCAATCGCAGGATCCGCCGCACAGACACGCCGTTGTCCTTCCGCCGGATGTCGTCGGGCCGTTTGATCAGCCGCCCGGTTCCTCGTGCCTCAACGGCGTGATTCATCGGAAGGTTGCGGTCGATATCGGCTTTTCGGACATCTGTGCCATGTCACCACCGGGCGCCACAGAAGGGCCTGAAGTGGCGCCTGTTATCTGCGGTATACGCGATTTGTGCAGGTAGCGTGGCCGAACGGCCGCTGCCCACCCCTTACGGGTCCGCCCCGATGCGCACACTTGCGCCGCTGGCGCATGGTGGAAACGGCGGCGAATTTCTCCTCGGGAGGCTGAGATGGGCAAAGCAATCGCGTACCTGGTGGCGACGATCGCCGGCGTGATCGTCGTGGGCTGGATCGCGGTCAGCCTGCTGCACGTGCTGGTCGGTGCCCTGGCGTACCTGATCGTGGGCGCGATCGTGGTCGGCGGCGGCGTCTACCTGTACGGCCGGGCCAAGCGATCGCTGGCACCCGGCACCCGCAACCAGCGGCGGATCGAGGCGGCGGCGAAGACGTACCGGATGCGCAACCGGTGACCCTTCCGGCGGGCGGCTAGGCTTGCGGTCATCTCCTCACCTCTGACCAACGGGAAGTTGCGCCGTGTTTGACACCTTGAGCGACCGCCTCTCCGGGATCTTCACCAAGCTCCGCGGCAAGGGCAAGCTCACCGACGCCGACATCGACGCCACCGCCCGCGAGATCCGTCTCGCGCTGCTCGAGGCGGACGTCGCGCTGCCGGTGGTCAAGTCGTTCATCGCCAACCTCAAGGAGCGGGCCCGCGGCTCCGAGGTGTCGCAGGCACTCAATCCGGCCCAGCAGATCATCAAGATCGTCCATGAGGAACTCATCGCCGTCCTCGGCGGCGAGGGCCGGCGGCTGCAGTTCGCCAAGCAGCCGCCGACGGTGATCATGCTGGCCGGCCTGCAGGGTTCCGGTAAGACCACGCTTGCCGGCAAGCTGTCGCGCTGGCTCAAGGGCCAGAACCACCAGGTCCTGCTGGTCGCGGCCGACCTGCAGCGCCCGAACGCGGTCAACCAGCTCCAGGTCCTCGGCACCCGGGCCGGCGTCGACGTGTACGCGCCGGCGCCCGGCAACGGCGTCGGCGACCCGGTGCAGGTCGCCAAGGACTCGATCGAGCACGCGAAGCGGACGGCGAAGGACATCGTCATCGTCGACACCGCGGGCCGCCTCGGCATCGACGCGGAGATGATGCAGCAGGCCCGCGACATCCGCGACGCGGTCGACCCAGACGAGGTCATCTTCGTCATCGACGCGATGGTCGGTCAGGACGCGGTCACCACGGCCGAGGCGTTCCGCGACGGCGTGGGCATCACCGGCGTGGTCCTCTCCAAGCTGGACGGCGACGCCCGCGGTGGCGCGGCGCTGTCGGTCCGGCACGTCACCGGCGAGCCGATCCTCTTCGCGTCTACGGGCGAGAAGCTCGAGGACTTCGACATCTTCCACCCGGACCGGATGGCGAGCCGCATCCTCGGCATGGGTGACGTGCTGACCCTCATCGAGCAGGCCGAGCAGGCCTTCGACGAGGATCAGAAGGAGAAGATGACCTCCAAGCTGCTCGGTGGCGAGCAGTTCACCCTCGAGGACTTCCTCGACCAGCTGATCGCGGTCCGCCGGATGGGCCCGATCGCGAACGTGCTGGCGATGATGCCCGGCATGGGCCAGATGAAGGGCCAGCTGGACGAGCTCGACGACAGCCACTTCGACCGGGTCACGGCGATCATCCGGTCGATGACCCCGGGCGAGCGCACCAACCCGAAGATCATCAACGGCTCCCGCCGCGCCCGCATCGCCAACGGCTCCGGCGTGACTGTCATGGACGTCAACCAGTTGCTCAACCGCTTCACCGACGCGCAGAAGATGATGAAGCAGATGGGCGGCATGATGGGCCTGCCGGGCGGCAACCGCCGCAAGGCGACCAAGAGTCCGAAGAACAAGCGCAAGGGCACCAAGGGCGGCAACCGGCCGCGCGTCGGCGGGATGCCGGGCGGCTTCCCGGGCGGCATGCCGCAGCTCCCGCCGGGCATGGACCCGAGTGCGCTCGGCGGCGGGCCGGGCCAGGGGCTTCCGCCGGGCTTCAAGCTCCCGAAGCTCGACTTCAACAAGCTCACCAACCCCAAGAAGCCCGACGACGACAAGCGCTGATATTGGCATGGAGCAACTAGTCCAATGACTAGTATGGTGAATGGCGAATCCACTGAGGAGGAGCCGATGACCGCTTCCCTGCGCCTGGCCGATTTGCACCCGGCCGAGTTGGACCTGCTCCGCAGAGACGATCTGACCGTCGACGACATCGTGAACCTTCCCGAGGATCTTCACTATGAGTTGATCGACGGAAGGCTTGTCTTGACTCCCCTGGCCTTTCCCATCCACCAGCTCCTCGGCATGAAGACGGCTGTCGCGATCGAGGAGCGCCGTCCTGACACTTTCATCATCAACATCGAGCAGGCGATCTTGATTGATCGCCGCAATGAGCTGCGCCCGGACGTGGTGCTCATCCGCGAGGAAGGCGCCGGCTACTCCCCGGTGCTGCCGGCCGACGTGCCGCTGGTCGTCGAAGTCATCTCGAAGTCGTCCAAGACCAGCGACCGTGAGCTCAAGCTGAAGAAGTACGCCTACGCGGGGATCCCGTCCTACTGGATCATCGACCCGCTGGCCGAGCGTGTCACGTTCACGCAGTTCTGCCTCGGCCCGGGCGGGGTCTACGAGCGCCGTCATCAGACGGACGAGGTCGTCACCGTGGACCAGCCCTGGGAGATCACGCTGGACCTGCCGGCCTGGACCCGTAAACGTGATCGAATCCTCCGGGTCGCCCGCCGGGACAGGTGAACCGGTGATCGGGTAGGACTGTCCTATGGCGTTGCATGTGCGGGGGACGGTCCTGCCCGACGGGGAAGTCCGGGACCTCTGGCTGGTGGGGGACCGGGTCACGTTCGAGCCGGTCGCGGAGGCCGAGACGATCAGTGACGGCGGGTTCGTCGTGCCGGGGCTGGTCGACGCGCACTGCCACCTCGGCATCCAGTACGGCGCCAAGCCGATCGAGAGCCTGGACCAGGCCCGGGAGCTCGCACACACCGACCGCGACGCCGGTGTGCTCGCGCTGCGCGACGCCGGGTCGCCGTACCCGTATCCCGAGCTGGACGACGAGCCCGGCATCCCCCGGCTGGTCCGGGCCGGCCGCCACGTCGCGCCCACCCGGCGCTACCTGCGGGACATCGGCATCGAGGTCGACGCCGCGGATGTGGTCGAGACCGTCACCGCGCAGGCCAAGGCCGGCACCGGCTGGGTGAAGCTGGTCGGCGACTGGATCGACCGGTCGGTCGGCGACCTCGCGCCGTCCTGGGATCCGGCCACCATGGCCGCCGCCGTCGCCGCCGCACACGACGCCGGGGCCCGGGCGGCCGTGCACACGTTCTCCGAGGAGGGCGTCGCGCAGATGGTGCGGGCCGGCGTCGACTCGGTCGAGCACGGCACCGGGCTCTCCCTCGACCTGATCGACGAGATGGCCCGCCGCGGCACCGCCCTGGTGCCCACAATGATCAACATCCGGACCTTCGGCGGAATCGCGGACCAGGCCCGCGCCAAGTTCCCCGGCTACGCCGACCACATGATCGCCCTACGCGACGGCTTCCCCCGGGTCGTCGCCGCCGCACACGAGGCCGGCGTGCCGATCTACGTGGGCACCGACGCGGGCGGCAGTATCCGGCACGGCCTCGCCGCGGAGGAGATGCTGCTCCTGCACGCGGCCGGCATCCCGGCGTCCGACGTCCTCGCCGCCGCGTCTTGGCGCGCCCGCGAGTGGCTCGGCTTCCCCGGACTGGTCGAGGGCGGCCTCGCCGACCTGGTGGTCTACGAGGCCGACCCGCGCCGGGATCTGCGGGTGGTCCGCGCACCGAGCCGGATCGTGCTGCGTGGCCGCGTGATCCGCTGATCTTGTTGCAATCAGCTGGCAGGGGTGGGCGCCCCGGCGCCCGCCCCGGTCTCGGCGGGAGCGACGGTCAGCGCCATGCAACCACGCACGACATGAAATTGATCTTGATCTTGTAGTGGCGCCGCACGAAAGAAGGGTCGTTTCGATTCGCTTGTCTGCGGCCGACTACGATGCGTCCTCATGGCTCGTGTGCTCACTCCCCGTGCGGAGGACTTCCCCCGCTGGTACCAGGACATCATCACCAAGGCCCAGCTGGCCGACAACGGCCCGGTGCGCGGGACGATGGTGATCCGGCCGGTCGGCTACGCCATCTGGGAGCACATGCAGGCCGACATGGACAACCGGATCAAGGACGCGGGCGCGCAGAACGCGTACTTCCCGCTCTTCATCCCGGAGAGCTACCTGCGCCGCGAGGCCGAGCACGTGGAGGGTTTCTCCCCGGAGCTCGCCGTGGTCACCCACGCGGGCGGCAAGCAGCTGGCCGAGCCGCTCGTCGTGCGCCCGACCAGCGAGACGGTCATCGGCGAGTTCATGGCCAAGTGGGTCGACTCCTACCGTGACCTGCCGCTGCTGCTGAACCAGTGGGCCAACATCGTGCGCTGGGAGCTGCGGCCGCGCACCTTCCTGCGGACGACCGAGTTCCTCTGGCAGGAGGGCCACACCGCGCACGCGACGGAGGACGACGCCCGCCGCTACGCCCGCGAGATCCACAAGCACGTGTACGAGGAGTTCATGGTCAACATGCTGGCCATCCCCGTCGTGCCCGGCCGAAAGACGAAGGGCGAGCGGTTCGCCGGCGCCACCAACACCATGACCGTCGAGGCCATGATGGGCGACACGAAGGCCCTGCAGATGGGCACGTCGCACGAGCTCGGGCAGAACTTCGCCAAGGCCTTCGACATCACGTACTCGTCGTCGGCCGGCACGGTCGAGCACGCCTGGACCACGTCCTGGGGCACCTCCACCCGGATGATGGGTGGCCTGATCATGGTGCACGGCGACGACAACGGCCTGCGGCTGCCGCCGCGGATCGCGCCGATCCAGGCGCAGGTCATGGTGGTCAAGGCGGGCGAGGGCGTCACCGAGGCGGCGGCCAGGCTCCGCGACGAGCTCAAGGCCGCCGGGGTACGGGTCAGGCTCGACGACCGCGCCGACATCCCGTTCGGCCGCCGGGCGGTCGACGCCGAACTCCAGGGCATTCCGGTACGCGTCGAGGTGGGCCCGCGCGACCTGGCCGCCGGCAACGCGGTGATCGCCCGGCGCATCGACGGCACCAAGTCGCCGATCGCGCTCGACGACGTCGCGGTCGACGTGGTCAGCGCGCTGAAGGCCGACCAGCAGCGGATGTACGACGACGCGCTGTCCTTCCGCGAGGCCAACACCGTCGACGTCAAGACGCTGGGTGACGCGATCGAGGCCGCGCAGACCGGCTGGGCCCGGGTGCCGTGGTCGGCGGTCGGCACGGACGGCGAGGCCGAGGCGAACGGCAAGGCGGTGACCGTGCGCTGCCTGTTCCGCGAGGACGGGTCGATGCCGGACACCGACGACGAGCCGAACCTGGTCGCGATCCTGGCGCGTTCGTACTGAACGTGCGGTTCGCCCCGGGCCGCGAGGTTCTCTACCGCAACGTCGACGGCGCACGGCTCGCCTCCGTGCGCCCGTGCCGGGTCGTCGTCGACGACGAGCGCGGGCTGCTGCTCTGGCTGGCCCGCGGCTCGGCGGTCGTGTTCGAGGTGGCCCGGGACGGGCGCGGCATCCGGGACATGCCGTTCAGCGAGTGGATCGGCCTTGCGACCGAGGTCGTGCCCGGCACCTGGCAGGGCCCGGGCCTGCTGAAGTTCATCCCGCCGGACGCCGACCACTCGGTCTGGTTCTTCCGCGACGACCAGGGCTCCTTCACCAACTGGTACGTCAACCTCGAAGAGCGGGCCCTGCGCTGGGACGACGGCCACACGGCCGGCGTCGACGTGATCGACCAGGACCTGGACATCGTGGTGAATCCCGACCGGAGCTGGCACTGGAAGGACGAGGACGAGTTCACCGAACGCCTCGCACACCCCGACCACTACTGGGTCCGCGACGAGGCCGCCGTCCGCGCGCAGGGCCGGTCGGTGATCAAGCAGATCGAGGCGGCCGACTTCCCCTTTGACGGCACCTGGACGACCTACAGCCCGGACCCGTCCTGGCCCGTGCCGGCCGAGCTGCCGCCGGGCTGGGACCGCCCCGCGGTGCCCCGTATCTGACCCTCAACCAAGCACGGACCTGGCATTAGGGTGCGAGTGGCCGCTCATGAGCCGCCAGGCGATTGGCCGCCCGCGCCCGGTCTCGGCGGGAGCGACGGTCAGATCCATGCAACCAGGCACGACATGAATCAGGTCTTGATCTTGAGGGCAGGGTAAAAACCAGGCCCGATTGGGAGTCCCCTCCCCCCTCTGGCAGAATGGGCGGAGTCCGGCGTACGTGAGCTGCCCTCTAACTCCCCACGTGTCGCCAGTCCTCGAGGCATCGGTCCCATATCCCCACGTGGGTTCCGTCGGCTCACCCGCGTACCGGCCCGACTGATCGGGTTGGTCGTCATGCAACAGGAGCGAACAAGACCGTGGCCGTTAAGATCCGGCTCCTTCGGATGGGCAAGATCCGCAACCCGCAGTACCGCATCGTCGTCGCCGACTCGCGCACCAAGCGCGACGGCCGCGCGATCGAGTACGTGGGCATCTACCAGCCCAAGGAACACCCGTCGATCATCCAGGTGAAGTCGGAGCGGGTGCAGTACTGGCTCTCGGTCGGCGCGCAGCCGAGCGAGGCCGTGCAGCGTCTGCTCGAGAAGACCGGCGACTGGCAGCAGTTCAAGGGCCTGCCGGCCCCGCCGCCGCTGCTCATGGCGCCCGAGAAGGTCAGCCGCACCGCGGCCTACGAGGCCGAGGCGAAGGCTGCCGCCGGCGTCGCGGACGCTCCGGCCGCCAAGCCGGCCAAGAAGGCCAAGGCCGCCGAGCCGAAGGCGGAGGCCGCCAAGGCCGAGGCCAAGCCGGCCAAGACCGCCGAGGCGGCGGAGCCGAACCGCGAGGCCGTCGCCGAGGACGCGAAGGACCCGGCCGGTGCCGGCGCCGACGGCAACTGACGGGGCGCTCCGGCCCGCGCTGGAGCACCTCGTCAAGGGCATCGTCGACAACCCGGACGACGTCCGGGTCCGGCTGGTCGACTCGCGCCGCGGCAAGCGGCTCGAGGTGCGCGTCCACCCCGAGGACCTGGGAACGGTCATCGGGCGCGGCGGGCGCACGGCCAAGGCGCTGCGTCAGGTCATCGGTTCGATCGGTGGGCGCGGCATCCGCGTCGACATCGTCGACGCGTACTGAGCTGCCGCCTGATGTTGCTGGTCGTCGGTCAGATCGGTAGGCCCCACGGCATCCGTGGGGAAGTGCTGGTGACAGTGCGGACCGATGATCCAGAGGCGAGATTCGCCGCCGGATCGGCGTTCACCACGGAGGTCCCCCGGGACCGCCGGGTGAGCACCGGCCCGGCGGCCGCCGCCGTTCCGGGTGTCGCCTACCGGGTGCCGGCGAAGCTGGTGCTCGAGTCGGTGCGCTGGCACCAGGGCAAGGGGATCGCCCAGTTCGAGGGCGTCCTGGACCGCAACACCGCCGAGGCGCTCCGCGGCGTGCTGCTGCAGGTCGACAGCTCCGAGGTCGCCGATCCCGAGGACCCGGACGAGTTCAACGACCACCAGCTGGCCGGGCTCTCCGTGGTGTCGGTCGACGGCACCGTACTGGGCGTGATCGACCGGATCGACCACGCGCCCTCCTCCGATCTCATCGTGCTCAAGAAGGCCGGCGGCGGCACGGCGCTCATCCCGTTCGTCAGCCAGATGGTGCCGACGGTCGACCTGGCCGGCGGCCGGGTGATCGTCGACCTGCCCGAGGGCCTGCTCGATCTGTAGAAAAAGGGCCCGTCTGTGCGCGTCGACATCGTCTCGATCTTCCCGGACTACTTCGCCCCGCTTGACCTGTCGCTGATCGGTAAGGCGCGGGGCGCCGGGCTGCTCGACCTCTCCGTGCACGACCTGCGCACCTGGACCTCCGACGTGCATCGCACGGTCGACGACACCCCGTACGGCGGCGGCCCGGGCATGGTCATGCGCCCGGAGCCCTGGGCGGCGGCGCTCGACGCGGTCGCCTCTCCCGGCGCGCAGCTGGTCGTGCCCTCGCCCGCCGGCCGGCCGTTCACCCAGGCGGACGCCCACGAACTGGCCGAGCTCCCGCATCTGATCTTCGCCTGCGGCCGGTACGAGGGCATCGACCAGCGGGTTCTCGACGACGCCGCGGCCCGGATGCCCGTGCGGGAGGTCTCGCTCGGCGATTACGTGCTCTTCGGCGGCGAGGTCGCGGTTATCGTGATCATGGAGGCGGTCACCCGCCTGCTGCCCGGGGTGCTCGGCAACGCGGACTCGCTCAACGAGGAGTCGCACGCGGCGGGGCTGCTCGAGGCGCCCGTCTACACCAAGCCGGCGTCGTGGCGCGACCGCGCGGTGCCGGAGGTGCTCCGCTCCGGTGACCACGGGCGGATCGCGCGCTGGCGGCGTACGGAATCCCTGCTCCGCACCGCCTCCCGGCGCCCGGACATGTTCGCGGCCTATCCGCCGGAGTCGCTCGACAAGCTCGACCGGGCGGCGCTGGAGGGGGCCGGATTTCCGATCACACCCCCGGGTGTGGCAAAGTAGTGAGGTTGCCGTTCGCTCCCCACGCCGTGGGCGGGCGGACGAGGACCGGCCGGCGCTCGCCGCGGTCAGAATCACCCATTCGCGCATCGAACTCCCGGTGCGCTTTGAGTACGACGAGGATGCAGCGATGAACACCCTGGACGCACTCGACGCCCAGTCGCGACGCACCGACATTCCTGACTTCCGGGCCGGTGACACCGTCAAGGTGCACGTGCGGGTCGTCGAGGGCAACCGCTCCCGTGTCCAGGTCTTCCAGGGCGTCGTGATCAGCCGCCAGGGTGGCGGGCTGCGCGAGACCTTCAAGGTCCGGAAGATCAGCTTCGGCGTTGGCGTCGAGCGGACCTACCCGATCAACAGCCCCCAGCTCGACCGCATCGAGGTCGTCACCCGCGGTGACGTGCGTCGCGCCAAGCTCTACTACCTGCGCGAGCTCCGCGGCAAGAAGGCCAAGATCAAGGAGCTGCGCGAGAAGCAGACCGTCAGCTGAACCCCATAGCGATCCGGGCCGTATGTACTCGGACTGACGTTTGCTGCGCGGGCGGATTACGCTTGCGCCAGTGACGGATGGGAATCAGTGCCACTGCGGCAGTCGCCGCGCTGGTGAACCATTCGCACTACCGCCCGACAGGTCTCCCACGGGGGATCCCGGGCGGTAGTGCTGTATCCGGGGCGGCTCGACCGGACGGCGGCGGGAGATGCGTAGCGTGGAACCGATGCAGGGGTATCGAGCCTCCTCTTCAGGACGGCGCCGCGGACGGGTGATCCGCCGCAAGGAGATGCCCCTCTGGCAGGAGTTGCCGCTGCTGCTCGTGGTGGCGTTCTGCCTCGCCGTCCTGATCCGCACCTTCCTGGTGCAGGCGTTCTACATCCCGTCCGGCTCGATGGAGAACACGCTCGCGATCAAGGACCGGGTCCTGGTCAACAAGGTCGTCTACGACATGCGCGATCCGGTGCGCGGCGAGATCGTGGTCTTCCGCGGCACCGACAACTGGGCACCCGAGCAGCCGGCCGAACCGCTCAGCAACGACTTCGGCGCGAAGCTCGGCCGGACCATCGGCGACCTGGTCGGTGTCAGCCGACCGGGCGAACGTGACTTCATCAAACGGGTGATCGGCCTGCCGGGCGACAAGGTGGCCTGCTGCGACGATCAGGGCCGGATCACGGTCAACGGCGAGGCGATCGACGAGCCGTACATCTTCGACGACTCGCCCGTCGAGGCACCGCCCAACCCGCGCCAGTGCACCAGCCGCCGCTTCGACGAGGTGACCATCCCGGCGGGTGAGATGTTCGTCATGGGCGACCATCGGCGGGTGTCCCAGGACGCCCGCTGTCAGGGCCCCGTTCCCATCGACAACATCATCGGCCGGGCGTTCGTGGTGGTCTGGCCGACCAAGCACTTCACCAGCCTTTCCGTGCCCGACGGCTGGAAGGCGTACGGCGCCGCGCACCCGGTGGCGGCCGCGCCGGCCGCCGGAGACACGCGGCGCGAGCCCGATCCCGCCACCGCGGCCGTAATGCTCCCGTTCCTCTTAAGTGTCGGCGTATCCGCGCGTTCCGGTCAGTGGTTCCGGCCGCGGGGACGTAGGCTCCGTTCGTGATTGACGAGCAAGCCGAAGAGAAGCGCCGCGGGTCGTTCTGGCGCGAGCTACCGATCCTGCTGGGTGTGGCGATCCTCGTCGCCGTCCTGGTGCGCGCCTTCGTTCTGCAGACCTTCTACATCCCGTCGCCCTCGATGGAGCACACGCTCAACGTCTGGGACCGGGTCCTGGTCAACAAGCTCGTCTACGACTTCCGGGACCCCCGCCGCGGCGAGATCGTGGTGTTCAAGGCCCCGACCGAGTGGCAGAGCGGCACCGAGGGCGAGGACTTCATCAAGCGCGTCATCGGCGTGCCCGGCGACCACGTGGTCTGCTGCGACGACCAGGAGCGCCTGGTCATCAACGGGGTCCCGCTCGACGAGCCCTACATCTACACCGACGCGGACGGCAGGCAGGACCCGGCCGCGGACGAGAAGTTCGACGTGATCGTGCCCCCCGGCCGGCTCTGGGTCATGGGTGACCACCGCTCCGCCTCCGGCGACTCGCTGGAGCACTGGGAGCAGAGCGACGACAACATCCAGGAAGCCACGATCAAGATCAACTCGGTCGTCGGTCGGGCGTTCACGATCTTCTGGCCGGTGAGCCGGGCGGCCTGGCTCTCGGTGCCCGAGGAATTCGACGCGATCCCGGACTCGCCGCCCGCCAACTGACCCGGGGTAAAGATCGACCACGGGCGCAATAGGCTTGGGCCGTGACAGTCATCGACCGACAGGCTGCCCGGGTGCTCCTGATCGACTCCGCCGACCGTGCGCTGCTGCTGCACGGCGGCGACCCGGCCCGCCCCGGCCTGCGGTGGTGGTTCACGCCCGGCGGGGGCCTGGACGAGGGCGAGACGCCCGCGGCGGGCGCCGCCCGGGAGCTGTTCGAGGAGACCGGGCTGAAGGTCGAGCCCGCCGACCTCGGCGAGCCGGTGCACCACGAGGTCACCGAGTTCAGCTTCGAAAACCGGCAGTACCGGCAGGAACAGGACTTCTTCCGCCTCCGGGTGCCGCGGTGGCAGGTCGACACCCGCGGATTCGACGCGGTCGAGCGGCTGACCATCACCGACCACCGCTGGTGGTCGGCGGCGGAGCTGGACGCCTCGACCGAGCAGATCTACCCGATCGGCCTCGCCGACCTGCTGCGACGGGCCTGCTGATGCTCAGCCCACCCCGCACGGTGGTGCGCCGCGAAGGCGGCCTCTACGCCCTCGAGCGCGCGCTGCAGCGCCGCGGCTTCCGCCACGTTGCCGGCGCCGACGAGGCGGGCCGTGGCGCCTGCGCCGGGCCGCTCGTGGCCGCCGCGGCCATCCTGCCCGAGGGCCGGCGCGGCGAGATCGACGAACTGGCCGACTCCAAGCTGCTCACCCCCGCCGCCCGCGAGCGCGTCTACGACGAGGTGGTCGCCCGGGCGCTGGCCTGGTCGGTGGTGATCATCCCGCCGGCCGAGGTGGACGGACGCGGCCTGCACGTCTGCAACCTGTCCGCGATGCGCCGCGCGCTCGCGTCGCTCACGACCAGGCCGGAGTACGTGCTCACGGACGGCTTCCCGGTCGACGGGCTCGGCGCGCCGGGCCTCGCCGTCTGGAAGGGCGACCGGGTCGCCGCCTGCGTCGCCGCGGCCAGCGTGCTCGCCAAGGTCACCAGGGACCGGCTGATGGTCGAGCTGGACGGTCGATTCCCGGACTACGGCTTCGCGGTGCACAAGGGCTACATCACCGACGAGCACAGCGCGGCCTTGATCCGCTTCGGCCCCTGCGTCGAACACCGCTTCTCGTACGTGAACGTGGCCGCGGTCTCCGGGCGCGGCAACCGGCCGCCCCGCGCGCGCCGGCCCGCGATTCCGCCTCCGGTCACCGCCGAGCCGCTGATGCTCTGGCCAGCGGTGGAGGGTACCGTCGGCGTGGCGTCGGGCGAGCAGCCTCGGCCGCCGGTGCCGGTGGGGGAAGATGAGGCCATGGAGGGCGAGAAGCGATGAGCGCAGAGGATCTCGAGAAGTACGAGACCGAGATGGAGCTGCAGCTCTACCGGGAGTACCGCGACATCGTCCGACAGTTCTCGTACGTTGTGGAGACGGAGCGCCGGTTCTACCTGGCCAACCAGGTCGACCTGCACGTACGCAACTCCGACGGCGAGGTGTATTTCGAGGTAGAGATGCACGACGCCTGGGTCTGGGACATGTATCGTCCGGCCCGCTTCGTCAAGAACGTTCGCGTGATGACCTTCAAGGACGTCAACGTGGAGGAGCTCGAGAAGCCGGACATCTCGCTGCCCGATGAGGCGGGCTTCGGCGGCAGCTAGGTTATCCACAGGCTGGGTCGCGGCCGTGCCCGCGGAAGAGCACGATGCCGGGCATGCATCTCCTGCTCTCGGCCCTGCTGGCGCTCGCCGGCGCTTCCGTGCCCACCTGGGCTTCTACGCCCACCTGGGCTGCCGTGCCCAACCGGGCTGCCGTGCCCAACCGGGCTGCCGTGCCCAACCGGGCTGCCGTGCCCAACCAGGCTGCCGTGCCCAACCAGGCGGCCTACGGCTGGCCGGTCGACGGTCCGGTGGTCGTGCGGCGCTTCGACCCGCCGCCGGCGCCCTGGCTGGCTGGGCACCGCGGCGTCGACCTGGCCGCGGCTTCGGGCGGTGCGGTGCGGTCGGCGGGGCCGGGCACGATCGTCTTCGCCGGTAGCGTCGCGGGGCGGGGCGTGGTCAGCATCGCGCATCCCGGCGGGCTCCGGACGACCTATGAGCCTGTGCTGACCGACCTGCGGGCCGGCGCGGTCGTCGTCGCCGGCGATCGGATCGGCACCCTTGCGGGCGGGCACCTGGGCTGCCCGGCTTCGGCCTGCCTGCACTGGGGGCTGCGCCGCGGGGATGCCTATCTCGACCCGCTCATTCTGCTGGGTCTCGGGCGCGTGCGCCTGCGTCCGCTGTGACGTCAACGTGTGTGCCAGCTCCGCGCAGACTGGCTCCGCGCAGACCGGCTCCGTGCAGGTTGGCTCGGGGCAGGCGGGCTCGGGGCAGGCTGGCTGGCTGTTGGTCGGCTCGGGGCAGGTCGGCTGGGTGTCGGTCGGCTCCGGGCTGGCTGGCTGGGCGTAGGTCGGCTCGGCGCAGGCCAGTTCCACGCAGGCCAGTTCCACGCAGGCCAGCTCAGCGCAGGCTGGCGAGCAGCGGAGGCAGGCGCTCGGCGAGCCGGTCGAACTCCTCCGCCCGGTTGTAGACCTGTGCGCTCAGCCGCAGCCATCCGCGACCGCCCCACGCGTTGATCGCGACCTCCGTGGCCAGCTTGTCGGCGATCTGCTGCCGCAGCGCCGTCGCCTCCGGCTGCGTCGTGGCCATCCCGCTCGGCAGCGGCAGGATCCGCATGGCCGCCTCGGCCGCGCCGGGGTGCGGCAGGTCGGTGGGCGCGAGGCCGAGGCTCGCGCCGACAACCCGCTGCCCGTACGCCGCCAGCGCCGCGTTGTGCGCGCGCACGTCCTCGAGCCCGAGGGTGCGCAGGGTGAACAGCCCGGCCGGGGCGGCGAGCCACGGCGTGTAGTCCACGGTGCCCTGGAACTCGACCGCGAGCGGGAAGCCGGCATCCTGCTCCCAGGAGACGACGAGCGGCTCCATCCGGCGGCGCCAGGGCGGTGCCACGGCGAGCAGGGCGGTACTTCTCGGAGCGAACGCCCACTTGTGCAGGTTGCCGACCCAGAAATCGGCCCCGATCCGGTCCACCTCGACCGGCAGCATGCCCGGCACGTGTGCGGCGTCGACGAGAACGGGGATCTCGTGCTCCCGGGCGGCCGCGGCGATCTCCCGCACCGGGAGGACCTTGGCGGTGGGGGAGGCGAGCTGATCGACGATCAGCAGCTTGGTCTTGCCGGGCCGCAGCGCGCCCCGAATCCGGGCGACGACCTCGGCGTCGGAAGCGTCCAGCGCGAGGGCGACGGTCCGCGCGCTGGCACCGTCCCGCCGGCACTGCCGCCGCACGGCGAAGGCGTTGGAGCCGTAGCCGTGATCGGTGAGCAGCACCTCGTCGCCGGAGCCGAGCCGCACCGACTGCAGCACCAGCGAGACCGCGGCGGAGGCGTTGGGCACCAAGGCACTGCCGTCCGGATCGGCGCCGAGAAAGGCGGCCAGGTGCCGTCGGGTGTGGACGATACGGTCGGTGAGCCCGGGATGCACGAAGAAGGACATCGGATTGCGGTCGACCTCGTCCCGCAGCCGCTGCTGGGCCCGCTGCACGCCGATCGGGACGGCGCCGAACGAGCCATGATTGAGATAGGCGGTGGCCGCATCCAAGGAGAAGAGGAGCCGCGCTCCCGGGATGGGCGGGGGCGGATCTCCGGCGCTCACCCTGTGATCGTACGGGTCGATCCGGCCGCGGTCCCGGTTGTTCCTCGCAGTCTGATGGGGTATCTGGCGGATCATGGCGTCGCCGAGCCGAGGTCCAGGTTTCGCGTCGCAAGCGGGGCGGGAGGTCGAATACCGATGCTCGTATCCAACCTCTCGTCTCGCCCAGCCCAGCCTCGCCTTGCCCCAGCCCGCCTCGCCCCAGCCCTCGCCTCGCGTTGTCCGGCCTCGTGCTTCCCCGTGCCGCGCGGCGCGGCTGGGCTCGGCGCGGGCCGTCATGATCCGCCAGGTACCGACTTGGATTCGGCGGTGTGCCGTCCGGGTCGGGGCGTGGTCAGGCGCGGGGGTGCGCCTGTTTGAAGGCGGCGCGGAGGCGTTCGGTCGAGACATGGGTGTAGATCTGCGTGCTCGACAGCGAGGCGTGCCCGAGCAGGTCCTGCACGGCGCGGAGGTCGGCGCCACCGTCCAGCAGGTGCGTGGCAGCACTGTGGCGCAGGTCGTGCGGGCTGGTGTGCGGAAGGCCGGAGGCCTGGGCGGCGGCGGCCACGATTCGGCGTACCACGGTCTGCTGGAGCCGGCCGCCCCGGGCGCCCAGGAAGAGCGCGTCATCGCTGCCGGCGTGTGCGAGCGCGGGCCGCCCCCGCAGCAGCCATTCGTCGAGCGCCCGCTGGGCGGGGATGCCGTAGGGAACCACCCGCTCCTTGGCGCCCTTGCCGAAGACGCGGACGACCCGGCGCCCCTCGTCCAGGTCCGCCACGTCCAGTCCGCAGAGTTCGCTTACCCGTACGCCGGTCGCGTAGAGCAGTTCGAGGACCGCCCGGTCGCGTACGGCATGGGGGTCGGTTGTGGTGACGACCAGGTCCGCGGCCTGGTCGGCGCGCAACACCGATGGTAGGTCGCGATGCGCCCGCGGGCTGGACAACGGCGCGCCGACGTCGGCCGGCGCCAACCCCGACCGGTGCGCCCAGGCGGTGAAGGTGCGCGCGGCCGCGGCCCGCCTAGCCTGCGAGGTGCGCGCGGCGCCCTCGGCCATGCGCTGCGCGAGCCAGCCTCGCAGCACGCCGATGTCAAGATCGGCGGGCGCGGCGCAACCGAGCCCGGCGGCATGGTCGAGCAGGGACACGACGTCGCCGACATAGGCGCGCACCGTATGCGCCGAACGGTTGTCCACGCGGGCGAGATGCAGCCCGAAGTCGTCGACCGCCTCGCGCATGGCGGGCGGAAGCGCCTCGTGCAGTCCGCGGGTGCTCACTGCCCTTGCTCCACGCCCCTATCATTCCGCCTTTGAGGCTCGGGGGTGGAGATGGCTCTGGGACGCGGCTGGGCGGCGGTCCTGCTGATGTTGGCGCTCGGGGCGTGTACGGCCCCCCGGGACACACCGGACCCATCGCCTCCGACGCCGGCGAGCGCGGGCCTCGGCGACGCGCCGGCCATGCCGACGGCGACGGTCACGGAAGCCAACTTCGTATCGCCGTCGGGAAACATCGGCTGCTACGTCGACAAGGACGGCGCGCGCTGCGACATCGTGAAGAAGGCCTGGAAGCCACCGCCGGCGCCGACCGACTGCGAGCTGGACTGGGCCGGCGGAATCTCCGTGTACCAGGCGGAGGAGGCGGCGTTCACCTGCGCGGGAGACACGGTGCTGGGTGCGAAGGAGACGCTGAAGTACGGGGACGCGGTGCGGGCGGGCGACTTCATGTGCGGCAGCGATCGAAAGGCGATGCGCTGCATGAACACGGCGACGGGGCACGGCTTCACGCTGTCGGTGGAGCAGTACAACATGTTCTGACCCGGTGGATCCTTGGGCGGCCCCGCGTTTGTGGCGCGGGCGGTTCGCCCCGCTTTGCTGAGCGATCGGGTGACCTTCGATCTGACTGGCTTCTGCCGGGCTGGCTTCTGCCGGGCTGGCTTCGACCGGGCTGGCTCCGACCGGGCTGACTCCGATCGCGCTGGCTTCGACCGGATTGGCTTTGGTCGGATTGGCTTTGGTCGGGGTTGACCTCGGCGGCAGTCGCCGGTGTGGTGATGGACTGGTCGTTTGGGCTGTTGCTTGAGCTGTCGTTCGAACCGTCGTTCGAATCCGAGTTGTCCGTCCGCGCGGGTGGCGCGGCCCCGGCCGGGCCGCTCGGCTGATTCGTCGGACCCGGCTTCTAGGGTCTTCAGCATGGCGAGTTGGCAGGACCTCGAGAGGGATTTCGACGAGTTCCCGGCGAAGGTCAAGGCGCGCTTCGAAGCGGGCACCAACAAGACCATCGCGACGTTGCGTCGTGACGGATCCCCACGCATCAGCGGAAGCGAGATGAAGTTCGATGACGGCGAGATCACGTTCGGCATGATGGACGGCTCGATGAAGCTTCGGGACGTGCGTCGCGACCCCCGGATCGCGATACACAGCCCGACCCTGGAGCCGCCGGCCGACCACCCCGAGAGCTGGCCGGGTGACGCCAAGCTGGCGGGAAGGGCAGTGGAGGTACCGCCGCCGCCGGACACGCCCTTCGCCGACGCGGGGTTCTTCCGGGTCGACATCGCGGAGGTGTCCCTGACATACGTGGGAGTGCCCGCGGACCATTTAGTCATCGAGTCCTGGGACGCCGATCACGGCTATCGCCGCCGCACCCGGAAGTAGGCGGGCCTTCCGGAGGCCGGCGCGGGCCTTCGGCGTGCGCGGGTGCGCAGCGCGGTCGATCCGTGCGGTGCCGGACCGGCACGGCCGCCGCGGGTGGGCGGCGTGAGGCCATGGGCGGGTGGCGGCGTGAGACCAGGGCGGATGAGCGGCGTGAGGCCAAGGCGGGTGAGTGGCGTGAGGCCACCGGCGGGTCAGCGGCGCGAGGTTACGGGCGGGTGAGCTGGACCCGGTCTGCCGGGTGCACCGTCTTCGTGCCGTCGGTCGCCGTGATGACCAGCACCGGGACGCCCTCGCCCAGGCGGTACTGCCGGCGCTCCGCGTCGGTCGGCATGCGGGCGCCCGCGCGCTCGCCGCGGCCGAGGGTCACGGTCTCGGTCGGCTCCGGCACCCGGACGAACGTCCCGCGTGGTCGGTCGACCGTGACCAGTCCCTCCGTGCGCAGTTGGCCGATGGCCTGGCGAACGGTGGTGCGACTGATGCCGTACTCCTGGGCCAGGCGCAATTCGCTGGGCAGCGGCTCGCCGGGGGCGAGGTCGCCGGACTCAATCTGGTCGCGCAACAGATCGGCGAGCTGGCGGAAGACCGCGCGATCGGCCGAGGGATCGATCATGGCTAACACCGTACGTGGTCACGATGCTCCATAGCATTGTACGTATGTTCGATTGTCGGTACGCTCCTACAGCCACGCTGAGAAGGCCGAGCTCGATCGGGTGGTGCAAGGCGGCGGCGGTCGGCGGTCCCTACGAGGTCCCGGCCGCCGTCTGCCCAAATTACTGCGACATCGGGAGCGGTTATGCGGGGTCGGCAACTCCGGTACTCATTGCTGATCGTCCGCTTACTACTGATCGTCCAGGAGTTTCGGTGCCGGCAACCCGGTGAGACTCGGCCGCACCCACGAGAGGAAACGCTCGTAGAGATCCGGGGGCGGTGCCTCGCCATGGGCGATGAGGTCGTTCATCGCCTCGCACATGTACGACGACATGTAGATCGCCAAGCTGGACGGATGGCGGTGGAACTCGGTGAGCAGTTCGTCCTTGGCATGCGCGCACGGCCACGGATGCCCACAGGCGAGACAGTCCCACGTTGGTCGC
The DNA here is from genome assembly GCF_040648555.1 of Actinoplanes sp. NPDC049118. Classification (NCBI taxonomy): domain Bacteria; kingdom Bacillati; phylum Actinomycetota; class Actinomycetes; order Micromonosporales; family Micromonosporaceae; genus Actinoplanes; species Actinoplanes sp. NPDC049118. The sequence goes on from NZ_JBEZDY010000002.1 coordinate 248,665, forward strand.
GCGCCGAGATGTTCGGCTTCCTCCTGCGCGCTCACCACAAGCGGCCCTGACTGGCCCGGTAGGCCTGGGCCGGAGTGAGGTCGCCGGCACGCCCGACCTGTGAAAACAGCATGGTAGGCGCGGCCCACGCGGGCGCGCGGGCCTGGGCTGCGCCATTGGCACCCGCGCCACCTGTCCGGGCCTGCCTGCTCGGCCCGGGTCGGTCTCTGGGTCCGTGTGTCTTGGTGGGCTCGCTCGGTCTGGGCCTGGCTCTGGGTTCGTGTGTCTGGAGGTGTGCGGTCGGTCCGGGTCCGTTTCTGGGTCCGTGTGTCTTGGTGGGCTCGCTCGGTCCGGGCCTGGCTCTAGGTTCGTGTGTCCGGGTGTGGCCGTTCGGTCCGGGTCTGTCCTTGGGTCCGTGTGTGTCGCGCATCGTGGGGTGGTCGCCCGGCCTGGGCTCCTCCGATGGTGTCGCTCTGCCGCTTGCCCGGATGAAGCCGCTCGGTCCGGTAAGGACGCGCGATGAAGTGGCGTCCACCGGTTGATGGTGGTGGTCACTCGACCGGGTGTGGGCCCCACCTGCCGTGTCGTCGAGTGGCGTGGCCGGGTCCCGTGCGCAGGCCGCTCTGGCGGTATGGAGGTGGGGTGGGTGGCGTCTGGTTGTTGTGTCGGTTTGGCCGGCGGTCGGTGTGGCTGGGTTGCGGGCGCTGGGTGGTGTGTCGGTGTGGGGGTCGGGTCGGTAGGGCCTGCTTGCCGTGTCGTCGAGTGGCGTGGCCAGGTCCCGTGCGCAGGCTGTTCTGTCGGTATCGAGGTGTGGTCGGTAGGGCCCGCTCGCTGTGTCGGTGTGGATGGTGTTGGGCGTGGCTGGGTCGCGGGCGCTGGGTGGTGTGTCGGTGTGGGGGTCGGGTCGGTAGGGCCTGCTTGCCGTGTCGTCGAGTGGCGTGGCCAGGTCCCGTGCGCAGGCTGTTA
>NZ_JBEZDY010000002.1:249705-365908 GCF_040648555.1 Actinoplanes sp. NPDC049118
GTTCTGTCGGTATCGAGGTGTGGTCGGTAGGGCCCGCTCGCTGTGTCGGTGTGGCCGGCGTTCCGCGTGGCGGGGCCCCGAGCGCAGGCTGTTCCGTGGGTGTGGGTGTGGAGCCGGTGGCGTCCGCTCGCGGTGTCGGCGCGGCCGGCGACAGGCCAGGCCGGATTTCGCGCATTGGCGGCCCTGATGGCCTCGAGATAGGCGCTCGGGCTGATCCTGACGGTCCGGGTCGTGTCGTTGTCCGGTCGAGCCGGGCGGATGGGAGTCGCCCGCGGCACCGGGGCCCTTGCGCTCGTGGACACCGGTGGGGCTGCGTCGCTCGCGATCGACCGGTCGCCGGCGGGAGCGGCCCTGTTCGGAGGGAAGGGGAGTGTCGGCGCCGGGACCAGCCGGTCCACGCACGGGGCCGGCAAACCGCACGAGCATTGCCGCCACAGCGAGCGCCACATGCGCCTGTGGGACGGCTCGTGCGGTACCGGTCTCGGGCACCGTCTACGAGGGATAGTCATGCGACCACCGTAGTTTACTTGTGACTAGGTGTCTTTTACCAAGTTGACCCATGACTAATAGTCATGCGCCTACGGTCGATCATGTGGCAGCTAAGCCGATCCGACTGATGGGTGCGCACGAGATCCGCGTCCGCCTGGGCGGGGTGAGTCGCCAGCGCGCATACCAGATCACGAGCAGGGCGGACTTTCCCACGCCCGTCGCCGACCTTGCACAGGGCAAGGTCTGGCTGACCGAGGACGTCGAGGCCTGGATGAAGGTCCATCGCCGCGACATCGACGACTCCGAAGCCTGACACCGGCCGCACCGTAGCCCGGCGGCCGTAGCGGACCCGGTAGCCAGGAGATTCGCGGGCCGGCGCGGATCGCGGTCCGGCGCGGATCGCGGGCCGGCGTCCGATCCGGGCCGGCGTCCGATCCGGGCCGGCGCTATCAGCCGTCATCTCGGTGAGCGCACCAGCGCCACCCCGTTGCTCCTCCGCACCACCATGCCTGCCAACTCCAAGAAGGACAGGCAGCGCAGGACGGTGCGCACTCCCAGGCCGGCCTTCGCCGCCAGTTCCTGTGGCCCGGCGGTGCCGCGCCGCGGCATCGCCTCCAGCACCAGCGCGGACTCCTCGTCCAGGCCGTCGTGCGGCCGGTCCCTGCCGCGCGGCACCTCCGCCAGGTACTCGCCGATCTTTCCGACCTCGTCCAGCACGTGTGCCAGCCCTGTCACGACCGTCGCCTCCGGATGCTTGCGAAGCAGTTCGTGGCAGCCGACCGACATCGCGGACGTGACCGGGCCGGGCACGACCATCGCACGCCGGTTGAGGGCGATCGTTCTGCCCATCGTCTGCACTGCGCCGCTGCGGGCCGCGGCCTCGACGATCACCGTTCCCGCGGTCGCCGCCGCGATCACCCGGTTGCGGATCAGGAACCTGTGCCGCAGCGGTTCCGCGCCCGGCGGCCATTCGCTCATCAGCACCCCGCTGTCCGCGATCTGCTCGAACATGGCCGTGTTTCCCATCGGGTACGGCCGGTCGACCCCGCAGGCCAGGATCGCCACCGTTAGGCCGCCGGCGGAGAGCGCGGCCCGGTGCGCCGTCGCGTCGATGCCGAACGCCCCGCCCGACACCACCGTCCACTCGCGCTCTGCCAGCCCGAACGCCAGATCGTTGGTCACGTGTGTCCCGTAGTTCGTCGCCGCGCGGGCACCCACCACCGCGACGGAGCGGGCGAACGCCTCGTCCAGCGGCCAGCCGCCGCGAACCCAGAGGCACAGCGGCGGGCGGACGTCCCGGTTCACCCGCCCGCCGCCCTCCACCTCGAGGGTGGCCAGGGTGTTCACGGCGGTGGGCCATTCGGGGTCCGCGGGCACGACGACTCGCGCTCCGAGACGTTCCCCGCGGCGCAGAGCGGCTTCGGCCTGGCGTCGCGGGTCGCCGGCCGTGGAGCGAGAGATCACGGCCGCGCGCAGCGTCGACTCGGGGATGTCGCCCTGCAAGAGCCGTTCCAGCGTCGCGTCGGCGCCGTCCGCCTGCACCAACTGCCACACGGCGCGGTTGCCCGGCTCGGCGAGGCAGGTCAACGCCACCCGAGCCATCCGGTCCGCACCGTCGCCGCCCGTCGACCCGCTCACGCCGCCCACCCGCCCAGGTCCGCTGGGCCGAGGTTCGCCCGGTGCGGTTCCGCCATGTAGTGGGCCGCGGAGTGCGGATCTGCCGAGCGGGGTGTGGCTGAGGATGGATCCGCCGGGTCGACCTCCGCCGGGTGCCGGTCCACGAAACCGTGGTCCGGCGATTGCAGGTCGGCCGAGCGGTGAGCCGCCGAGAGCGCGTGTGGCGAGTTGCGGGTGGCCGAGGGCGGGTCTGTCGAGTGGCGGGCTGGGTGCCGGTCGATGGTGTCGCGGCAAGGTGGGTGTGGGTGTGGGTGTGGGTGTGGGTGTGCCGAGCAGTTGGTCGCCGAGTGCTGGGCGACCGCGCCGCGGGTCACCCGGTGGGAGGCTGCGGAGAGGACGGGCGCCTGGTGGGAGGGCCCGATTCCGATTGCGTCGGTTGGCGGGTGAATCTCAGGAAGCTTGATCTGTCCGGTCATGGGCCTCTCCCATTCGTAGTTGTGCCGCCTCGTCCACATCCGCGCCCGACGGTCGTTCCCGCCCGTCCAGATCCGCGATCGACCAGGCCAGGCGCAGGATCCGGTCGAATCCCCGCGCCGACAGCACGCCGCGGTCCAGCCCCGTCCGCAGTGCCGCCGTGTCCCTGGCCGGCAACCGCCACGGCGGGCGGCGCAGCCGTGGGCCCGGTACCTCCGCGTTGACCTGCCAGCCGCCCGCCGACCAGCGCGCCGCGGCCGCCGCGCGGGCCCGGGCCACGCGTGCCGCGACGGCCGCGGAGTCCTCGGCCGCCGTCGAGGCCGTCATCAACATGGCCGCGGTCAGCGGCTGGATCCGGATCTGGATGTCGATCCGGTCGAGCAGCGGGCCGGACAGCTTGCCGAGATAGCGCCGCCGCGCCGCGGCCGTGCACTCGCACCACTGGTCACCCGCCGGGTTCGCGCACGGGCACGGGTTCGCCGCCAGCACCACCTGCACCCGGGCCGGGTATTCGGTGTTGCCGCGGGCCCGGGCCAGCAGCACCCGCCCGCTCTCCAGCGGCTGCCGGAGCGCCTGGAGTGCCGCGTTCGCGAATTCCGGGGCCTCGTCGAGGAACAGGACGCCGCGGTGTGCCAGGGACAACGCGCCCGGGCGGGCCAGCCCCGGGCCGCCGCCCACCAGCGCCGCCAGGCTCGCGCTGTGGTGCGGTGCCTGGAACGGTGGCCGGCGCACCAGCCGGCCGTCCTGTGGCAGGAGGCCCGCGATCGAGTGCAGCGCCGTCACCTCGAGCGCCGACGTGTCGTCCAGCGGCGGCAGGATCGACGGCAGGCGCTCGGCCAGCATCGTCTTGCCGGCGCCCGGTGGCCCGAGCATCGCCAGGTGGTGGCCGCCCGCCGCGGCCACCTCGAGGGCGTAGCGGCCCAACTCCTGGCCTGCCACGTCGGCCAGGTCGGGGCCGGTCGCCGGGGGCTGCGGGTCGGCGGGCGGCGGGTCGAGCAGGCGGTCCTCGCCGCGGACGTACGCGACCAGCCGGTGCAGGGAGTCGACCGCCCGCACGGTCACGCCGGGCACCACCGTCGCCTCCCGGGCGTTGCCCAGCGGGACGATCACCCGGGTCATTCCGGCCCGCGCGGCCGCCGCCACCATCGGCAGCACCCCGCGGACCGGGCGCACCGCCCCGTCCAGCCCCAGCTCGCCCAGGAGCACCACGCCCGCGAGTGGCGCCGGCGGCAGCTCACCGGCGCCGGCCAGCAGCGCGCAGGCGATCGCGAGATCGAACGCGCTGCCGTGCTTCGGCAGGGTCGCCGGCAGCAGGTTCACCGTGATCCGCCGGTTGGGCCAGGTCTGGCCCGAGTTCACCACCGCCGCCCGGACCCGGTCGCGGGCCTCGTGCAGCGCGGTGTCCGGCAGCCCGGTCAGCACCACCGCCGGCAGGCCCGGCGACAGGTCGGCCTCGACCTCGATCAGGTGGCCGGCGAGGCCGACGAGGCCCACGCACAGCACTCGTGCGTAGCTCACCTAGAACGCCGCCCGCACGTGCTCCACCACGGTCGCACCGCGCCGCTGGGGCAGCACCGACACCACGTCGAAGCGGATCTCGTGCGGGCGTACCGAGGTCTCCGCCAGCCATCGGGCCGCGAGCCGGCGCAGGCGGCGGACCTTCGCCGGGCCGATCGCCTCCGCCGGGGTGCCGTAGTGGTCGCCGCGCCTGGTCTTGACCTCGCAGAACACCACGTCGTCGCCGTCGCGGAGGATCAGGTCGACCTCGCCCTCGGCGCGCCGCCAGTTGCGGGCGAGCACCACCAGTCCCTGCGCGCGCAGGTGTCGCTCGGCCATGCGCTCGCCGTAGGCGCCGACCGCCTTTCGCTCCGTCGTCATGACGGGGACGGTGGCGTACCTCTGCGGGGTCGGGTGCCGCGAATGGTCCCCAGCTGTGGACGGAGTGCGATTGTGGATATCCACAGGGTGACCGAGTTCATGTGATACGGCCTCAGCGGTGGCATCCGGACCTCGCGTCACCTACGGTGCGAAATCGTGGAAGGACATCGCCGGTACGCCGAAGAGCCGGAACCCAGCTGGTACACGGGCCAGCGATCGCCCGACGCCGCGGACGCCAACGCCTACGACTCGGGCGTCTACGAGCGTCCCAGCAGCGCATACCGGCTCCCGGAGCAGCGACCCGCCGACCCGTACGCGGCCCCGGCCGGATACGGGCCGGCCGACCCGGTCACGACGTCGGGCAGCCATGGCCTGTCGTCGGCCGACTCGGGCTCGATCCGGCTACCAGTGCGCGGACCCGAGTACCCGGCCGTCCGGCCGAGCGGTGCCTCTCCGATGGCCGAGCCCCCGGCCGCCACCACGTACGGCTCGGGGGCGATGCCGGAGAGCCCACCCGCGCCGGCCTACAACGAGCCGACAAGCATGGTGCCGATGAGCGCGGCCCCCGGACGCCAGGCGCCGCCGGAGAGCGTCTACGGCGCCCGCCGCCCGGTTTCCGCCATGGTGTTCGCGGTCGTCGTCGCCGTCCTGTCGATCCCCGCCGTCATGCTGCTGGTGCGGGCGACGTTCGTCGACGAGCCGACCGCCCGGGGCGTCGTGCCCGCCGTGCTCCTGACCCTCGGGCTGCCGCTCACCGGCCTCGGTCTCTTCTCGCTGGCCGGCACCGGCCGGGCGGGTGGCCGCGACGCCTGGCTGCGCCCGCCGGTCGCCTACCTGCCGATCGGCCTGGTCCTGCTCCTGGCCGCCGGTCTGGGCGTCGCCTGACCCTGCCGGGGAGGCCGGGTATTCCCGACCAAAGCCCCGCCAGCAGGCCGTGCTCCGAACGGCGTATGCTTGTCGACGGCGACCGCCCTGTGCGGTCGACCTCGCGCGCCCTCTGCACGTGCCCCGTCAGGTCGGATCAGCCGGCCTGGTCATGAGCCGTCAGCGACGGCCCTCCCTGGTCCCGATTTCTTCGGGCGCCACCAGGGCCGGCGACCGGGCGCCAGGACGCCCACCGCCGGTGAGCGTGACAACCAGGGAAAACAGGGAGCAATTCACCATGGCCGTCGTGACCATGCGCCAGCTGCTGGAGAGCGGTGTCCACTTCGGGCACCAGACCCGGCGCTGGAACCCGAAGATGAAGCGCTTCATCTTCACCGAGCGCAACGGTATCTACATCATCGACCTGCGCCAGACCCTCGACTACATCGAGAAGGCCTACGCGTACGTCCGCGACACCGTCGCCGAGGGTGGCCACATCCTCTTCGTCGGCACCAAGAAGCAGGCCCAGGAGGCGATCGCCGAGCAGGCGACCCGCGTCGGCCAGCCGTACGTCAACCACCGCTGGCTGGGTGGCATGCTCACCAACTTCCAGACGGTGTACAAGCGGCTCCAGCGCATGAAGGAGCTCGAGGCGATCGGTGACCTCACCGGCACCGCCGCCGGCTACACCAAGAAGGAGACCCTTCAGCTGTTCCGTGAGCAGACCAAGCTCACCAAGACCCTCGGTGGTCTGCGGGACATGACGAAGGTGCCGTCGGCGATCTGGGTCGTCGACACCAAGAAGGAGCACATCGCCGTCGACGAGGCCCGTAAGCTGGGCATTCCGGTCATCGCGGTGCTCGACACCAACTGCGACCCGGACGAGGTCGACTTCCCGATCCCGGGCAACGACGACGCGATCCGCTCGGCCGAGCTGCTGACCCGGGTCATCGCGGCCGCCGTCGCGGACGGTCTGATCAAGCGCTCCGGCCGTAACCGCGGCAACGCCGACGACAAGCCCGAGCCGGGCACCGTCGCCGCCGGCGAGCCGCTGCCCGAGTGGGAGCGCGACCTCTACGAGGGCGCCGACAAGAAGGCCGCCGACGCCGAGCCCGCCGCCGAGGCTGCCGCTCCGGCCGCCGAGCCCGCCGCCCCGGCCGCCGAGCCGGTCGCTGCCGCCGCGGAGTAAATCCTCAGGAAGCCGGCCGCCGGCAACGGCGGCCGGCACCTCCCGATACCGGACCTCAAGCATCGAGAGAGAGTCATGGCCAACTACACCGCCGCGGACGTGAAGAAGATCCGCGACCTCACCGGCGCCGGCATGATGGACTGCAAGAAGGCGCTCGACGAGTCGGACGGTGACTTCGACAAGGCCGTCGAGTTCCTGCGCATCAAGGGCGTCAAGGACGTCGGCAAGCGGGCCGGCCGTACGGCCGCCAACGGCATCGTCAGCCACTCCGGCAAGGCGCTGCTCGAGCTCAACTGCGAGACCGACTTCGTCGCCAAGACCCCCGACTTCGTCGCGCTGGGTCAGACCCTGGTCGAGCACGGCGAGCAGAACAAGCTCGCCGACGCCGCCGCCGTCGCGGCCTCCACGCTGGCCGACGGCCGCGCCGTCGCCGACGTGGTGCAGGAGTTCTCGGCCAAGATCGGCGAGAAGATCGTCGTCAACCGGTTCGCCCTGCTCGACGGCAACGTCGCGGTCTACCTGCACCGCAAGGCGCAGGACCTGCCGCCGCAGGTCGGCGTCCTGGTGGAGTACACCGGCAAGACCGACGAGGCCGGCGACGACGACGCCCGCGCGGTCGGCATGCAGATCGCCGCCATGCGGCCGAAGTACCTCACCCGCGACGAGGTGCCCGCCGAGACCGTCGAGTCGGAGCGCCGCATCGCCGAGGAGACCGCGCGCGAGGAGGGCAAGCCCGAGCAGGCCCTGCCCAAGATCGTCGAGGGTCGGGTGAACTCGTTCTTCAAGGACTTCGTCCTGCTGGAGCAGCCCTCGGTCACCGACAACAAGAAGACGGTCAAGCAGGTCACCGCCGATTCCGGCATCGAGGTCACCCGCTTCGTCCGTTTCGAGGTCGGCCAGGAGTAATCCAGGCACCAGCGCACTGCGCGGGAGGCCGGGACGCGAGACAAGCGCCCGGCCTCCCCGTCACATAGGGTCTCGGGTTAGCGAAGGAAAGGGCGGACCGGCATGACGATGGTGACCGAGCAGGCTGTCGTGGTCGACGAGGTTGCGGCGCCGCGTTCCGAGCGGCCCCGGCGGGTGGTGCTGAAGCTCTCCGGCGAGGTCTTCGGCGGCGGTGCGGTGGGTGTCGACCCCGACGTGGTGCAGGGCATCGCGCGGCAGATCGCCACGGCCACCCGGCGCGGCGTGCAGATCGCCGTCGTCGTCGGCGGCGGCAACTTCTTCCGCGGCGCCGAGCTGCAGAAGCGCGGCATGGACCGCAACCGGGCCGACTACATGGGCATGCTCGGCACGGTCATGAACTGCCTGGCCCTGCAGGACTTCCTCGAGAAGGAGGGCATCGAGACGCGGGTGCAGACCGCGATCACGATGGCCCAGGTCGCGGAGCCCTACATCCCGCTGCGCGCCATCCGGCACCTCGAGAAGGGCCGCGTCGTGATCTTCGGCGCCGGCGCCGGCATGCCGTACTTCTCCACCGACACGGTCACGGCGCAGCGCGCCCTGGAGATCCACGCCGACCTCGTGCTGATGAGCAAGAACGGCGTCGACGGCGTCTACACCGCCGACCCGCGCACGGACCCGGACGCCCGCAAGATCGACCACATCACCTTCGCCAGCGTGCTCCAGCAGGGCCTGCGGGTGGCCGACCAGGCCGCGTTCAGCCTCTGCGAGGAGAACGGCCTGCCGATGCTGGTCTTCGGCGCCCAGGGCGATGACACGATCGTCCGGGCGGTCAGCGGCGAGAAGATCGGCACCCTGATCACCACGTGATCCGCTCCACCCACCATTTTTGCGAACGACCAGAAGGATCAAGGAGGCGACGGAGCGGTGATCGACGAGACCCTCTTCGAGGCCGAAGAGAAGATGGAGAGCGCGGTCGAGCACGCCAAGGAGGAGTTCGCCGCGATCCGTACGGGACGTGCCACGCCGGCGATGTTCTCCAAGATCGTCGTCGACTACTACGGCGCTCCGACCCCGGTGACCCAGATGGCTTCGGTCGGCGTGCCGGAGCCCCGCATGGTGATCGTCAAGCCGTACGACGCGTCGCAGCTCGGCCCGATCGAGCGCGCCATCCGCGACTCGGACCTCGGGGTCAACCCCAACAACGAGGGCACCCAGCTGCGCATCCACCTCCCGCAGATGACGGAGGAGCGGCGCCGCGAAATGATCAAGGTGGCGCGTACCAAGGCCGAGGAGGGCCGCGTCGCGATCCGCAACGTGCGCCGCAAGGCCAAGGAGCAGCTCGACCGTTTCGTCAAGGACGGTGAGGCCGGCGAGGACGACGGCCGCCGCGCCGAGAAAGAGCTCGACGACGTCACCCACCGGTACGTCACGGTGGTCGACGAGCTGGTCAAGAACAAGGAAGCAGAGCTGCTCGAGGTCTGATGTCGTACCTCGAGCCCCGCGGTGGGCAGACCCCTTCCGGCGGCCGGGCGTCCGGGCAATCCGGCGTCCCGGCCCCGTATGTCTCCGGCGTGCCCGCCGAGGAGCCCGATCCGTACGCGGCCTACCGGCGCCAGGAGAACGCCCAGCGGGCGGCCGACACCGGCCCGAACTGGGACGCGTTCGCGCCCGGCCCGGCGCAGCCGTCCGAGCCGGCCTGGAGCGCACCCGTCGCCGCCACCTCGACCTCACAGGCGGAGTGGGAGTTGACTGAGGCAGAACGCCGCCGCGGGCCGGGCCGGCGCCGGGCCGGACGCGACGGCAAGCCCCCGGCCAACCGGGCGGGTCGCAACCTGCCGGCCGCGATCGGGGTCGGCGTCGGCCTGGTCCTGGTCGTCCTGGCCTCGCTGTTCTGGAAGCCCGCCTTCGTCGGCGTCGTCGCGCTGGCCTCGTGCGTCGGCATCTGGGAGATGGTCCGGGCGCTGCGGACCACCGGCGCCAAGCCGCCGCTGCCCCCGCTGCTCGCCGGCGGCGTGCTGATGACGGGCCTGGCCTGGTACGGCAGCACCGACGCACTCGAGCTCGGCCTGCTGGTCACGGTCCTCGCCGCCCTGCTGTGGCGCCTGGCCGACGGCGTCGCCGATCTGAAACGCGACGTGGCGGCGGCCGCCCTGATCTCCGTGTACGTGCCGTTCCTGCTGAGCTTCGGCGTGCTGCTGGCCCGGCCCGACGACGGCCTGCAGCGGGTGTTCATCGCGCTGATCGCCGTGGTGTTCTCCGACACGGGCGGCTACGCGGCGGGCGTCTTCTTCGGCAAGCACCCGATGGCTCCCACGATCAGCCCCAAGAAGTCCTGGGAGGGCTTCGCCGGCTCGGTCGCCGCGGCGGCCGTCGGCAGCTCCGTGCTCGCGTACCTCCTGCTCGACGTCCCGTTCTACTGGGGTCTACTGTTCGGCGCGGTGATCTCGGTCGTCGCCGTGATCGGCGATCTGGCCGAGTCGATGCTCAAGCGGGACATCGGGATCAAGGACATGAGCAACCTGCTGCCCGGGCACGGCGGGCTGATGGACCGGCTAGATTCGATCCTCTTCGCGGTGCCGACGGCGTTCCTGCTGCTCTCGCTCATCGCGCCGCCGGGGTAGGCATGTGCTCGCGACGTGGGAGACTGGAGAGGCCATGACGATTCTTCCGCTCATCCCCACCAGCCCCGACACCCCCGACGCGGTGGTCACCCGACGTCGCCCGGCGATGCCCCCACGCCATCTCGCGGACCTGGACCTGGCCGGCCGCCGCGCGGCCGTCACGGACCTCGGCGAGCCCGCGTTCCGCGCCAAGCAGCTCTCCACCCACTACTTCGGGCGGCTGGTGCGCGACCCCGCCGCGATGACCGACCTGCCCGCGGCCTCGCGCGCCCGGCTCGCCGAGGACCTGCTGCCCACGCTGCTCACCCCGCAGCGCGAGATGGCCTGCGACGACGGCGCCACCCGTAAGACGCTGTGGCGGCTGCACGACGACGCGATGGTCGAGAGCGTCCTGATGGGCTACCCCGACCGCATCACCGCGTGCGTGTCCAGCCAGGCCGGCTGCGGCATGGCCTGCCCGTTCTGCGCCACCGGCCAGGCCGGGCTCACCCGCAACCTCTCGGTGGCCGAGATCGTCGACCAGGTCGTCTACCTCGCGGGCGTCGCCGCCTCGGGCGCGGTCACCGGCTCGCCGCCCCGGTTGTCCCGGGTCGTGTTCATGGGCATGGGCGAGCCGATGGCCAACTATCCCCGGGTGATCCAGGCCGTGCGCCGCCTGGTCGCACCCGCACCGGAGGGTCTGGGTCTCTCACAACGGCACATCACAGTCTCCACCGTGGGCCTCGTGCCGGCAATGCGGCGATTGATCACCGAAGAGCTGTCCGTGACTCTTGCGCTGTCACTGCACGCCCCCGATGATGATCTGCGCGATGAGCTTGTGCCCGTCAACCAGCGTTGGAAGGTGGCCGAGGTGCTCGATGCCGCGTTCGACTACGCGGCGCAGACCGGTCGTCGGATCTCCATCGAATACGCCCTGATCAGGGACGTAAACGATCAGCCCTGGCGTGCCGACCTGCTCGGCAGGCTGTTGCACGGCAAGCTGGCGCATGTGAATCTGATCCCACTCAACCCGACGCCGGGCAGCAAGTGGGACGCCAGCCCCAAGCCGGTCGAGCGGGAGTTCGTCCGCCGGCTGCGCGAGGCGGGAGTGGCGACCACTGTCCGGGACACCCGCGGGCGGGAGATCGACGGTGCGTGCGGCCAATTGGCCGCGAGTGAGCTGACGGTGGTGGACGCTGGGGGCGCCACCGCCGACGCGGAGGTGGAACGATGACGGGGCTCAGTTCCCTGCGGACGCTGATTTGGGAGACGTTGTGACGAGTCAGGGACAGCGTTTCCGGCGGCGCGCGCTGCGCCGCGGTTACAAGGTCGACGAGGTCGATGCCTTCCTGGACCGGGTCGAGGCGACCCTGGCCGGCGAGCAGTCCGGCGCTCCCGTCGGCGCGCAGGAGGTGCACGACGTGGTGTTCCGCGTGCGCTTCGGCGGCTACGACGAGTGGCAGGTCGACCTGCACCTGGACCGGGTCGAGCGCCAGCTGGCCGAGTTCGAGGACCGTGGCGGGCGTGGCCCCGACGCCCGGATGACGCCGGACCGGATGCAGCCGGAGCAGATGCGCGGCGGCATGCAGTCCGACCGGATGAGCCAGGCGCTGGGCCGCTCGGCCCCGCCGACCGAGCGCCTGCCCGCGCCGGTGCGCGACGACCGCCAGTTCGCCCGCGACGACCCGTACGCGCGGGAGGACCCGTACGCCCGCGAGGACCCGTACGGGCGCGACGACCGGATGCAGCCGCAGCAGCAGTCGCCGCAGCGGCCGCAGATGCCCGCTCCGGACCCGTACGGCCGCTACGAGGGTGGCGGTTACGGCCAGCAGCAACAGCAGCCTCCGCCGGGGCCCTCCGGCTACGACACGGGCGGTTACGACGCGTTCGAGCCGGGCCGGCACGGCAAGGCAGACATGACGGCGGAGATGCGGCTGCCCGATCGTGACCGCGGCGGCTACGGCGGCCCGGCCCCGATGAGCGCGCCGCCGATGAGCGGGCCGCCGATGAGCGGCCCGCCGATGGGTGGCGGCCAGGGGGGCAGCCCGGAGCTCTACCGGGTGGATCAGCTGCGCCGCACCTTCCAGCCGCGCCGCTTCGGCAGCGGTTACGACCCGGTGCAGGTGGACCGCCTGTTCGAGAGCATCCTGCAGGCCATGACCGGCCGCGGCCCGATGCCCGTACCGGAGAACGAGCTCGACACGCTGCAGTTCGGGCTGGTTCCCGGTGGCTACTTCGAAGCCGAGGTCGACGGCGCGCTGCGCGAGGTCAAGGACATCCTGCTGCGCCGCCGCTGAGCACGTGAAAAGGCCCGCTCCCGGCCGGGAGCGGGCCTTTCGCGTACGCGGTTACTGGTCGTTGGGCCTGAGGCCGCTGCGGCGCAGCACCACATCGACGACCACGATGCCGACGAGCGCCAGGGCGGTGCCGATGAGCCAGATGTTCTCGGTGTTGCCCTCGTGGTTGCCCCAGAGCATCAGGAGAATGATCGCCGCTGTGCCCAGCGCGCCGATGCGGGCCCATTTGCGGTTGCCCGGCTTGAGCTGGTCGGGGGCGTAAACCGGCTCTTCTGCCACGACTGGATCCTCCTGCGGCGATGGCGACTACGACCCGATCATTTTCGCACGACGGCTCCGCGCGCGGCTCACCAACCCGGACCCGGTACCTTCGATGCCGTCGGATTACTCCGGATCGAGGGAGCTTAACGGTGCGGATCACGGGCACTGGCCACGCCAGCATGCGGATCGACACGGGCGCGGGCAGCATTCTGTGCGACCCGTGGGTCAACCCGGCGTACTTCGCGTCGTGGTTCCCGTTCCCGGACAACTCCCTGCTCGACTGGGAGACGCTCGGCAACGTCGACTACCTCTACGTGTCCCACCTGCACCGGGACCACTTCGACGCCGAGCACCTGAAGCGCTTCGTCAGCAAGAAGGCGACGGTGCTCCTGCCGGAGTATCCGACCAGCCAGCTCGAGGACGAGCTGCGCGAGCTCGGCTTCACCAGCTTCTTCAAGACCAGGAGCGACGAGGTCCACGAGCTCGACGGCGGCCTCAAGGTGATGATCCAGGCCCTGATCAGCCCCACGGACGGCCCGATCGGCGACTCGTCGCTCTGGGTGGAGCACGACGGCGTACGGGTGCTGAACCAGAACGACGCCCGCCCCACGGACCTGTCGACCTTCGCCGAGCTGGGCCACGTGCACGCGCACATGCTGCAGTTCTCCGGCGCGATCTGGTATCCGATGGTCTACGAGCTGCCGCAGGCGGCGAAGACCGCGTTCGGCAAGCAGAAGCGTGACCGCCAGTTCGACCGCACCTGGCGCTACATCGACGACCTGAAGGCCGACCACGTCTTCCCGATCGCCGGCCCGCCGTGCTTCCTGGACGACGAGCTGTGGCAGTTCAACGACATCTTCGGCGACGAGGGAAACATCTTCCCGGACCAGTCGGTCTTCATGAGCGAGTACGCGAAGGTCGGCGGGACCAACGCCGTGGTCCTGCTGCCGGGCAGCGTCACGGAGCTCACGACGTCGTCGATCGAGACGAGCCACCCGACCGACGTGGACGGGTTCTTCGCGAACAAGAAGCAGCACCTCGAGGAGATGCGCGAGCGCAAGGCGCCGGTCATCGCCGCCGAGAAGGCGTCCTGGCGACACCCCGAGATCGACGTGCTGGGCGAGCTCAAGAAGCGCATCGAGCCGCTCCTCGAGGAGTCGATCTACCTGGCCAAGGGCGTCGGCGGGCCGGTCCGCTTCGACCTGGTCGGCTACGAGGGCGAGTCCATCGAGTCGATCGTCGTGGACTTCCCGGGCAAGCAGGTCCGCCCGTACGCCGACGAGAAGGTCCGCTACCGCTTCAAGACCCAGCGTGAGCTGATCGAGCACCTGATCTTCATCGACGAGGGCGACTGGGTGAACTCGCTGTTCCTGAGCTGCCGCTTCTCCGCGGCCCGGATCGGCCAGTACAACGAGTTCGTCTACGCGTTCTTCAAGTGCCTCTCCGAGGAGCGGTTGCAGTACGCCGAGGGCTGGTACGACGAGCACGAGCGGTCGGTCGACGCGGAGGACATCGAGCTGGGCGGCTGGACCGTGCAGCGGCGCTGCCCGCACCTGAAGGCCGACCTGAGCCGGTTCGGCATCGTGGACGGCAACGTCCTGACCTGCCAGCTGCACGGCTGGAAGTTCGACCTGCCAAGCGGACGCTGCCTGACCAGCGTCGGACACCAGATCCGCGCCGAGAAGGGCGCCGTCGAGGGCTAAAGGCCCAGGTCGGCGAGGATGCGCTTCGCGGCGTTGTGCCCGGCGGCGCCGATCACGCTGCCGGCCGGGTGCGCGCCAGCCGAGCCGGCGTAGAGGCCGTCGAGCCCCGTCGCGTACGGCATGCGCTGGTCGAACGCGACCGTGTTGTCGACGTGGTGGATGTGGCCGCCGGTGATGCCGAAGTGCTTCTCGATCCCGGGCGGGCTCAGCGGCATCATGTCCGCCACCAGGGACGAGGCGCCCGGGGCGTAGCGGTCGACGATGTCCAGCAGCCGCGCGACGTAGCCGGGCATCGCCTCGTCCCACGTGGTGCCGTCCAGCGTGTAGGGCACCGACTGGACGAACAGGGCCGACGAGTGGTGGCCGGCCGGGTCCTGCAGAGACGGGTCGACGGTCGTGTGCAGGTACCACTCGATGGTCGGCTCCGCCGGCAGGCGGCCCGCCTGCACGTCGGCCCACATCGCGCGCAGCGCGGCCATCGGGGAGTCCGTCTCCAGCCCGGCCAGGCCCGCGGAGCCGGGCAGCAGGTGGATCGTCGACCCGAACGGCGAGGCGGCGTCCTCGGGCAGGCAGGGGAACCGTGGCAGCCCGCTGAGCGCGAGGTTGACCTTCAGGGTCGTGCCCGGCCGCCGCACCGCGGCCATCCGGTCGGTCAGGCCGGCGGGCAGCGAGCCCTCGGGGACCAGGCTGATGAGCCGGTAGGGATCGCAGGCGCCCAGCACCACCCGGGACGAGACGGCTCGCCCGTCGGCCAGGACGACCCCGGTCGCGGCGCCCTGCGAGACGGTGACCGCGGACACCGGCGTGCCGGTGAAGATCTCCGCACCGGCCGCTCGCGCGGCCGTGGCGAAGACGCGCGACACCGTGCCCATGCCGCCTTCCGCGATCATCCAGGTGCCGTCCGAGTCGGGCAGGCGGCACATGTTGTGCACCAGGAAGTTGTGGCCCGTGCCCGGGTCGTCGGGGCCCGCGTTCAGCCCGGAGAGGCCGTCGGTCACCGCGTACATGCTCACCAGCAGTTCGCTCTTGAAGCCGAACCGGGCGAGGTAGTCGGCGACGGAGCCGCGTACGAGATCGATGAAGGTGCTCTGCAGCTGCGGCCGGATGTGCCGGTCGGCGATCGCCTCGACGGATCCGGGCTCCTGCAGCCACGCGGGCGCGAGGTCGGCGCGCAGCGCCGCGATCTCGACCTGCAGCGCCTCGTCGGCCGCGATGTCGCGCGGCGAGAAGAACCGCTCCAGCTGCGCCCGGGTGGCCGCGCGGTCCGTGCCGAACAGCAGGTACGGCGAGCCGGGGCCGCCCGGCGTCGGCAGGAAGTAGTGCGGGTCGCGGCGCAGCACCGGGATGTCGACGTTCAGCGTGCGCAGCAGCTCCGGCGGCATCAGGCCCAGCAGGTAGGAGCCGGTGGAGTGGCCGAGGCCGGGCACCTTGGGGAACGGGTGCTCGGTCCGGGTGGCGCCGCCGATGACGTCGGCGGCCTCGAGCACGACGACGTCGAGGCCGGCGCGGGCCAGCAGCACGGCGGAGACCAGCCCGTTGTGGCCGGACCCGATGATCACCACATCGGCGCGATCAGGCAGAGACCTCATGGGCGCCGAGCCTAGCGTGCCGAGTGGCCTACGGTCCGGGCGAATTCGAGCTCGCCTCCTTGACCTCGGTGACGGTCTCCGCGCGCCGCCGTTCCCGCCGGCCGGGCGTGGCGGTCGTCATAGCCGGGCTCCGTTGACGTGAGCGAACGGCGTTTGCGAGGGTGAACATCGTTCACGATAAATACCGAAATTCCAAGCGACTCCGACCTCCACGCGGGAGCAGGCAGATGTTCGGCTGGTGGGGCAGAGCGGTCGTCCGGCTTCGCTGGTGGGTGGTCGCGGCCGGGCTCGCGGTCGTCGTCGCGGGCGCGACCTGGGGCGCCGGGGTGTTCGGCGCGCTCACCGGCGGGGGATACGACGACCCGGCCAGCGAGTCCAACCGGGCCGCGGCCGTCGCCGAGCGGCTGGGCCGGGGCGAGCCCGATCTGGTCGTGCTCTGGTCCAGCGACAGCCTCCCGGTGACCGACGCGGCCCTCCGCGATGCGGTCGCCGGCGCGGTCACGAGCCTGCGCGCCCGCCCGGAGGTCGCGCAGGTGGCCGCGTACACCGACGAGAACTCGTCGCCCGCCCTGGTCAGCACCGATCGGCGCGCCACCTATGCGGCCGTCTTCCTCGCTGCGGCGGACGAGGACGGCAAGGCGGCGGCATACCACCGGATCGAGCCCGACTTCGCGGTGCCCGGGCTGACCACGCGGGTCGGCGGCCTCGTCGCCTTCACCGACCAGGCCAACACGCAGACCGAGAAGGACATCACCAGGGCGGAGGTCTTCTCCCTGCCGGTGCTCTTCGTGCTGCTAGTGCTGATCTTCCGCGGCCTCGTCGCCGCCCTGTCGCCGCTGCTCATCGGCGGCATCGCGATCCTCGGCGCGTTCGTGGCGGTGCGCGCGCTGACCTACGTCACCGACATCTCGGTCTTCGCGATCAACGTGATCACGCTGCTGGGCCTCGGCATGGCGGTGGACTACTCGCTGTTCGTGGTGAGCCGCTTCCGCGAGGAGCTGGCGACCGGCAAGGACGTGCCCGCCGCCATCCGCACCACGGTCGCGACCGCCGGCCGCACCGTCGTGGTCTCGGGACTCACCATCGTCCTGGCGCTCTCCAGCCTGCTGATCTTTCCGCAGCCCTTCCTCGGCGGCATGGCGATCGGCGGCATGGCCGCCGTGCTGGTCGCGATGATCGCCGCCCTGACCGTGCTGCCCGCGGCGCTCTCGCTGCTGGGCCACCGGGTCGACATGCTGCGCATCCCGCTACCGCGGCGGTCCCGGCCCGGCGCGGGCTGGGCGAGGCTCGCGCACAGCGTCATGCGCCGCCCGGCGCCGTACGTCGTCGGCGTGCTCGTGGTGCTGGCCGCCTTCGCGGCGCCGTTCCTGCGGGTCGAGTTCGGCGGCTTCGACGAACGGGTGCTACCCGCCGACACCCCGGCGCGCATCGTCGGCGACCGGCTCAACGCCGGCTTCCCGGGCGGCGGGGAGAACCCGATCAACGTACTGGTGACGGGCGGGCCCGCCGACGCGCTGGCCGGACGGATCGCGGACCTCCCGGACGTCACCGGCGCCGCGGTCACCGCCGAGCGCGGCGACTCGTCGCTGATCACCGTGACCTACCCCGGCACGCTGTCGCGCGGCGAGTCCCGGGACATCGTCTCGGCGATCCGCGACCTCACCCCGCCGGCCGGGACCGAGGTTCTGGTCGGCGGCCGGCCGGCGATCGACCTCGACCTGCTGGAGAGCCTGGCCGACCGGCTGCCCTGGATGGCGCTGATCATGGCGCTGGCCACGATCGTGCTGCTCTTCCTGGCCTTCGGCTCGGTGCTGCTGCCGATCAAGGCGGTGCTGATGAACCTCGTCTCGATCGGCGCCTCCTTCGGCGTGGTCGTCTGGATCTTCCAGGACGGCCACCTCGAGGGCCCGCTGAACTTCGAGTCGACCGGCTACATCGAGCCCAGCAACATGATCCTCGTGCTCGCCGTGCTGTTCGGCCTGGCCACCGACTACGAGGTGTTCCTGCTGTCGCGGGTCCGCGAGGAGTGGGACGCCACCGGCGACAACCCGGTCGCGGTCGCCTCCGGGCTGCAACGCACCGGCGGCATCATCACGGCCGCGGCGCTGCTGCTGATCACGGTGGTGGCGGGCTTCGCCACCGGCGAGGTGACGGTCATCAAGACCATCGGCGTCGGCATGATCGTGGCGATCATCGTGGACGCGACGCTGGTCCGGGCGTTGCTGGTCCCGGCGACGATGCGGCTGCTGGGCCGCTGGAACTGGTGGGCGCCGGGCCCGCTCGGCCGCTTCTACGGCCGCTACGGGATCCACGAGACGGAGCCGGCGCCGCAGCCGGCGCCGGAGCTCGAAGCCGCGCACGCCTAGCAGGCGGCGTCCCGCGCAGACGCCGGGTACGCCCCGCCGGCTCCTGGCGCCGGCAGAGGAAGATGGTGTCCATGCGTGAGCTAGTCCTGCTCGGGTCCACCGGGTCCATCGGTACTCAGGCCATCGACATCGTGCGGCGCAATCCGGACAAGTTCCGGGTCGTGGCGATCGGCGCCGGGGGCGGCAACGTCGAACTGCTCGCGGCCCAGGCGCTCGAGCTCGAGGTCGACGTCGTCGGGGTCGCGTACTCCAGCGCCGTGCAGGACCTGCAACTCGCGTTCTACGCCGAGGCGCAGCAGCGGGGCTGGGCCACCGGCGACTTCAAGCTGCCGAAGATCGTCGCCGGGCCGGACGCGATGACCGAGCTCGCGCAGTGGCCCTGCGACGTGGTGCTCAACGGGGTCGTCGGCAGTCTCGGGCTCGCGCCAACGCTGGCGGCGCTGCGCTGCGGGCGTACCCTCGCGCTCGCCAACAAGGAGTCCCTCGTCGCCGGCGGCCCGCTGGTCAAGGCCGCGATGACGCGGCCGGGGCAGATCGTGCCCGTCGACTCCGAGCACTCCGCGCTGGCGCAGTGCCTGCTCGGCGGGTCCGCCGCCGAGGTGCGCAGGCTGATCCTGACGGCCAGCGGGGGCGCCTTCCGAGACCGGCGGCGGTCCGAGCTGACGAACGTCACACCGGACGAGGCGCTCAAGCACCCGACGTGGGACATGGGCCCGGTCGTCACGATCAACTCGGCCACCATGGTGAACAAGGGGCTCGAGGTGATCGAGGCGCACGAGCTGTTCGGCGTGCCGTACTCCGCGATCGAGGTCATGGTCCACCCGCAGTCGGTGCTGCACTCGCTTGTCGAGTTCGTCGACGGGTCGACGCTGGCGCAGGCCAGCCCGCCCGACATGCGGTTGCCGATCGCCCTCGCGCTGGCCTGGCCGGACCGGGTGCCGGACGCCGCGGCGTCCGTCGACTGGACCCTGGCGCACAACTGGGAGCTGCGCCCGCTCGACGGTGAGGCGTTCCCCGCGGTGCGGCTGGCCAAGGCGGCAGGTGAGGCTGGCCACTGCCGGCCGGCCATCTACAACGCGGCGAACGAGGAGTGTGTGGCCGCGTTCGTTTCCGGTCGGCTACCTTTTCTGGGCATCGTCGACACCCTCGGGGCGGTGCTCGCGGCGGCCCCCGACTTCGACGAACCGGGTACCGTCGATGAGGTGCTTTCCGCGGAGGCCTGGGCGCGTGCCCAGGCACAACGGATGATCGCGACGGCGGCTGAAGGAGCCTGATGCTGTACTGGTTGGGAACGGCGGCCTTCGCGCTGGCGATTTTGATCTCGGTCAGCCTGCACGAGCTGGGCCACATGATCACGGCCAAGCGGTTCGGCATGAAGGTGACCAAGTACTTCGTCGGCTTCGGCCCGACGATCTTCTCCTTCCACCGCGGCGAGACCGAGTACGGCCTCAAGGCCATCCCGCTCGGCGGCTTCTGCAAGATCGTCGGAATGACCCCGCAGGACGACGACGTCGCGGAGGAGGACCAGCCGCGGGCCATGTGGCGCTACCCGGTGTGGAAGCGCACGGTGGTGATGTCGGCCGGCTCCGCGACCCACTTCGCCCTGGCCATCGTCGCCGCGTGGTGCGCCGCGGTCTTCGTCGGCCTGCCCAACCCCGACCGGCCGACGACCATCGCGCAGGAGCGGGTGCTGCCGGCCCAGATCAACGTGGCCGACTGCGTGCAGATCGTCATCGACAAGCAGGAGTGCAAGGTCGGCGTCAACGGCGCCGTGGCGGCGCCCTCGGCCGCGGCGGGGCTGCGTACCGGTGACGTGATCACCAAGGTCGACACCACCCCGATCACCAGCTACGGCCAGCTCACCGACGTGATCCGGGCGGCGAAGGCCGGGCCGACGACGTTCGAGTACACCCGCGACGGCGTGGCCGGCAAGACCACCGTGACCCTGATCGAGGCGCAGCGCCCGCCGCTCGACGACCCGAAGGGCCCGGTCGCCAAGGTCTCGGTGGTGGGCATCGCCCAGAAGATCGACATGCCGGGCATGGTCACCTACGGCCCGGTCGACGGCATCGGCGCCAGCCTGCGCTACGACTGGAGCCTGGTCGAGGGCTCGTTCGTGGCCATGAAGCGGATCCCGGAGAAGATCCCGGCGCTCTGGCGCTCGATCACCGGCGACGAGCGCGATCCGAACACCCCGATCAGCGTCATCGGCGCCAGCCGCCTCGGCGGCGAGGCGATCGAGCGCGGCGTGCCGGAGCTCTTCCTGATGATCTTCATCTCGCTCAACGTCTTCATCGGCATCTTCAACCTGCTCCCGCTGCTGCCGCTGGACGGCGGCCACATCGCCATCGCCTGGTACGAGCGGGTGCGCTCGTGGCTCTACGCCAAGCTGGACCGCCCCGATCCGGGCCGCGTGGACTACTTCAAGCTGATGCCGTTGACCTACGTCGTCATCCTGGTCGGTGGCGCGTTCACGCTGCTGACCGCCACGGCCGATGTGATCAACCCGATCACGATCTTCTCGAAGTGAGAGTGCGTAAATGACCGCTGTCAGTCTCGGTATGCCGGCCGTTCCGCCGCCGCCGCTGGCCGTCCGTCGGCTGAGCCGCCAGATCATGGTCGGCAACGTCCCGGTCGGCGGTGGCGCGCCGGTCTCCGTTCAGTCGATGACCACGACGCTGACCTCCGACGTCAACGCGACGCTCCAGCAGATCGCCGAGCTCACCGCCGCGGGCTGCCAGATCGTCCGGGTCGCGGTGCCGTCGCAGGACGACGTCGAGGCGCTGCCGGCGATCGCGAAGAAGTCGCAGATCCCCGTGATCGCGGACATCCACTTCCAGCCGCGGTACGTCTTCGCGGCGATCGACGCCGGCTGCGCGGCGGTCCGGGTCAACCCGGGCAACATCCGCCAGTTTGACGACAAGGTCAAGGAGATCGCCAAGGCCGCGGGGGACGCGAACGTCCCGATCCGCATCGGCGTGAACGCGGGCTCGCTCGACAAGCGCCTGCTGGAGAAGTACGGCAAGGCGACGGCCGAGGCCCTGGTCGAGTCGGCGCTCTGGGAATGCTCCCTCTTCGAGGAGCACGGCTTCCGCGACATCAAGATCTCGGTCAAGCACAACGACCCGGTCGTGATGATCCGGGCGTACCGGCAGTTGGCCGAGCAGTGCGACTACCCGCTGCACCTCGGCGTGACGGAGGCCGGCCCGGCGTTCCAGGGCACGATCAAGAGCGCGGTGGCGTTCGGCGCGCTGCTTGCCGAGGGCATCGGCGACACCATCCGGGTGTCGCTCTCCGCGCCGCCGGTCGAGGAGATCAAGGTCGGCCAGGGGATTCTGGAGTCGCTCGGCCTCCGTGAGCGCGGCCTCGAGATCGTCTCCTGCCCCTCGTGCGGCCGCGCGCAGGTCGACGTCTACACGCTCGCCGAGCAGGTCACGGCGGCGCTCGAAGGGTTCCCGGTGCCGCTGCGGGTGGCGGTCATGGGCTGCGTCGTCAACGGCCCGGGCGAGGCGCGCGAGGCCGACCTCGGCGTGGCCTCCGGCAACGGCAAGGGGCAGATCTTCGTCAAGGGCCAGGTCATCAAGACGGTCCCGGAGTCGATCATCGTCGAGACCCTGGTCGAGGAGGCCCTGCGCCTCGCCGACGAGATGGGCGCGGAACTCCCGGACGAACTCCGCGAACTCCTCCCAGGCGCGACCGTCACGGTCCACTGACCACCCTGACCGAACCGATCATCCGGTACGGCTACGGCCGTGCCCAACCGCAACACCGGCAACCGCCTCCAGGCTCAGGGCCAGTCGCCGGTCCGGGCCGTGGCCCAGCCGCCGGGCTGAACCGGCCGGTCGCTCGAATGGCTCGACGGCGGTTCGGTCCGGCTGCCGGGTTGGGTCGATGGGTTGCGGTGAGGTGACGGCACCCCACCCGGCCCGGGCGTCCGCGGCGTCGTGGCGCGGGATGGCCGGGGCGGGCGGTGGCCTGTCGGCGCCCGGTTCTGGTGTGCGGGCGGGCGACGGTGTTGCGGTTGTGGTGGCCCTCGCGCCGTACTGAAGAAGGCGCCGGACCAACGACGGGGCCTGGACCACGACTAAGAAGGGGTCACTCGCCGTCGGCGAGGACGGCGTAGAGCTTGCGCTTGGTCTCGTTCAGGATCTCCAGGGCCCGCTGGCGCTGCTCCGGCGTGCCGTTGAAGCCCACCTGGCGCAGGGCGTCCATGATGCCGATCGCCGCGTCGCGGAAGTCCTGCACCTGGGACATGGTGTCGTTGCTGAACTGGGCCCACGGTGGGTTCTCCGCCGCGGCGATGGCCTCCGCGCGGCCGGCGTCGGTGAGCGTGAAGCGCTTGCGGCCGCCGGTGGCCTCGGCCTCGATCAGGCCCTCGTCCTCGAGCAGTTGCAGGGTCGGGTAGACCGAGCCCGGGCTGGGGCGCCAGATGCCGCCGGTGCGGCTCTCCAGCTCCTGAATCATCTCGTAGCCGTGCATGGGCCGCTCGAGGAGCAGCGCGAGCAGGGCGGGCCGGACGTTGGGGCGGCTGCCGCGGCCGCCGCGGCGGTGGCCGTGCCCGCCCGGACCGCCGGGGCCGAAGCCGCCGAATCCGCCGAATCCACCTGATCCGCCCTGTCCGAAGGGGAAGCCGGGCGGAAATCCGAACCCGCGGCGGCGGCCCTCGTGCATGTCATGCATGTGTCCGAACCGCATGATCTTCTCCGATCTGTTGGCGATAGTTAGACGATATATCGGCAACATGTCGCCCGCAAGGTTTCTTTTCTTCGAGGGGGCGGGTGGGGCGTGTGAAGGCTGCTATCTGGCAATCTGATAGCTGTGCTGACGGTGCCCATTCGCCAGCTCGGCGAGTCCGAGCGGGCGGCGGTCGAGCGGATCCTCGACCAAGACCCATACGCCGGTGCTCAGATCGCCGAGCGTGTGGCGGCCCACGGGCTGAACTGGTGGCGGTCCGACGGCCGGATCTACGGCTACGGGACCGGTCGCCGGATCGAGTCCGTGTGCTGGTCGGGCGCGCATCTCGTGCCGGTGTGCGCGACTCCCGCGGCGGTGGCCGCCTATGCGGACCTGCTCGGCGCCGAACCGCGGATCTGTTCGTCGATCATCGGGCGGGCGGACGCGGTGCTCGAGCTGTGGGACCGGCTCGGCGGCCATTGGGGGCCGGCGCGCGACGTGCGGCCGCACCAGCCGCTGCTGGTCGCCGACCGCGAGGCGCCGATCATGCCGGATCCCGACGTGCGCCTGGTGAAGCTCGGCGAGGTCGACCAGCTCTTCCCGGCGGCCGTCGCGATGTACACCGAAGAGGTCGGCGTCTCGCCGCTGCTGGACGACGGCGGCCGGGGCTACCGGCGGCGGATCGCCGATCTGGTGCGCGCCAAGCGCGCCTACGCGCGGTTCGTCGGGGACCGGGTCGTGTTCAAGGCCGAGCTGGCGATCGTCACCCGGCGCACCACGCAGGTGCAGGGCGTCTGGGTCGACCCGGAGTTCCGCGGCCGCGGGCTGGCCGCGGGCGCGATGGCTGCGGTGGTCCGGGACGCGCTGCGCCGGGTCGCGCCCACCGTGAGCCTCTACGTGAACGACTACAACACGCCGGCGCGGCGGGTCTATGCGCGCTGCGGCTTCGTGCCGAACGGCAGCTTCGCCACGGTGCTGTTCTAGGACACGCCCTAGCCGCGGCCGAGCCTGGTGAGCAGCCGGGTGACCGTTGCCGGGTCCGCCTTCTCCAGCTCGGGGGTGGGGACCAGGGCCATCACCGGGACCTTGACGCCGGCCTCCGCGTAGGTGGCCACGTGGTCGCGGCACTCCTCGGGCGAGCCGTGCACGATCAGCTCGTCGACCACCTCGTCCGGGATCGCCGCCAGCGCGCCCCGGCGGTCGCCCGCCGCCCACGCCGTCCACATCGCACCCAGCCCCGACTCGCGCCCCAGCCACCGGTGGAACTCCGCGTAGGCCGGAACCGTCAGGTAGGCCGCGATCATCCGGCGGCCGATCGTGCGCGCGTAGTCGGCGTCCCGCGTCGGGCAGACGAAGATGCGCGCGACCACGTCGAAGCCCGGCCGGTCCGACTTCGCCTCGGCCAGCGCCCGGGACACGTCGGTGGCGGCCAGCCAGTTCAGGATCACGCCGTCGGCCTCGGCCGCCGCCAGCCGGAGCATGCCGGGCCGCAGCGCCGCGAGCAGCAGGCCCGGCGGCGCGGCCGGCGGCCGCTCGAGCCGGAAGCGGCGCACCCGGAAGGTCTCGAACTCGCGGTCGACCAGCTCGCCGGCCAGGGCGGCGCGCAGGAAGCGCAGCATGTCGCGGCTGCGGGCGAACGGCCTGGTGAAGTCGGCGGCGTTCCAGTCGCCGACCACGACCGGTGAGGACGCGCCGATGCCCAGCTGGAAGCGGCCGGGCGCGGCCTCGGCCAGCGCGGCGGCGGTCATCGCCAGCAGCCCGGGGCCGCGGGTGAAGACGGGGGTGATCGCCGTGCCGAGCCGTGCCCGCGGCTGCCAGGCGGCCGCGAGCGTCAGCGGGGTGAAGGCGTCGGTGCCGGCGACCTCGGAGGACCACAGGTCGGTGAAGCCCGCATCGGTGAGGGCTGCGAAGACCGCGGCGTGATCGGCCAGCGGAACCCCGCCCAGCGGTACGGTCATGCCCCAGCGCGTCGACATGTCCCGATACTGCCCTGTCTTGTCCGTGAGGTCCACCACCGGGGCAGCCATCGACCGGCGTCCGCCGGTAAGTTTTTTGAACTGACCAGTCAGTTTGAAAAGTTGGGTGTCTGATGCCGGTGCTGACCGCGACCGGGGCGGGCGTACGTCGCCGCCGCCGATGGCTCTTCCGCAATCTCGACGTCACCGCTGAACCGGGCGAGATCGTCGCGGTCGTGGGCCCGCCGGGCAGCGGCCGGACGACGGTCCTGCTCGCACTCGCCCGGCGCTTCAAGCTGTCGGCGGGCAGCGTGGTCGGCTCGGCCGCGCTGGGCTACGTGCCCGACGTGACCTCGCCCGAGCCCGTGCTGACGGTGCTCGAGCACGTCCGGGAGCGGCTGCTGCTGGTCGGCCGGTCGCCGCGCGAGGCCGTGGAGGTGCCGCTGCTCGGACTCGACCCGACGCTGAAGGGTTTCGAGCTCAGCCCCTATCAGCGTCAGGTGCTCGGGCTCGTGCTGGCCCGGCTGGAGAACCCGCGGGTGGTGGCGCTCGACGGGGTGGACGAGGGACTGGACCGGCGCGAGTCGCTGTCGCTCTGGGGCCTGCTCGCCGACGTCGCCGCCGACGGCATCGCGGTCGTGGTGACCGCCCGGGAGGTCGACCCGGCCCGGGTGTCCACATCGGTGCGCCTCGGCGGGGCCGCGGAGCAACCGCCGGGCCCGGCGCTCGAACAGGCCGACGACGCGCGGCTCCGCGAGCGGCGGGTGGCCCGTGCCGCCGCGGAACTCCTCGCGCCGGCCGGCGGTGGCGATGAGCCGCCGCCACCGGACCCGGAGGCCGAAGGCGAGCCGACCGAAGCCGCCGTGCAGGACGAGCCGGCCGCTCAGGGCGAGTCAGCCGCGGAGCCCGAAGCGGCCGCGGAAGACGAGGCGGCCGCGACAGACGAAGAGACCGCGGAAGACGAAGAGACCGCGGAAGACGAAGACGCGCGGGGCGAGGAGAAGTCATGACCAGGTTGTCCAGCGTGCGGCTCGCCGGTTTCGAGCTGCGCCGCTTCCTCCGCGGCCGCCTGCCCGCGGCCGCCCTCGTGGTCGTCGCCGTCATCCCGCTGCTCTACGGCGCGCTCTACCTCTACGCCTTCTGGGATCCCTACGGCCGCCTCAACCACATCCCCGCCGCCCTGGTCGTCGAGGACGTGCACGCCACCGCGACCGACGGCACCAGGGTGCACGCCGGCCAGGACCTCGCCGACGAGCTGATCGAGCGCGAGGTCTTCGACTGGCACGTGACCGACGAGCGCGGCGCCGAGGCCGGCCTGGCCGACGGCAGCTACCAGCTCGCGCTCCGCATCCCGCGGGACTTCTCCACCAACCTGACCACCGGGCCCGACGCCGACGCCGTACCGAAGTCCGCGCAGCTCATCGTGCTCAGCGACGACGCCACGAACTATCTCTCCGGCGTCTTCGCCCGTACCGCCTTCGAGGAGGTGCGGGTCGCCGCCGCGAAGAGCGCGCAGACCGGCTACTTCGACAAGATGCTGATCGGCTTCACCGATCTCAAGAAGCAGACGCGGGAGGCCGCCGACGGTGCCGGGAAGCTCGACGACGGCCTGACCGACGCGAGCTCGGGCGCCGACAAGCTCGAGGGTGGACTCAACGACGCCAGCAGGGGCGCCGGGCAGCTCTCCGGCGGACTCGGCAGCGCCGCGCGCGGCGCCGGTGACCTCGCCGACGGGCTGGCCACGCTGCGGTCCGGCGCGGCACAGCTCGCCTCGGGCACGAAGCAGGCCGCGGCCGGTGGCAAGCGGCTGGCTAGCGCGGTCGACACCGCGGCCGACCGGATCGAGCCGATGCTGCGCAACAACGCCAAGCGCATCGAGGACGCCGCGAACAAGGCCGCGGACGGCGCCGACCTGCTCGCCCGCAACGTCGGCAAGCTGAGCGCGGCCGCCGATGACGCGGTGGAGCGCTCCGAGCGGCTGAAGGCGTACCTGGACGGCCTGCCCGACGAGACGCCCGGGATCGGCGAGGCGCGCGCGACCGCCGGGGAACTGGTCGCCGCCGCGAAGCGGGTGCAGTCCATCATCCGCAGCGCCGACCTGGACGGCCTGAGCGAGCGGCTGCACGATGTCGCCGTGACGGCGCGCAAGGTCGCGGACGCCGCACCGCGCCTGGCCGACGACGTCGCCACCGCCCGCAAGAAGATCGACGACCTGGCCACCGGGCTCGGCGAGCTCGCGACGGGCGCGCAGCGGCTGAACAACGGCGCCGCCGACGCCGCGGCCGGTGCCACGGACCTGCGCGGCGGCATCTACCGGCTGGCCTCCGGCGCGCGTCAGCTCAACGGTGGACTCGGTCAGCTGTCCACCGGCGGTCACCAGCTCGCCACGGGCCTCGGCGACCTGCAGGGTGGCGCCGCCGAGCTGGCCGACGGGCTGTCGGACGGCGCGGAGGAGATCCCCGGTTACGGCGAGGACACATCGGAACGGGCGGAAGCGCTGAGCGAGCCCGTCGGTCTCGACCGGACGGTGCGCCACCCGGCCGCGACCTACGGCGTCGGCTTCGCACCGTACTTCCTGGCCCTGGCCCTCTGGGTCGGCGCGATGATCAGCTTCATGGTGCTGCGCCCGCTGAACCGGCGGTACATCGTCTCGGCCGCTCCCGCGTACCGGGTCGCCCTCGCCGGCCTGCTGCCGGCGGTGGCGGTCGGGCTGGCGCAGGCCCTGCTGCTCTTCGTCGTTGTGGTGTTCGGGCTCGGCCTGAGCCCGGTGAACCCGGTGGTCACCCTCGCGCTGATGCTGATGACCGCGGCGGTATTCGCGGCGATCATGCAGCTGCTCGGCGCCGCGCTCGGCCCGGCCGGCCGGATCGTCGCGCTGGCGCTGCTGATGTTGCAGCTGACCTCGTCGGGTGGCACCTATCCGGTGCAGACCACGCCGGGCTTCTTCCAGGCGATCCATCCGGTGCTGCCCATGACCTACGTCGTCGGGGCCCTCCGGCACGCGATCGATGGAGGCTCGGCCGGTACGGTAATCACGGGCATGCTGGTGCTGCTGGGCTACGGCCTCGGGGCGCTGGCCCTGACCGTGGCGGTCGCCAGGCGGGCACGCCGCCTGACCCCGTCCGCCCTGCATCCGGAGCTGGTGATCTGACAACGTGGACGGTAGGACCCGCAGGCGCGAGGACACCCGGCAGCGCCTGTTCGAGGCGGCGGTTGAGCTGATCGCGGAGCAGGGCTTCTCCGCGACCACGGTGGACGACATCGCCCTGCGGGCCAAGGTCGCCAAGGGCACCGTCTACTACAACTTCGCCTCGAAGACGGCGCTCTTCGAGGAGCTGCTCCGGCACGGCATCGGCCTGCTGACCGACGACTTCCGCGCCGCGGTAAAGGGCCTGCCGCCCCGGGAGGCGGTGGCGGCCCTGATCCGGGCGCAGCTCGAGTACATCCGCCGCTACCGGGCGTTCGCGCAGCTGCTGCTCTCGGAGATGTGGCGCACCAACCGGGAGTGGCAGCAGACCCTGGTGCTGCTGCGGGAGGAGGCGATCGGGGCCATCGCCGAGACCGTCCGGGCGGGCGTCGACTCGGGGGACCTGCCGGCGGACCTCGACGTCCGGGTGGCCGCCTCCGCGCTGTTCGGGGTGGGCCTGGTCGTGGCGGTCGACTGGCTGGTGTTCCAGCCGGAGCGCCCGATCGAGGACGTCGAGCGTTCCCTGCTGGGCCTCGTCCGCCGGGTCGTCTGACCTCAGCGGACCGCGGACCCGTCGCGCCGCGCCGGCGCCGGGGACGTGCGCCCGCGGGTGCGCGGCAGCGCCGTCAGCAGCGACGTGCCGACGAGCCAGCCGACGCCGACGAGCAGGACGAGCCGTTCCAGGGCGGCGCCGACCGGGCCGCGGCCGACCAGCAGCATGATCAGGCCCAGCGCGCCACCCAGCGGCACGATGAGCGCCGCGGCGACGGCGGCTGGCCGGCGGAGCGCGGGACGCAGGGCCGGGCAGGCCGCGACCGCGACCATCGCGCCGGCAAGCAGCATCGACGCGACGATGGTGGCCGCCGCGTGCACCACGTCGCCGGCGGTCGTCGGCTCGAAGGGCGGCAACGGGCAGCGGCTGCTGCAGGGCACGGCGCCGGAGGTCGCGGCGAAGGCGGCGGCGCCCCCGAGCAGCAGCGCGACGAGGCGGGACCGGCGCCGCAGGGCGAGCCCGAGGAGCCCGGCGCCGGCGGCGAGCAGCACCAGCCCGAGGCGGTACGGCGCGGCCAGCGGCAGCCCGGGGGCGCCGGCCTCGCTGATGTATCCCCGCAGCCACGACCCGGGCGCGGCGACCAGTGCGAGGATCATGATCAGTACGCCCACGAGGCTCGCGCACCCGGCGACCGCGGCGGCCGTCCGGGCGCGCGCCGAGGAGTCAGGCGGCGCGATCAGGGCGCCACGGAGCGGTCCGGGCGGGGCGACGGGTAATACCTCGTCATCGCGATGTCCGGATGGGTCTGCGTGGGCAGGTCGGCGTCGTCGTCGGCCGTGAGGACGCCGCCCAGGGCGACGATGCGGCGGTGGGCCGCCGCCAGCCGATCCTCGAGCATCACGATGCGGCACGCCGCGGTCAGCAGGATGCCCTCGTCGAGCAGCTGCCGGACCCGGACGGCCAGCTGCAACTGGTGCCGGGAGTACCTGCGGTGTCCGCCGAGGGAGCGTTCGGGCTCGATCAGGCCGGCCGCGCCCAGGCTGCGCAGGAACGCCGGCGTCACGCCGATGATGTCGGCGGCGCGACCCATCGTGTACGCCGGGAAGTCGGCGTCGTCGAACGCGGTGCCCATGCTTCCTTTCGTCAACGTCGGGACACAGTCCAAGGCCCCGGCGGGTTACCGGGGCCCTGGCTGTTCAATTCTGCGGCCGACCGTCGTCGGCGCCGTCCATCCGCCTGCGTGCCGCTAGCGGACGGGCTGAGTGATGGGCATCGGCTGCGATCACCTCTTGTCGGGTCGGGGACGTTGCGATTACGCGTTGCTGCGGTATCTCGTCCTCCTTAACCAACTCAGCGTCCTTGCCAGTTGCGTGTCGGCTGTGCGTTGCCGACCCTCCCCATGTTAGGTCGGTCACCTGCGAATTTCTAGCCTCGCCGCTGTAGATTTTTAGGGCGAATGGGGCGGCGACGCGGGGCGGGCGCATGGCGCAGCGCGATGCCGCGTCGAGAGAGAGGTGACCGCGCCCCGCGTCGCCGCGGGTGTGGGGCGCCGGAGGCGCCCCGGGTGTTCGCCGGGCCTGCCGAGGGCCCGGTCGCTGCTCCGCAGCGCTCAGAACACCGGCAGGGCCGCGCGGGAGATTCGGCGCGATGAGCCGCGCTCCGCGATTCGATGCCCTGACATGTCTACGAGTGTGCGGGTTGCCCTTCGCGCCGGACAACTCAATTAACGCGGCTCATTGACGGCCGTAACACTCCGGGTAGATCATCACCGAACAGCAGTGGCCCAGGTCACAGCTGCCCCTCGGTCAAGGGAGTCGCAATGAGCGTTAACCCTGCACCCAGCACCGACGAAGAACGACTCGCCCAGCTCGGCTACCAGCAGGAACTGCACCGCCGACTGTCCGGCTTCTCCAACTTCGCGGTCTCCTTCTCGATCATCTCCATTCTGGCCGGCGCCATCACGTCGTACGGCATCGCGATGACCGCGGGCGGGCCGATGGCCATCACCCTCGGCTGGCTCTTCATCGGCATCATGGTCACCTTCGTGGCGCTCGCGATGGCGGAGGTCTGTTCCGCATACCCGACCGCCGGCGCCCTCTACTGGTGGGCGGCCGCGCTCGCCAGGAAGAACAAGGCCGCCTGGGCCTGGTTCATCGGCTGGTTCAACTTCCTCGGCGAGGTCGCCGTCACCGCGGCCATCGACTTCGGCGCGGCCATCACCACCTCGGCGTTCCTCAGCCTGACCTTCGACATGGAGGTCACCAAGGCCCGCACCTTCGTGATCTTCCTGATCATCATCCTGGTGCACGGCCTGCTGAACACCTTCGGCGTGAGCCTGGTCCGGCTGCTCTCCGACGTCAGCGCCTGGTGGCACCTGATCGGCGTCGCGGTCATCGTGGTGATGCTCACCGTGCTGCCCGACCAGCACAAGCCGATCTCCGAGGTGTTCTTCGAGGTACGCAACGAGACCGGCTTCACCTTTGCCGGCGCCGGCGTCTACGCCGTCCTCATCGGTCTGCTGATGGCTCAGTACACGTACACCGGCTACGACGCCTCCGCGCACGTGGCGGAGGAGACCCACGACGCCGCGCGGGCGGCTCCCCGGGGCATCGTGCTCTCCGTGGTGGTTTCGGTGGTCGCCGGATTCGTCCTGCTCGTCGCCATCACCTGGTCGATCCAGGACTACGAGACCGCGCGGACGACCGCCCTCGGCCTACCACCCGCGCAGATCTTCATCGACGCGGTCGGGCACAACTCGGGCACCTTCCTGCTCTTCATCTGCATGGTCGCCCAGTGGTTCTGCGGCATGGCGTCGGTCACCGCCAACTCGCGGATGGCGTACGCGTTCTCCCGCGACGGCGCGCTGCCGGGCTCCTCGATCTGGAAGAAGGTGAACCCCCGCACCGGCACCCCGACGAACTCGATCTGGCTCTGCGTGGCGATCTCCTCGCTGCTGGTGCTGCCGTCGCTGTGGAACACCACCGCCTACCTGGCGGCCACCTCCATCGCCGTCATCGGGCTCTACATCGCCTACGTCGGTCCCGTGCTGCTGCGCCGGATGAATCCGGAATTCCAGCCCGGGCCGTGGAACCTCGGCAAGTGGAGCGCTCCGGTCGGCTGGATAGCGATCGTCTGGGTCGTCGTCATCTGTGTCCTGTTCATCCTGCCGACGGCCAGCCCGATCACGGCGACCACCTTCAACTACACGATCGTCGCCGTGCTGGTCGTGGTCGGCGCGGCCACCGTCTGGTGGTTCGCCAGTGCCCGGAAGTGGTTCACCGGCCCGAGGTCGAACCTGATCGAGAAGGCCGCGCACGGGGAACCGATCCAGCCGACCGAGTGATCGGTACGCGGGGGCCGGGCTGCCGGTCCGGCCCCCGAACGCCGGCCCGATGCGATAGGACTTCTCCCATGGAACTAGAGGACCTGGACGTCGCCGTCGCGAACGGCAGCATCGACACCGTTCTGCTCGCGCTCACCGACATGCAGGGGCGGCTCCAGGGCAAGCGGCTGCACGGCCGCTTCTTCATGGACGAGGTCGTGACGGGCGGCAGCGAGGGCTGCAACTACCTGCTCGCGGTCGACGTCGACATGAACACGGTGGACGGCTACGCGATGTCGTCGTGGAGCAGCGGCTACGGCGACTTCGTGATGAGGCCCGACTTCGCCACGCTGCGCCGGGTGCCGTGGCAGCCCGGCACGGCAATGGTCCTCGCGGACCTCGCGACCACGGACGGCGAGGCCGTCTACGCGTCGCCCCGGCAGATCCTGCGCAGGCAGCTCGACCGGCTCGCCGAGCACGGGCTGACGGCCTACGCGGGCACCGAGCTCGAGTTCGTGCTCTACAAGGACACCTACGAGCAGGCCTTCAGCCGGAACTACCGGAACCTGACCCCGGCGAACCAGTACAACGTGGACTATTCGCTGCTCGGCACCGCCCGGGTCGAGCCGCTGCTGCGCCGCATCCGCAACGAGATGTACGGCGCCGGCCT
The DNA here is from genome assembly GCF_040648555.1 of Actinoplanes sp. NPDC049118. NCBI lineage: Bacteria > Bacillati > Actinomycetota > Actinomycetes > Micromonosporales > Micromonosporaceae > Actinoplanes > Actinoplanes sp. NPDC049118. The sequence continues at coordinate 282,240 of NZ_JBEZDY010000002.1, forward strand.
CGTGCCGGAGAGCGCCAAGGGCGAGTGTAACTTCGGCCAGCACGAGATCGCCTTCCGCTACGCCGACGCGCTGACCTGCGCCGACAACCACGTCATCTACAAGAACGGCGCCAAGGAGATCGCCGCGCAGGAGGGCATGGCGCTCAGCTTCATGGCCAAGCCGAACGAGCGCGAGGGCAACTCCTGCCACATCCACTTCTCGCTGCGCGGCGACGACGGCCGCTCGGCGATGCTCGGCGACGGGCCCGCACACCTGAGCGTCACCGGGCAGCGGGTCGTGGCCGGGCTGCTCGCCACCATGCGCGAGTTCAGCCTGCTCTTCGCGCCGAACATCAACTCCTACAAGCGGTACCAGCCGGGCTCGTTCGCACCGACCGCGCTGCGCTGGGGCGTCGACAACCGCACCTGCGCGCTGCGGATGGCCGGGCACGGCCAGGGCATGCGGGTGGAGAACCGGGTGCCCGGCGGCGACGTCAACCCGTACCTGGCGATCGCCGCGCTGGTCGCGGGGGCGCTGCACGGGCTGGAGCACGAGCTGGAGCTCGAGGAGGAGTTCCGGGGCAACGCCTACTCCGACGCCGCCGCGCCGCGGGTGCCCGGCACGCTGCGGGACGCCCTCGAGCTGTGGGACCTGAGCCCGGTCGCGGCGGACGCGTTCGGCGCCGACGTGGTCGCGCACTACACGAACATGGCGAAGGTCGAGGTCGCCGCCTTCGACGCCGCCGTCACCGACTGGGAGCTACGCCGGGGATTCGAGCGCCTGTGACCCGCAGCGTGTGATGATCAACGTGGGAGGTGGCGTGTGGACAGCACCGATGTGATCAATCCGGCGACCGGGGCGGTGTTCGCGGCCGTGCCGTCGAACGGACTCGCCGAGACCGACGCCGCGATCGAGCGGGCGCAGCGCGCCTTCCTCTCGTGGCGCCACGTCGCCCCGGGAGACCGGGCGCGACTGCTGCGGCGCTTCGCCGCGGTGGTGGGCGAGCACATCGAGGAGCTGGCCGGCCTGGAGGTGCGCAACTCGGGCCACACCATCGGCAACGCGCGCTGGGAGGCGGGCAACGTCCGCGACGTGCTCGACTTCTACGCGGGGGCGCCGGAGCGGCTGTCCGGGCGTCAGATCCCGGTGGCCGGCGGCCTCGACGTCACGTTCCACGAGCCGCTCGGCGTGGTCGGCATCATCGTGCCGTGGAACTTCCCGATGCCGATCGCCGGCTGGGGCTTCGCACCCGCGCTCGCCGCGGGCAACACCGTGGTGCTCAAGCCGGCCGAGCTGACCCCGCTGACCGCGATCCGCCTCGCCGAGCTGGCGCTCGAGGCCGGCCTTCCCGAGGACGTCTTCACGGTGCTGCCCGGCAAGGGCCGGGTGGTCGGGCAGCGCTTCGTCACCCATCCCGCCGTGCGCAAGGTCTGCTTCACCGGCTCGACCGAGGTCGGAAAGTCGATCATGGCGGGCTGCGCCGACCAGGTGAAACGGGTGACCCTCGAGCTGGGCGGCAAGAGCGCGAACGTCGTGTTCGCCGACGCCGATCTGGAGCGCGCGGCCGCGAGCGCACCCGCCGGCGTCTTCGACAACGCCGGGCAGGACTGCTGCGCCCGGTCGCGGCTGCTCGTGCAGGACTCGGTGTACGACCGCTTCCTCGCCCTGCTCGAGCCGGCCGTCAAGGCGTTCCGGGTACGAGACCCCGCGCTGGAGACGGCAGACATGGGCCCGCTGATCTCCGCCGGGCACCGCGCCAAGGTGGCCTCCTACACGGCCGGCGCCGAGATCGCGTTCGCCGGCGAGGCGCCCACCGGCGACGGCTGGTGGTTCCCGCCCACGGTGCTGCTCGCCCGCTCGGCCGGCGACCCGCACTGGCGCGAGGAGGTGTTCGGGCCGGTCCTGTCGGTGCTGCCGTTCCGCGACGAGGCCGAGGCCATCCGGCTCGCCAACGACACCGAGTACGGCCTCTCCGGCTCGATCTGGACCCGTGACCTGGGCCGGGCGCTGCGCGTCTCGCGGGGCGTCGAGACCGGAAACCTCAGCGTCAACTCGCACTCGTCGGTGCGCTACTGGACGCCCTTCGGCGGCATGAAGCAGTCCGGTCTCGGCCGCGAGTTGGGTCCCGACGCGCTGCTGTCGTTCACCGATGTCAAGAACGTCTTCATCTCGACGGACAGCTGAGAGGTCATCTGTGGAACGTTTGCAGGATCGGGTCGCCGTCATCACCGGCGCCGGCAGCGGCATCGGACTGGCCACCGCGCGCCGGTTCGCCGCCGAGGGTGCCAGGGTCGTCTGCGTCGACATCTCGGCGGATGCCGGCAAGGCGGCGGCCGATGAGGTGGGTGGGGAGTTCGTCGCCTGCGACGTCAGCGACGAGGCGGCAGTCCGGGCGCTCTTCGACGGGGTGGCCGAGCGGCACGGCCGGGTCGACATCGCCTTCAACAACGCCGGCATCTCGCCGCCGGACGACGACTCGATCCTGGTCACCGGCCTGGACGCGTGGGAGCGCGTGCTGCGGGTGAACACCACAAGCGTCTTCTTCTGCTGCAAGTACGCGATCCCGCACATGCAGCGCCAGGGCAAGGGATCGATCATCAACACCGCGTCGTTCGTGGCGCTGCTGGGCGCGGCGACGTCGCAGATCGCGTACACGGCCAGCAAGGGCGGCGTGCTCGCGATGACCCGCGAACTGGGCGTGCAGTTCGCCCGGGAGGGCATCCGGATCAACGCGCTCTGCCCCGGCCCGGTCGCGACCCCGTTGCTGATGGAGCTCTTCGCCAAGGACCCCGAGCGCGCGGCACGGCGCCTGGTGCACGTACCGATGGGCCGCTTCGCGGAGCCCGCGGAGATCGCGGCGGCCGTGGCGTTCCTGGCCAGCGACGACGCGTCCTTCATGACCGCTTCGCAGTTCGTCGTCGACGGCGGTATCACGGGTGCCTACGTAACACCTCTGTAATTGTTTAAGAAGTCTTTACATCGGGCAACGACCCTGTACGCCCGGCTCGCGCCGGGCGAAGGGGCCGCATCTCCGCTCATGCACGCTGCAATCGCTGCACGGGCGGTCCGAGGGTCCGGGCGCGGCGTTCGGCTTCCAGAGCGGGCGCCGCGCACCCGGATCCGGGCGTTGCGGAATTGCGTCCGGTTCGGCGTCCGGATCATCCGCTCGGGCGACCTGATCCGTAACCGGACCTGGATACCGTAGGAAAGATGCGACCTGTCATCGGCATCACCACCTATGTGGAGCCTGCCACCTGGGGGGTGTGGCACGAGCTGCCCACCACGCTGGTGCCGCACGACTACGTCGCCGCCGTGACCCAGGCCGGCGGCCGGGCCGTCCTGATCCCGCCCGACGACCTCGACGCCGACGTGCTGCGCCTGCTCGACGGACTCGTACTCAGCGGCGGCGCCGACCTCGGTCCCGAGCTCTACGGCGCCGAACCGGCGCCCCGGACCGTCGTCCGGCCGGAGCGGGACGCCGCCGAGATGCTGCTCGCCCGCGCCGCGCTCGCCCGTGACCTGCCCATCCTCGGCGTCTGCCGTGGCATGCAGCTACTGACCGTCGCCGCGGGCGGCACGCTGCACCAGCACCTGCCGGACCTGCTCGGGCACGAGCGCCACCGCCCCGCGCCGGGCGTCTACGGGATGCACGAGGCCCGGTTCGCCGAGGGCAGCCGGATCGCCGGCCTGATGGGCGAGGACAACCGGGTGCACTGCTTCCACCATCAGGGTGTCGACGATCCGGGCTCGCTGACGATCACCGGCCGGGCCGAGGACGGCGTGCCGGAGGCGGTCGAGGATCCGTCGCGGAGCTTCGTGCTCGGCGTGCAGTGGCACCCGGAGGTGATACGGGACAAAAGGCTGTTCGGCGCCCTGGTGGCCGCCGCAGGAGGCTAAGGAACGCCGGGCGGCCGCCGATACGCAGGTTTTGCAGGCGAAGGAGGATCGCAGGAGTATGCGCAGGCCATTGATCGGATTGACCGCGTACGCCCAGCAGGTCAGGTACGGCACCAACGACCAGCTGGTCGGCATGCTGCCGATGTCTTACGTCAAAGCGGTGCACGCAACCGGCGGCCGCGCGGTACTGATCACGCCTGACGATCCCGGCACGGACGTGCTCGAGTCGCTGGACGGCATCGTCTTCGCCGGCGGCGGCGACGTCGATCCGGCCAACTGGGGCGCCGAACCGCACCCCGCCACCGAGTCCGACCCGGTCCGGGACACCTCCGAGCTGATGCTCATGCGCGCCGCCCTCGAAGCGGATCTTCCCGTGCTCGGCGTCTGCCGCGGCCTGCAGGTGATGGCCGTGGCCACCGGCGGCTCCCTGCACCAGCACCTGCCCGACCTGATCGGCCACGAGCGGCACCGGGCCGCGCCGGGCACCGACCCGCTCGCCGCCGACTCCTCCGACTTCGGGCGCCACGACGTGGTGCTCAAGTCCGGTTCCGTCGCCCGGGCGCTGCTCGGGCCGAGGCTGACCGTGAACTCGTTCCACCACCAGGCGATCGACGACCCGGGCGGCTTCACCGTGGCCGGATGGTGCCCGGAGGACCGGGTCGTGGAGATCATCGAGGACCGCGACCGGTACTTCGCCCTGGGCGTGCAGTGGCACCCCGAGCGCACCGGTGACCTGCGCGTCTTCGCGGCCCTGGTCGATGCCGCGGCCGGCCGGTCGGGGCTGGGCGCGACCGCGATCGCGGCCTGAGCCGGCCCGGGACCAGCCGGGTCAGGGGAGTATCGGGTACGACGCCTGGAACGCGAGGCGGGCGTCCGCGCCCGCCGCGAGCTGCCGGAGCACGTCGTCCAGCTCCAGGAACGCCTCCCACGGCGCCCCGCCCAGCAGGGCGCACACCAGCCTTTCGAGCTCCTCCACCCGGGCCGCGCGCCATACCTTGTCCGCGAGGCTGACCAGCAGATCGTCGAGCGTGACGTGCGGGTCGTCCCAGGAGGCGTGGCTGCCCGCGAACCGCGCGAGGTGCGCCGGCACGCCGTACCGCAGGAGCAGGTCCCGGCCCGCCTCCTCGTGCGCGTGCCCCGGAGCGGAGAGCTCCCCGACGTGGATGATCTTGCCGATGTCGTGCGTCGCGGCGCCGAACAGCACGGCGGTGGTGTCGAATTCCAGGTCCGGCCGGCGGCGTCCCAGGGTGTCCGTGAGCGACCACGCCACGTCGTGCACGATCCGCAGGTGCGCGCCGAGCCGCGGCGGCGCGTTCAGCTCGCGCAGCAGTTCGGCCGCCGGCCCGGGCAGCGGACGCAACGACGATTCGGTCAGAGCGAGATCAAGCACGGAAGACATCACGGCGCAACGCTAGCCACGGCCCGGCTACCGCTGAAAGCGCCGACGGCCGGGTGTTACCGTGCCAGAACTTGACGGCCGAACCATCCGCGGGAGGACGCATGCGGGCGAGCGCGGACGGCGCCGTGCCGGAGCGGCTGCGGACGGCGTTCGAGCGCGGTGGCGAGATGGGCCGCCGCATGCACGAGCTGGACTGGGCGTCGACACCGCTCGGCGAGCCGGCCGGCTGGGCGCCGGAGCTGGCCGACGCCGTCTGCACGATGCTCGCCTCCAGGGCGCAGATCATCCTCTTCTGGGGCCCGGAGCACTGCGCGCTCTACAACGATGCCTACCTGCCGACCATGGGCAGCAAGCACCCCGGCCACCTGGCCCGCCCGGGCCGGGAGATGTGGGCCGAGACCTGGTCGCTTCTGCAGGAGCTCTTCCACGACGTGGTGGCCCGCGACGAGGCGTTCTACGCGGCCGACCACCTGTTCATGCTCGAGCGCTACGGCTTCCTCGAGGAGACGTACTTCGACGTCTCCTACGACCCGATCCGGCTCCGCGACGGAAGCGTCGGCGGCGTCTTCTGCATCGTCAGCGACACCACGCGACGGGTCCTGGCCGACCGCCGCGTGCGTACGCTCAGCGCCCTGGGCTCCCGCCTGGCCGACTCGCCCGATCAGGCCGCGCTGGGCACCCAGGTCGCGCAGGTCCTCGGCGAGAACGACGCGGACGTGCCGTTCGCCGCCCTCTACCTCGATGATCCCGACGGCGGCGGCGAGCTGGCCCTGGCCGGGGTCTGCGGCGTGCCGCCGTCCGCCTGCTGGCCGATCGGTTCCGCCGCGCACACGGTCGTCGACGAGGTCATGCGCTCACACCGGCCGGGCACCCTGCCGGTCGCCGACGCGGCCGACCCGCCGCCCGCGGCCGCCGCGGCCGAGGCGCTCGTGCTGCCGGTCGGCGCCGGCACCAGCGACGTCGGGGTGCTGGTCGTCGGGGTCAGCCGGTTCCTGGCGCTGGACCGCGGTTACCGCGACTTCCTCGACCTGGCCACCGCACAGATCTCCCGCGCGGTGGCCAACCTGCGCGCCTACGAGCAGGAACGCCGGCGGGCCGCCGAGCTGGCCGCCCTGGACTCGGCGAAGACGAACTTCTTCTCGAACGTGAGCCACGAGTTCCGCACCCCGCTGACGCTGATCCTCGGCCCGCTCGAGGAACTGCTCGGCGGCTCCGGGCTCAGCGACGACCAGCGGGAGCGGCTGCTGCCGATGCAGCGCAACGGCATGCGGCTGCTCAAGCTGGTCAACACCGTGCTCGACTTCTCCCGGCTGGAGTCCGGCCGGCTCAGCGCCGCGTACCGGCCCACCGATCTTGCCGACTACACCGCCCGGCTGGCCAGCACGTTCCGGTCCGCGGCCGAGCGGGCGGGGCTGAGTTTCGACGTCGACTGCCCGCCGCTGCCCGCGCCGGTGTACGTCGACCGCGAGATGTGGGAGAAGATCGTCTTCAATCTGCTCTCCAACGCGGTGAAGTTCACCCCCGCCGGCGGCATCACGATCGGCATAGCCGAGCGCGCGGGTTCCGCAGTGCTCGAGGTCAGCGACACCGGCGTCGGCGTCTCCGCCGCCGAGCAGCGCCTGCTCTTCGACCGCTTCCACCGGGTCACCGGCGCCTGGTCCCGCAGCCACGAGGGCACGGGCATCGGGCTGGCCCTGGTCCGCGAGCTGGCGGAGCTGCACGGCGGCACGGCGACCGCGCGGAGCGAGCCGGGCGTCGGCAGCACTTTCACCGTCGAGATCCCGCTCGGGACGGCGCACCTGCCCGCCGACCGGGTCATCGGCGACGGCTCGACGGCCGTACCGGACGAGCAGGCCCGCCTCTACGTCGAGGAGGCGCACTGGTGGCTGGACGAGTCCGCGCCCGCGCAGGCCGACCCGGGCGGGGTACAGGACGCCCGGCGGGGGCGGGTGCTGCTCGTGGACGACAACGCCGATCTGCGCGATCACGTCGCCCGGCTGCTCCGGCCGCACTGGGACGTCACTGCCGCGGTCGACGGCGTCGACGCGCTGGAGCGGGCCCGGACGGAGCACTTCGACCTGGTCCTGACGGACGTGATGATGCCGCGGCTGGACGGCTTCGCCCTGATCAAGGCGCTGCGGGCCAACGAGCGCACCCGGGACGTGCCGATCGTGGTGCTCTCCGCCCGGGCCGGTGAGGAGTCCTCGGTGGAAGGGCTCTCGGCGGGCGCGGACGACTATCTGGTCAAGCCGTTCTCGGTGCGTGACTTGACCGCCCGGGTCCGGGCCAACCTCGAGCTGGGCCAGGCCCGCAGGCAGATCATCAGCCGGCTGCGCGGCCTGGTCGACGCGGCCGCGGCCGTCAACACGGTCCGCACCACCGCCGAGGTGCTCGACGTCGCCGCCCGGCATGTGCGGGCGATGACCTCGGCGGGCCGCGTGGTGGTCACCACGCCGGGCGCCCGGGCCGAGGTGGACGGCGGTGCCGCCGCCGCGGACGCCGCGGACGCCGTCCTGCCGCTGCCGGACACGTCCGGTGCGACGCTCGGCGAGCTGAGCGTCTGGTCCGGTGCGGACGGCCCGCCCGAGCCGGTGCTGCTGACCCAGCTCGCCCGGCTCATCGGCCTGCGGCTGGAGAACGCCCGGCTCTACGAGGCGGAGCACCGCATCGCCAGCACGCTGCAGCACAGCCTCCTGCCGCACACGCTGCCGCGGGTGCCCGGGGCCATCGTGGCGAGCCGCTATCTGCCCGGCAGCACCGAGGCCGAGGTCGGCGGCGACTGGTACGACGTCTTCCTGGCCCCGGACGAGCAGCTCTTCCTGGTGATCGGGGACGTGGTCGGCAAGGGCGTGCAGGCCGCGGCCGGCATGGGCCAGCTCCGGAACGCGCTGCGGGCGTACATCCTGGAGGGTTTCGACTGCGGCGAGTCGCTGAGCCGGCTCAACCGGCTGGTGGACAACCTCGGCGGGCGCCAGTTCGCGACCGTCGTCTGTGTCCGCTTCGACCCGCGTACCCGGCGGCTGCACTACTCCTCGGCCGGGCACCCGTCGCCGATGGTGGCCTTGCCCGGCGAGGAGGGCGAGCTGCTGTACGCGAAGGCCCTCGGGCCGCCGATCGGGGCGCTCCGCGACGTCAGCTACCCCACCCGCGAGGCGGAGCTGGCGCCCGGGCAGCGGCTGCTGCTCTACACCGACGGCCTGATCGAGGACCGGCGCAGGGGCATCGACGCGGGCCTCGCCGAGCTGCGTACCGACCTCGCCAAGCCGACCGAGCACGTCGAGGACCTGCTCGACGGCCTGCTCGCCCGTGCCGCGCAGCAGACCCGCCGCGACGACATCGCGCTGCTCGCGCTGCAGGCCACCGAGCCGCGCGAGTTCGCGCTGCGGCTGCCCGCCGACCCGACCCGGCTGCGCGTGCTGCGGCGCCGGCTCGAGGACTTCCTGGCGGCGAACGGCGTTCCCGAGAACGACGTCTTCGATCTGACGGTGGCCGTATCGGAGGCGGCGGCGAACGCGATCGAGCACCCGATCGAGCCCGCCGAGCCGGTGATCACAGTGGAGGTGTCGGTCGGCGACGACGCGGTGACGGCGACCGTACGGGACACCGGCACCTGGCGGCCGGCGACCTCGGCCGGCTTCCGCGGGCGCGGGCTGGCGCTCATCGGCGCGCTGTCGCAGCTGTCGGTGGACCGCTCGGAGACCGGCACGGCCGTGACCCTGCGGCGGCCGATCAGCCGGTCCTGACGGGCCGGCTCAGCCGCGCCGGCGGAGCCAGGGCTGGCCGGCCAGGCCGGAGATGTCGAGCACCCGGTGCACCTGTGGCGACGGGATCACCTCGAGGGTGCCCGGATAGCGCTCCGCGAGCCTGATCAGCGCGTGGATGGCGGCGGAGTCGAAGAAGGTGACCGCGCGCAGGTCCAGGGTGACGCCGCCGGTACCCTCGCCGGTCGCCGCCGCGAACATGGAGTCGGCCGTGGACATGTCGACCTCGCCGCTGACCACGACGGTGGCACGGTCGCCGTCCGTCGAGGTGCTGGCCGAGAAGATCGTCTCGGCGCTGTCTTGATCCACGCTGACACGATTACACAGCGGCCCAGGGGCGGCAACAACCGGTCATCAGGGTCAACCGAGCTGTTATCTACCGTCACACCGCAGGGGTGCCGCAGGCGGGCGGCGATAAGCTGGGCCGATGACCGTTCGTGCCCCTCTCGTGCCGGGAAAGCAGTCGCCGTGGCGGGCGGTGCCACCGCAGATCACCCGCCCTGAATACGTCGGGAAGAAGCGTCCGAAGGAGTGGCGCGGCTCGCACGTGCAGACCCCCGAGACCATCGAGCGGATGCGCGTCGCCGGGCGGATCGCCGCGCAGGCCACCCAGCTCGCCGGGGAGCACTGCAAGCCGGGCGTGACGACCGACGAGATCGACCGGGTGGTCCACGAGTTCCTCTGCGACCACGGTGCGTATCCGTCGACGCTGGGCTACAAGGGGTTCCCCAAGTCGTGCTGCACCTCGCTCAACGAGGTCATCTGCCACGGCATCCCGGACACGACGGTGCTCGAGGACGGCGACATCGTCAACGTCGACGTGACGGCGTACATCGGCGGGGTGCACGGCGACACCGACGCGACCTTCTGCGTCGGCGACGTCAGCGAGGAGGCGCGGCTGCTGGTCGAGCGGACCCACGAGGCGATGATGCGCGGCATCCGGGCGGTGGCACCCGGGCGGCAGATCAACGCGATCGGCCGGGTCATCGAGGCCTACGCGCGCCGCTTCGGCTACGGCGTGGTCCGCGACTTCACCGGACACGGCATCGGCGAGACGTTCCACAGCGGGCTCTACATCCCGCACTACGACAACCCGCGGCTCGACGTGGCGATGGAGCCCGGCATGACCTTCACCATCGAGCCGATGATCACCCTCGGCACCCACGATTACGAGACCTGGGACGACGGCTGGACGGTCGTCACCAAGGACCGCAAGTGGACGGCGCAGTTCGAGCACACGCTCGTGGTGACCGAGGAGGGTTACGAGATTCTGACCCTCCCGTGACGGCGACGGAGCACCACAATGACGTCTCCGGCGGGTGGCTGCGGGCGGCCACCTTCGGCGCGATGGACGGCCTGGTCACCAACATCGCCCTGATCGCCGGCGTCGGCGGGGGCGGCGTCGGCCGGCAGACCCTTGTCCTCACCGGCGTGGCCGGCCTGGTGGCCGGCGCGATCTCCATGGGCATCGGCGAGTACACAAGCGTCCGCACCCAGAACGACCAGGTCGCGGCCGAGCTGGACAAGGAGCTGCACGAGCTGCGGGTCGACCCGGAGGGTGAGGCCGACGAACTGGTCGGCTTGTGGACCGCCCGGGGCCTGCCCGAGCCGCTCGCGCGCCAGGTGGCCGACGTGCTGAAGGCGAATCCGGAGCAGGCGCTGCGGGTGCACGCGCAGGAGGAGCTCGGTGTCGTACCGGACGAGCTGCCGAGCCCGTTGACGGCCGCGGCGTCATCCTTCGTGTGCTTCGCGATCGGGGCCGGGGTTCCGCTGCTCCCGTACCTGCTGGGCTTCGACAGCCTGCCCGCCGCTCTGCTGGTCGGCGGCGCCGGCCTGTTCGGGGCCGGCGTCCTGTTCGCTCGGTTCACCGGCCGCGCCTGGTGGCGCGGCGGCCTGTGGCAGCTGACGCTCGGTGCCGCGGCGGCCGGCGCGACCTATGTGGTCGGCGCGCTGATCGGCGTCGGCATCGCCTAGGACACGCGCTGGCGCGGATCTCCCGTGCGTTACTCGAAGAGGGCGCCCAGCGGGCCGTCGACCGGGCGGCCCCGGGCGGTCAGGTCCTCCGCCTGCGCGTGCAGGACGGCGGCCAGCTCGGTCGCGTCCGCCCCGGCGAGGCCGGTGCGCTTGACCGCGTCGGCGCGGTTGCGGAAGTACGTGCGGCTGAGCAGGCCGCTGACCATGGCGGCGTGCAGCCGCGCCTCGGCCAGCAGGATCAGGGCGGCGTCGGTCTCGTACCACTCGGCCAGCCGGACCGCCCGGGCGTGCGCGGCCGAGGCCACGCACCAGTTGCGCCGGGCGAGCCCGGAGAATTCACCCGGGCGGGTCTCGGCGAGCTTGCCCAGGTGTGCGTCGCGCTGGGCGCCGAACCAGCCGCGCGGGTCGAACAGGTCGCGGGTGGTCAGGTAACGGTCCGCCTCCAGCGGCCAGCGCGGGGTCAGCTCCGTGGCCCGGCGCAGGCCCTCGTCGGCGGTGCCGACGCTGAGATCGACCAGGATGCCGTCGACCCGGCGCAGGGCGGCGCGCGGCCCGGCGTTCGGCCGGTACGTGACGACGTGCAGGTTGAGGTCGCTGCTGTCGGAGTCGTCGCCGTGCGCCATCGAGCCATGCACGCCGATGGCCCGCACCTCGGCCGACCAGCGGCGCAGGATCACGTCACGGAGCCGGGTGGCCAGGTGCCAGCGGGGGTTGGCCAGGTCGTACTCGTCCTGCGACACCTGCGTCATTCTCGGGCAAGAACCCGAAGTGTGAAAGCTCCTCAGGCTCTTCCCGGCCAGGCCATCGTCGCGGGGGTGACCTCGCCGAGGCGTCGCCACCGGGTCGCGCGGACGGCCGCGTCGATCAGTGCGTTCAGCGCGGTCGCCCGGTCGGCGCCCTCGCTGGCCGGCAGCACCGCCCGCCAGGCCTGCGCGACGCCGTCCTCGACCTGGATGGCCAGCTTCAGCGCGCCGGCCCGGTCGGTGACCTCGAACGGCAGGTCGTAGCCGGCGGGCGCGGGCGCGGCGCTCGCCTGCAACGCGGAGAGGCGGCTGACCAGCGCGTCCCGCCGAGCCCGGTGGGCCGCCTCGGCCGCGCGGGCCTCGGCCAGGTCACCCTCGCCGGTCAACTGCACACCGAGGATCCCGTACGCGTAGATGGCCGCCTCCTCCGCGGCCAGCGCGGCCGACAGTTCCGCGCTCATCGCAGGGCCTCCGCGTGGGTGGCGCGGGCGGCGGCGATCGAGCCGGCGAGACCGGCGCGGGCGGCCGGTGCGGTGCGGCAGGCCGCGGACGCCGTCTTCAGCGCCGCCAGCTCGGCCTTGCGCAGGGTCGCCACCGAGTCGGCCGCGTCGCCGCCCGCCACCGGCGCGCTCGACGCGGGCGCGCCCGAGGGCAGCGTCACCCCGATCACCCGGGCCAGCTCGGCCGCGTGTGCCCGGTGGTCCTCGGCCAGCGGCTGGAGCCGCTTCGCGAGCCCGGGCTCGGCCAGCACCGCCCGGTCGTACGCCGCTGCGAGCTGCAATGCCTCGTCCAGCACCGGCTGCAGCGCGTCCGGCGGCGGGACGGGCTCCGGGTCGTCGTCGAGGAGCCCACAGCCCGCCAGCGCCGTCGCGCTCAGCGCCGTGCCGGCCGCCAGGCGGATCAGCTGACGTCTTTTCACGCGGTAAGTCAACACCATCGTGGCCATGCCCCGGCGCGGACGCCGCTGACCTGCGCATGGCGCGGATTCGGAGCGGCGGCGGCCGGGCCGCGCCAGCGGCGCGTTACGCTCTGCGTCAGCCGCCGGGGATTTCGCCCCGGTGGCATCCCGGTGTTCCCGGCGTTCGGCGTGCGGAGCCCTCTCCGCCCGCCGCATTCGAGCAGAAGGGTTGGGCCCGATGACGCAGCGTGATCGCGGCGGTGCCCGGCCGGCCAACCGCCGCAGTGGCGGCCGCAGCCGCGATGCCGTCGCAGAGACCCGAGCCCCCGCCGCTCCCCGCATCGACCTGGTGGCCGCGAGGTCCCGGGTGCGCGCGGTGATCGAGCCGGTCGTCGTCGCCGCGGGTTTCGACCTCGAGGACGTAAGCCTGTCCCGCGCGGGCCGGCGGCACGTGGTCCGGGTGCTGGTCGACGCCGACGGCGGCATCAGCCTGGACGACGTCGCCGTGGTGTCCCGGGAGATCTCCCAGGCCCTCGACACGGCCGAGGAGACCGGCGGCGAGGTGCTGGCGGGCGAATACCAGCTGGAGGTCGGCTCGCCCGGCGTGGACCGGCCGCTGACCCAGCCCCGGCACTGGCGGCGCAACGTGAGCCGGCTGGTGACGGTCACCGTCGCGGGCCGGTCGCTGACCGGCCGCGTGACCTCCGCCGACGAGAACGGCATCGTGCTGGACGTCGACGGCAGCAGCAGTGAGGTCCCGTACGCGGACCTCGGGCCCGGCAAGGTCCAGATCGAGTTCAAGCGGCTGGACGAGGCCGTCTTCCCGGACGAGGAAGAGCCGGACGACGACGAGCCCGTTGACGAAGATGAAGATGAAGACGACGACGAGAATGGGGAGGGCGAGGGGAGATGAACATCGACCTCGCGGCGCTGCGCGCCCTGGAGCGCGAGCGGGAGATCCCGTTCGAGACGATCCTCGCGGCGATCGAGACAGCGCTGCTGACCGCGTACCGGCACACGGACGGGGCCGAGAGCCACGCCCGGGTGGAGATCGACCGTAAGAACGGTGCCGCCCAGGTCTTCGCCCAGGAACTGGACGCCGACGGCACGATCGTGCGCGAGTGGGACGACACACCGCACGACTTCGGCCGCATCGCCGCGATGACCGCCAAGCAGGTCATCCTGCAGCGGCTGCGCGAGGCCACCGACGAGGTGCACTTCGGCGAGTACGCGGGCCGCGACGGTGACCTGGTCACCGGCATCGTGCAGGCCGACGCGGCGCGCGCCGAGAAGGGCATCGTCATCGTCGACCTGGGCAAGCTCGAGGCGGTCCTGCCGCAGGCCGAGCAGGTGCCGGGGGAGACCTACGAGCACGGTTCCCGGATCCGCTGCGTCGTGGTGCACGTCGCGAAGGGTTTCCGCGGCCCGCAGATCACCCTGTCGCGGACCCACCCGGCGCTGGTGAAGAAGCTCTTCGCCCTCGAGGTGCCGGAGATCGCCGACGGCACGGTGGAGATCGCCGCGATCGCGCGTGAGGCAGGTCACCGTACGAAAATCGCGGTGCACTCGCGGGTGACCGGCGTCAATGCCAAGGGCGCCTGCATCGGCCCGATGGGCCAGCGCGTCCGGGCCGTCATGAGCGAGCTGCACGGCGAGAAGATCGATATCATCGACTACTCGGAGAACCCGGCGCATTTCGTCGGAAACGCGCTCTCGCCGGCCAAGGCGCTGCGGGTGGAGGTGGTCGACGCGGCCACCCGGACCGCCCGGGTGACCGTGCCGGACTTCCAGCTCTCCCTGGCGATCGGGCGGGAAGGGCAGAACGCCCGGCTGGCCGCCCGGCTGACCGGCTGGCGCATCGACATCCGCCCGGACAACGAGCCGGACCCGGCCGTGGAGCGCGATGCCGCAGAGACCGGAAGCTGACCGGATACGCGAGCGTCCGGTACGGGGGGTAGACTTTCGGGTGGCCGGTCCGACACGAACCTGTGTTGGGTGTCGCTCACGCGTGCCGGCCTCCGATTTACTGCGGTTCGTCGCGGTCGGAGCGGAGGGTGACCTCCGGCTTCAGCCCGATCCGGGCCGTCGACTGCCGGGTCGGGGAGCGCATCTGCATCCTGATCCGGCCTGTTTCGCGCAGGCGGAGCGGCGTCGTGCCTTCGGGCGCGCGCTGCGACTCACCGGTGTTGCTGACACCGGATTGCTTGCCGAGCACATCCGCGCGGTCTCCGTGCCGCGTGGAACAACCGATGATGGAGCGGTAAGTGCCCCATCCATGTCCAGCAAGGTAGGACGACCCAGATGAGCACACGATGAAGTCCCTGAAATGACCAGGCTTCTAGTGCACGAGTGAGGTCGGCGGGCGCTGCTCGCACGACCTCGAAGTGAGGAGTGCAGTGCCAGGCAAGGCCCGCGTTCACGAGCTCGCCAAAGAGCTCGGGGTCGACAGCAAGACCGTTCTCGCCAAGCTCAAAGAGATGGGCGAGTTCGTCAAATCCGCATCCAGCACGGTCGAGGCCCCGGTGGCCCGGCGACTTCGTGGTGCCCTCGACGCACAGGGCGGTGGCGCTCCGGCGGCACCCGCCGCTGCCGCGCCGAGCGCCCCGAGCGCGCCCAGCACCCCCCGGGCCACTCCATCGACCGCGCGGCCGCAGCCGCCGCGCCGGCCCGCCGCCCCGGCCGAGGGAGCGCCCACCAGCGCGCCCACGTCCCCGGCGCCGTCACCCGGCTCGATGGTCCGGCCCAAGCCGCCGGTTCCCGGCCGTCCGGGCCCCACGCCCGGTCCGGTCGCCAAGCCGGCGAGTGCCCACGACATCGAGGTGGCGGCCGCCGAGGCGCGCGCCTCGGCGCTGAAGGCCGAGCAGGAGGCCGCCGTCAAGGCGGCACAGGCCGCCCGCCAGCGCGACACCGAGCGCCGGGCGCAGCAGCCCCCGGCCGACGGGGCCTCCCGTCCGCGGCCCCCGGGCCCGGGCACGGTTCCGCCGCGTCCCGGTTCGCCTGCGGCTACGCGTCCCGGAGCCCCGGGCGCGCCCACTACCGGCCGACCCGGCCCGGGTGGCGCGCCGCGCCCGCCGGCCCGCAGTCCCGGTAACAACCCGTTCGGCGTCTCCGGCGGCGCCCAGCGGCCGACCCCGTCGGCGATGCCCCGGCCCAACCAGGCCGGCATGCCGCCGCGGCCGAGCCCTGCCTCGATGCCGCCGCGTCCCAGCCCCGCGTCCATGCCCGCACAGCGCCCCGCCGGTCCCGGCGGCGGTCGTGGCGGTCCCGGCGGCGGCGCAGGTCGTCCCGGCGGTCCCGGTGGCGGTCGTGGCGGTCCCGGCGGCGGCGCAGGTGGCGGCTTCCGTCCCGGTGGCGCAGGTGGCGCCGGCGGTGGCGGTTACCGCGGCGGTCCCGGTGGTGGCGGCGGTGGCGGTGGCTACCGCGGCGGTCCCGGCGGCGGTGGCGGCGGTGCCGGTGGCGGTTTCCGTCCCGGCGGCGGCGGCCCGGTCGGTGCCGGTGCTCCCGGTCGTCCGGGTGGTGGCGGTCGCGGTCGCGGCGGCGGTGCGGCGGGTGCCTTCGGGCGTCCCGGTGGCCGGCCGACGCGTGGCCGCAAGTCGAAGAAGCAGCGGCGTCAGGAGTTCGACAACCTGTCGGCTCCGCAGATGTCGTCGGGTGCGCCCCGCGGCCAGGGCCAGGAGGTCCGGCTGTCGCGTGGTGCGTCGCTCTCCGACTTCGCCGACAAGATCAACGCCAACCCGGGTTCGCTGGTCCAGGAGATGTTCAACCTGGGCGAGATGGTGACGGCGACGCAGTCGTGCTCCGACGACACGCTGCTGCTGCTCGCCGAGCACCTGGGCTTCGACGTGCAGATCGTCAGCCCCGAGGACGAGGACCGCGAGCTCCTGTCGCGGTTCAACATCGACCTCGACGCCGAGATCGCCGAGGACCGCCTCGTCACCCGTCCGCCGGTCGTGACCGTCATGGGTCACGTCGACCACGGTAAGACGAAGCTGCTCGACGCGATCCGCAAGACCAACGTGGTCGCCGGCGAGGCGGGTGGCATCACCCAGCACATCGGTGCCTACCAGGTCGTCGTCCCGCATCAGGGCGAGGACCGGGCCATCACCTTCATCGACACTCCGGGCCACGAGGCGTTCACCGCCATGCGTGCCCGTGGTGCCCAGGTGACGGACATCGTGATCCTGGTGGTCGCGGCCGACGACGGCGTCATGCCGCAGACGGTCGAGGCGCTCAACCACGCCAAGGCGGCCGACGTGCCGATCGTGGTCGCGGTCAACAAGATCGACAAGCCGGACGCCAACCCGGACAAGGTCCGCCAGCAGTTGACGGACTACGGCCTGCTCGCCGAGGAGTACGGCGGCGACACGATGTTCGTGAACGTGGCCGCCAAGCCCGGCATCGGCATCGACGACCTACTCGAGGCCGTCCTGCTGACCGCCGACGCGTCGCTGGAGCTCACCGCTCCGATCGACGGGCCGGCGCAGGGTGTCGCGGTGGAAGCACACCTCGACAAGGGCCGCGGTGCTGTCGCGACCGTCCTGGTGCAGAGGGGCACGCTGCGGGCCGGCGACTCGATCGTGGCGGGTGGCGCGCACGGTCGCGTCCGGGCCATGCTCGACGAGAACGGTCAGCAGGTCACCGAGGCGGGTCCGGCCCGGCCGGTGCTCGTCCTGGGTCTGACGTCGGTGCCCGGCGCCGGCGACACGTTCCTGGCCGCCGAGGACGACCGCACGGTCCGGCAGATCGCCGAGCAGCGGCAGGCTCGCCGTCGCGCGGCGAGCTTCGCGAACTCCAAGGGCAAGGCCACGCTCGAGACGATCCTGGAGCAGCTCAAGGAGGGCGACAAGACGTCGCTCACCCTGGTGCTCAAGGGCGACGGATCGGGTTCGGTCGAGGCGCTCGAGGACGCGCTGTTCAAGATCGAGATCCCGGACGAGGTGCAGCTCAAGGTCATCCACCGCGGCGTCGGTGCGATCACCGAGAGCGACGTCAACCTGGCGTCTGCCTCCTCGGACCAGACCGCAACGATCATCGGCTTCAATGTCCGGGCCAGCAACAAGGTCAAGGAGATGGCCGACCGCGCCGGCGTGGAGATCCGCTATTACAGCGTGATCTACCAGGCCATCGAGGAGATCGAGGCGGCGCTCAAGGGCCTGCTCAAGCCGGAGTTCGAGGAGGTCGAGCTGGGCACCGCGGAGATCCGCGAGGTGTTCCGTTCGTCCAAGATCGGTCTCATCGCCGGCTGTCTGGTCCGCTCCGGTCTCATCCGCCGCAACGCCAAGGCGCGCATCCTGCGCGAGGGCACCGTGGTGGCGGACAACGTCACGATCAGCTCGCTGAAGCGGTTCAAGGACGACGCCACCGAGGTCCGCGAGGGCTTCGAGTGTGGTCTGACCCTGACCGGTTTCGGTTCGCCGCAGGCCGGCGACGTGATCGAGACCTTCGAGATGCGTGAGAAGCCGCGGGCGTAACAAACCCCGGCTGACGGCCCCCGGCGCTTCGGCGCCGGGGGCCGTTGTCTTTACTACTGGAATGTCTCGCTATGCCATGCTGCTCGCGCCCTCCGCCAACCGTGTGTACGCCGACCAGGCCGGCCGCCTCTCCCGGGCCGAGCTGGCCGCGTTCCGGCCGGTGCTGTCGGGGGACGTCACGGACGTCGACGCCGAGGCGATCGGCGGGGTGGAGTACCTGACCTTCGACGCCGACCTGCTGCCGCGCGACGTCGCCTACCTGTCGAACATGTCGGCGGCCTACGCCCTCTTCGAGCGGGTCGGTGACGACCTGTTGCGCCCGGTCGAGCTCACGCCGCTGGCCCGCTACGACAGCGACCTGATCACCATTCCGAAGTACGCCGGCAAGACCAACGAGCAGTTCACCAAGCTGCTGCTCAACCTCACGCTGCTGGCCTCCGCCTCCGCGTCGCGGATGCTCGACGGCCACCTCGTCGTGGGTGATCCGCTGGCGGGCCGCGGCACCACGCTCAACCAGGCCCTCATGTACGGCTACGACGCCATCGGCGTGGAGATCGACGGCAAGGACGTCGAGGCGTACAAGCTGTTCCTGCAGACCTGGCTCAAGCGCAAGCGCCTCAAGCACACCGCCGAGCTGGTGCCGGTCCGCCGCCAGGGCCGCCGCGCCGCCCGCCGCCTCGAGATCACGATGGCGGCGAGCAAGGAGGATCACAAGGCCGGCGTGGTGCAGCGGCTGACGGTGCTCAACGCGGACACCACGGCGCTGGACGGCCTGATCCGGGCCAACACCGTCGACGTGCTGGTCGCGGACCTGCCGTACGGCGTCGCGCACGGCAGCTACGACGACGAGGGCGGCATGTCCCGCCGGCCGCTCGACCTGCTGGAGCGGGCCGTGCCGCAGTGGCTGGCGCTGCTGCGTCCCGGCGGCGCCATCGGGCTGTCCTGGAACACCAAGGTGGCGAAGCGGGAGCTCGCCGAGGACATCCTGCTCGCCAACGGCCTCGAACTCGTCGCGCACGAGGAGCTGAGCCACCGTGTCGATCAGGGCATCGAGCGCGACGTCGTGGTGGCCCGGAAATCCGGCTGATCTTCACCGGCGACGGGCGTACCCTGCTCGCTGATGTATATCGAATCCGCGCTCTTTGACCTGCTCCTGCCCGGCGACTCCCGCTCGCTCAAGCAGAAGCGTTCCTACCTTCGTCCGATCATCGCGATGCTGCGCCGATACGAGGTCAGCGTCGCCGAGGTCGGCGCGCACGACCTGCACGGACGCGCCCAGATCGGGGTGGCCGTCGTCGCCGCCGAGGCGCACCAGGCGCATGCGGTGATCGACACCTGTGAGAACCAGGTCGCCGGGCGCCCGGAGATCGAACTGCTCTCCGTGAGGCGACGGCTACACGGCGACGAGGACTGATCCGCGCTGGTGGGGCGGGGCGGTGACGGACGGCCGGGACGTTCGGCGTGCGGTCGTCATGGGTAGGCTTCAGGCGTTGGGCGGGGTGGTTCACCCGCAGGGAAAGTTGTCGGAGGTGGGCGATATGTCGGATCCGGCCAAGACGCGTCGGCACGCGGAGCGAATCCGCGAGCTGGTGGCATCGCTGGTGCGAGAGATCAAGGATCCCCGGCTCGGCATGGTGACGATCACCGACGCCCGGATCACGGGAGACCTCCGTGACGCGCACGTGTACTACACCGTGCTCGGCGACCAGACCGAGCAGGCCGCCACCGCGGCGGCGCTGGAGAGCGCCAAGGGCATGCTCCGCTCCCGGGTCGGCCACGCTCTCGGCCTGCGGCACTCGCCGAGCCTGACCTTCGTGCTGGACAACGTCCTGGACCACGCAAAGGAGATCGACGATCTGCTGGCCGCGGCCCGGCACCGCGACGAGGAGGTACAGCGGCTCGCCGCCGGTAAGCAGTACGCCGGCGACCCGGACCCGTACAAGGTCGAGGAAGAGGACGTGGAGGAGGCCGACGAGCGGGTCGGCGCCCGCGAGGATCAGGGGTGACCGAGGCGGTCGCCGCCCCGGCCAAGCCCGCCGCCGCCGACTGGTCGGCGGCCGTCTCGACGATCCGCGAGCTGGCGCCGGCCGGGCGGGTGCTGCTGATCTGCCACGTCAACCCGGACGGCGACGCGCTGGGCAGCATGCTCGGCTTCGCGCTGGGGCTGCGCCGGCTGGGCGCCGCGCAGGTGCAGGCGACGTTCCCCGGTGAGTTCGAGATTCCGGAGCCGTTCACCGCGCTGCCCGGCCTCGACCTGCTGGTGCCGGAGGCGCGGGCCTGGCCGGCGCCCGACCTGGTGCTGGTCTTCGACGTGGCCGCCGAGTCCCGGCTCGGCGCGCTCGTCGACCGGCTGCCGGCCGCGCGGGCGACGGTCGTGCTCGACCACCACGCCTCGAACACGGGTTTCGGCTCGGTCAACCTGGTCGACCCCACCGCGGCCGCCACCTCCGTGGTCGTCGAGGAGCTGCTCGAGCGCCTCGACGTGCCGCTGGACGTGGAGATCGCGGAGTGTCTCTACGTCGCGCTGGCGACCGACACCGGCTCGTTCCGCTTCGACATGACCACGCCGCAGGTGCACGAGATGGCCGCCCGGCTGATCGCGACCGGGCTGCGGCCGGGGGAGATCTCCCGGCGGATCTTCGACAGCCGGCCGTTCGGCGCCATGAAGCTCTTCGCCGATGTGTTGAGCCGTGCGCAGCTCGATCCCGCGGCGGCGGCCGGGCACGGCATGGTGTGGACCTACGCGACGCTCGAGGACCTCGAGCGGCACGACCAGCGGCCGTACGTGCTGGACGCCCTCATCGACCCGGTCCGGTGCGTGGCCGAGGTGGACGTGTCCATCGTGGTCAAGCAGCAGTCCGACGGCGTGTGGGCCGTGTCGATGCGCAGCAAGGGCGCGGTCGACGTGAGTGCCGTCGCGGTCGCGCTGGGCGGCGGCGGGCATCGGCTGGCGGCGGGTTTCACCGGCCACGGCGCGCCGGGCGACATCGTCATCGCCGTAAGCGACAAACTGGACAATCATCTCATTTAGTCATGTTTCTCGTCAAGGGCCGGCCCGCAGGCCGGCCTTTTGTCATTCTTTCGTGTCCCGTACGGCGGGATGCTTATCGCATCAAGCGGGACTGAACGATAGTTTGATTGAACGGTGATTTGGTTTCTGCACGGGCGCTACCACCGCACGCCGCAGCTGCCTCGAGCCACCCCGGGCCCACCCTCCCGGGCGCGTCGCCCCGTTCCCGTCCGGTGATCCCGGGCCGGCCTCTCGCGATGCCCCGCTCGATCGATCAATGGGTGCCGTGCACCCGTCCCGCCGTGGAAGGACCACGATCATGGCTGCCAAGCCCAAGCCTCAGCCGTCCGACGACGCCCGCGAGCAGGCCCGCCGCGCGCTGCAGACGTCCATGGACACGCGTCAGTAGGTAAGTCTCCGAGCGCATTGCGCTCCTTACGGCTCGGCGGGCATCATGTGGAGTCATGAGCCCGCCCGCCGCTGTTGACGAGCGCACGCTGACGCGACGGATCGCCGCTCTCGCCCTGCCGGCCCTGGTCGTACTGGCCGCCGAGCCGCTGTACGTGCTGGTCGACACGGCCGTGGTCGGCCACCTCGGCCGCGTACCGCTGGCCGCCGTCGCCGTCGGCGGCACCGTGATGTCGGTCGCCGTCTGGTTCGGCACGCTGATGGCGTACGGCACGACCGGCCGGGCCGCCCGCCGCTTCGGCGCGGGAGACCGGACCTCCGCCGTCGCCGAGGGCGTGCAGGCCTCCTGGCTGGCCCTGGCCACCGGGGCGCTGCTGGTGCTGCTCGCACAACTCTTCGCGGACCCGCTCGCCCGGGCGCTGGCCGGTGATCCGGAGACCGCGGCGGCCGCCGCCGGCTGGCTGCGCATCGCCGTCCTCGGTGCGCCGGGCCTGCTGCTGGCGGCGGCCGGCAACGGCTGGATGCGCGGGGTGCAGGACACCCGGCGCCCGCTGGTCTTCGTGCTCGGCGCGAACGTGCTCTCCGCGGCCCTCTGTCCGCTGCTCGTCTACACCGCCGGGTGGGGGCTGACCGGCTCGGCGGTCGCGAACGTGGCGGCGCAGTCGCTCTCCGGCGGTCTCTTCCTGTGGGCCCTGTTCCGGGAGCGGGCGCCGCTGCGGCCCAGCCCGGCGATCATCGTGCGCCAGCTGGTGCTGGGCCGGGACCTGCTGATCCGCGGCGCGGCGTTCCAGGCCTGCTGGCTGTCGGCGACGGCGGTGGCGGCCCGCTTCGGGGTCGCGGCGGTCGGCGCCCACCAGATCGGCCTCCAGCTCTGGTTCTTCTGCGCGCTGGCGCTGGACGCCGTGGCGATCGCGGCGCAGTCGCTGGTCGGCGCGGCGCTGGGCGCGGGCGACGAGTCCTCGGCGCGCGCGGTCGCCCGCCGGGTGACCTCGGTCGGCGCGGTTGCGGGGCTGGCCTTCGCCGCGCTGGCGGCGGCGGGCGCGGACGCGGTGCCGGGCTGGTTCACGGGCGACCCGGCGGTGCTGGAACAGGCGGCGATCGTCTGGCCGTGGTTCGTCGGCATGCTGCCGTTCGCGGGCGTGGTCTACGCGCTGGACGGCGTGCTGATCGGCGCGGGGGACGTGGGGTTCCTGCGCACGATGACGCTGGCGGCGGCCCTGTTCGGCTTCCTACCGGCGATCTGGATGGCCTACGCGCTGGACCGAGGCCTGGCCGGCGTCTGGTTCGGCCTGGCGCTGTTCATGCTGATCAGGCTGGTGTTCATCGTGATCCGATGGCGCGGCTCCCACTGGGCCGTCCTCGGCGCCACCCGCTGACTCATCGGCCCTGCGCCCAACTAGGTTTAAGCGCAACGAAAGTCGCGGTGCCCCCGACAACGACGTCAAAGGGCGCACTGCCCGTCGAGCGGAGCGAGACCATCAACACAGACGGGCTCATCGTTGTGGACAAGCCGGCCGGGATGACCTCCCACGACGTCGTCGCGCGGGTGCGGCGGCTGGCCAAGACCCGCCGGGTCGGGCACGGCGGCACGCTCGACCCGATGGCCACCGGGGTGCTCATCATCGGCGTCAACCGGGCGACCCGGCTGCTCACCTACGTGATCGGCTCGCAGAAGAGCTACACCGCCACGATCCGGCTCGGGCAGTCCACCGTCACCGACGACGCCGAGGGCGACGTCACCGCGACCGTCCCGGCGGCCGGGGTCACCGACGAGGGGATCCGGGCCGGCCTCGCCGCACAGACGGGCGAGATCGATCAGGTGCCCAGCGCGGTCAGCGCCATCAAGGTCAACGGGCAGCGGGCGTACAAGCGGGTCCGCGACGGCGAGGAGGTCGAGCTGGCGGCGCGCCGGGTCACCGTCTCGCGGCTCGACGTGCTCGACGTCCGCAGGGCCGGTGACGTCGTCGACGTCGACATCGACGTGATCTGCTCCAGCGGCACCTACATCCGGGCCATCGCCCGGGACCTCGGCCGCGCCCTCGGGGTCGGCGGCCACCTCACCGCTCTGCGGCGTACGGCGGTCGGCGGCCTGTCGCTCGCCGAGGCGGCCACGCTGCCGGAGCTCGAGGAGCGCGCCCCCGACGTGATCTCCCTGCCGATGGCCGACGCGGCGCGCCGGGCCTTCCCGCAGCGCGCGGCCGACGCCGAGGAGGCCCGCGTGCTCAGCCACGGCGGTCCGCTCGAGCCGGTGGGCATCGAGGGGCCTTACGCGGTCTTCGACGCCGCCGGCGACGTGCTGGCGATCGTCTCGGAGCGCGGCGGCAAGGCCCGCGCCGAGATCGTGCTCGCCCCTGCCTAGGGCGGCCCTGCCTCGGGCTGCCCTGCCGCTCCCGGCTGATGGCGGCGGGTCAGGTGGTCGGCGACGGTCGCCACCAGGTCCGCCGCCGCGTAGGGCTTGTCAAGGAAGCCGTCGCAGCCGGCCTCCAGGGCCGCCGCGCGGTCCTGGGGCAGCACGCTCGCGGTGACCGCGACCACGGTCGGGCGGGGCCGGCCCGGCGTCACCGTGCCGGCCGCCAGCTCGCTGGCCAGGGTCAGGCCGTTGCCGTCCGGCAGGTTCATGTCGAGCAGCACCAGGTCGACGTCCTCGGTGCCGAGCTGCTCGCGCGCGGCGGCGATCGACGACGCGTCCAGCACCTCGGCCTCGCGGACCGCGTCGATGCTGGCCCGGGAGAGCACCGCCTTCACCAGGGTCCTGTTCAGCTCCTCGTCCTCGACCAGCAGGATGCGCGGGTTCTCTGCCGTCACGGGATCTCCTCCTCGTCCTTCGCGGCCTTCGCGGAGCCGCACAGCAGCGGCGCCAGGGTCTCCCAACCGGCACCGCCGGCCATCGCGGTCGCCACCACGCCGCCGGCCATCGCCGTCGCGACCAGCGCGCCGGCGTCGCCCGGCGCGCGTACGACCCCGGCCGCCGCGGTCAGGCCGAGCACCGGGGTGTGGCGGGTGGCGGGGTCCTGCTCGATGGCCGCCAGCATGCTGAAGCCGTCCACCTCCGGCGATTGCATGTCGCAGACGATCAGGTCGAAGTGGCCCTCGCGGCTCAGCGCCAGCCCGTCGCGGCCGTCGGCGCAGGCGACCACGTCGGCGCCGCCCGCGCGCAGGCCCTGCTCGATCGCCTGGCGTACCTCGTCGTCGTGGTCGACGACCAGCACCCGGGGCGTCGGCCGGTGGGCGATCGCCTTGGCCAGGGCGCCCAGCAGGGCGGCCTGGTCGACCGGCTTGACGAAGTAGTCGTGCGCGCCCAGCGCCAGGCCGGCCTGGCGCTCGTCAATGATCGTGGCGAAGAAGACCGGGATCGGGGCGAGCCGCGGGTCCGCCTTGAGCCGGCGGATGACCTCGAAGCCGTCGATGCCGGGCAGCGCGACGTCCAGCACGATCGCGTCCGGCGGGTGGGCGCCGGCCGCGGTGAGCCCGGCCTCGCCGGTGCCGGCGACGTCGACGTGGTACCCCGCGCCGACCAGCTGGGTGCTGAGCAGCTCCGCCGACTGCGGATCGTCCTCGACGAGCAGCACCCGGGCGCCCGCCGCCGGGCCCTCCTCGAAGCTCAGGATCGCCGCGGCCGGCAGCCGCACGGTGAAGGCGCTGCCCTCGCCGGGCGCCGAGACCAGGGTGATCTCGCCACCGTGCGCGGTGACCAGCCGCTTGGTCAGCGCCAGCCCGAGCCCGGTGCCGGAGCGATGTCGTTCTGGGTCGCCGACCTGCTGGAACTCCTCGAAGACCCGCTCGGCGTCCGACTTTGCGATGCCCACCCCGGTGTCGGCCACCGTGATGTCGACGAAGTCGTCGCCCGCCGTGGCCGCCGAGACGAAGATCGACCCGCCCTCGGGGGTGAACTTGATCGCGTTGGAGAGCAGGTTCTCCACGATCTGCCGGAAGCGCACCCGGTCGGCCAGGACGGTGGCCTCGGGCAGCTTCGTGGTGACCGTGAGGTGCTTGGAGGTCAGCAACGGCGAGAGCCCGGTCAGCAGGTCGACGATCGCGGTGTCGACCCGCAGCGGCGCGAGCCGCAGATCGAGCCGGCCCGCCTCGATCTTGGCCAGGTCCAGGATGTCGTTGATCAGGCCGAGCAGGTGCCGGCCGCTGCTGTGGATGTGGTCGATCCAGTCGGCCGGCACCCGGCGGCGGTCGCCGTCCGGCTCCTCGAGCCGCATGAGGTCGCTGAAGCCGATGATGGCGTTGAGCGGGGTACGCAGCTCATGGCTCATGTTCGCCAGGAACGAGCTCTTCGCCTGGCTGGCCCGGGTGAGCGCCTCGACGGAGGCGCTCAGCTCGACGGCCATGCGGCGGTGCGCCGAGGTGACGGCCTGCCGTTCCGCGATGATGCCGGCCTGGCCGCCCAGCGCGGCCAGCAACCGCAGGTCGTCGTCCCGGAACAGACTGCGGTGCCGGTTGAAGAGCAGCACCGCGCCCTCGGCGTCCGGTGGCACCGGCATGCTCAGCACGGTCACGAAGTCGTCGCCGAGGTCGTCGCCGTAGTGCGTGACCAGGGCCCTGCCGCCCTCCCGCAGCCGGGCGGGCTGGCCGGCGCGGATGAGCGCCGTGATGTCCGCGAAGCTGAGTGCGTAAGGTGCGGCGATCGGCGGGCCGGAGTACGCGGCGGGCGCGAGCAGGCCGTCGGCGCGCGGCATGAGCACGGTGACCGCGTCGGCGCCGGTCTGCACCCGCATGATCTCGGCGTAGGTCTGCCACACCTGCTCGGGCGACTCCACCGGCGTGCGCAGCAGGCGCTCGGTGACCGACTGGGCGGCCGAGGCGGAGAAGGCCCGCCGCAGCCAGCGCGGGGGCAGGAACGCGATCAGGTAGCCGGCGGCGCTGACCAGCGCGAGCACCCGGCTCGCGGTGCGGAAGGCGGGGTCGCTGCCCTCGAGCGAGCCGATGCCGAACAGCGTGATCATCACCCCGAAGGTGAGGGTGGCGAAGGCCGCGGTCATCAGCCGGGCCCGGTTGGCGCCGGAACGGGTCCGCGCCTTGCCGAAGAGCAGCCAGGCGGCGACGACTTCGCAGGCGACGAAGCCGGCCACGGCGACCGCCCACACCTCGATCGGGCGCGGCCGCTCCGCGAACGCCAGCGGGGCGGCGGTGCCGACGAACACGCCCAGCACGGTCAGGTGCAGCCACCGCGGGACCGTACGCAGCCGCGCGGCCAGCCGCACCATGAGATAGGGCTGGATCAGGATCGCCAGCAGCGCGATCACGCCGACCCAGTACGGCAGCATCCCGCCGATGATCCGCCGGATCACATCGATGCAGAGCAGCACCACGAACGGCGCGAACACCAGGGTGACGTCGCGCTGCAGCGGGTCACGGCGGCGGAGGTAGCCGGTCAGGGCGCGCGCGAAGAGCACGGCGAACATGAATTCGGCCGCGAGCAGGACTAGGGGACTCCAGTCGATGCTCATATCGGGATCAACTGTAGCGTTTCAGGCACGGAACATGACCGATACGCTTACCCGCGAGATCTGGGGCAGGGGAGGCGGCGGTATGCAGCGGTGGCGTGGCTACGAGGCGGTGCCGGGCGGGCTCGGCCGATCGGTGGTGACGATCGGCGTCTTCGACGGCGTGCACCGCGGCCACCAGGCGATCATCGGGCACGCCGTGAAGCGGGCCCGCGATCTCGGTCTGCAGTCGGTGGTGGTGACCTTCGACCCGCACCCGGCCGAGGTCGTGC
The DNA here is from genome assembly GCF_040648555.1 of Actinoplanes sp. NPDC049118. Lineage (NCBI taxonomy): Bacteria > Bacillati > Actinomycetota > Actinomycetes > Micromonosporales > Micromonosporaceae > Actinoplanes > Actinoplanes sp. NPDC049118. The sequence continues at coordinate 309,506 of NZ_JBEZDY010000002.1, forward strand.
GCCCCGGCTCGCACCCGGCTGTGCTGACCGAGCCGGTGCGCAAGGCCGAGCTGATCGAGCAGCTCGGCGTCGACGCGCTCTGCGTCGTGCCGTTCACTCCGGCGTTCTCCCAGCTCAGTGCCGAGGCCTTCGTGCATGACGTGCTGGTCGAGGCGCTGCACGCGGCGGTCGTGGTCGAGGGAGACAACTTCCGCTTCGGTCATCGGGCGGCCGGCGACCTGGCCATGCTCACCAACCTCGGGCGCACGTTCGGCTTCACGGTCGAGCAGGCGCCCCTGGTGGCCGAGGAGGGGCTGGTCTTCTCCTCCACGTACATCCGCAGTTGTGTCGACGCCGGGGACGTCGCGGCCGCGGCCGCCGCGCTCGGCCGGCCGCACCGCGTGGGTGGCGTCATCGTCCGGGGCGACCAGCGCGGCCGCGAGATCGGCTTCCCGACGGCGAACCTCATGTGCCACCGGTACGCGGCCATCCCGGCCGACGGCGTCTACGCGGCCCGGCTGATCCGCGGCGGCCGGCACGGCGGCCCGCTGCCCGCCTCGGTGTCGATCGGGACGAACCCCACGTTCTCCGGCCGCGAGCGCCGGGTCGAGGCCTACGTCCTCGACTTCGCCGGCGACCTCTACGGCGAGCGCGTCAGCCTCGATTTCGTCGCCCACCTGCGGGAACAGCGGGTCTACCCGGGAATCGAGCCGCTGGTCGCGCAGATCCGCGAGGACGTCGAACAGACGCGGAGCGTGCTCGCCTGACCCGGGATCTAAGCTGCTGATAAGCTTGCCGGGACGTCGGCACATCCGACGACCGGACTCGCCTGCCTGCCCGACGCCGCGGGCCGCGAGCTTGGCCCCGCAGCGCGGGGCACCGAATTCACCGGCAACACAGAATCACGGAGAACATGGCGCTCGATCAAGAGACCAAGACCAAGATCATGACCGAGTACGCGACCCTCGAGGGCGACACCGGTTCGCCCGAGGTGCAGGTCGCGATGCTCACCAAGCGGATCGCCGACCTCACCGAGCACCTCAAGGCTCACAAGCACGACCACCACAGCCGTCGTGGTCTGCTGCTCCTGGTCGGCCGTCGCCGCCGCCTTCTCAACTACGTGCAGAAGAAGGACATCGCGCGCTACCGGACGCTGATCGAGCGTCTCGGCCTGCGCCGCTGAACTGACGGGGGAGTGGCCGCCTGGCCGCTCCCCCGGAGCTTTACCCACGGACCCGCGCGGCACCAGGCCACGGCCCCGGTCCTCGGTAGTGGTTCCCGAGCCTGCCCGATTTCCACAGGCTCTGCTCGGGCACTTCGATCGAAGACCGGCCAGCCCGTTCCGCGCTGTGTGAACCGCCGGGTCCTCGACGAAGGAGTACCGCACCACATGACAGAGCAGAAAGCTCTCGGCACCGAATCTCGCACCGCCGTCATCGACAACGGGTCGTTCGGCACGCGAGAGATCACGTTCTCCACCGGCAAGCTGGCCCGCCAGGCCGCCGGCTCGGTCATCGTCCAGCTGGGCGAGACCACCGTCCTCTCCGCGACCACCGCCGGCAAGCAGCCGAAGGAGCACTTCGACTTCTTCCCGCTGACGGTCGACGTCGAGGAGCGGATGTACGCCGTGGGCCGGATCCCCGGCTCGTTCTTCCGCCGCGAGGGCCGCCCCAGCGAGGACGCGATCCTGACCTGCCGCCTGATCGACCGGCCGCTGCGCCCGTCGTTCACCAAGGGCCTGCGCAACGAGGTCCAGGTCGTCGAGACCATCCTCGCGCTCGACCCGCAGCACCCGTACGACGTCGTCGCCATGAACGGCGCCTCGATGTCGACCAAGCTCTCCGGCCTGCCGTTCAGCGGACCGGTCGGCTCGACCCGCGTCGCGCATGTCGAGGGCCAGTGGGTCGCGTTCCCCACTCTCGAGGAGCTCGAGCGGGCCACCTTCGACATGGTCGTCGCGGGCCGCGTGCTCGCCGACGGCGACGTCGCGATCATGATGGTCGAGGCCGAGGCCACCCCGCACGCGATCAAGCTGATCCAGGCCGGCGCCGTCGCGCCGACCGAGGAGGTCGTCGCCAGCGGCCTCGAGGCCGCCAAGCCGGCCATCCGCGAGCTCTGCCGCGCGCAGAGCGAGCTGGCCGAGGTCGCCGCGAAGCCCGTGCAGGAGTTCCCGGTCTTCCTGGACTACCAGGACGACGTCTACGCTGCCGTCTCCGAGGCCGCCAAGGGCGAGCTCGTCGAGGCGCTGAAGATCGTCCAGAAGGCGGACCGCGAGGAGGCCCTGGACCGCATCAAGGCCAAGATCGTCGAGGCCGTCGGCCCGCAGTTCGAGGGCCGCGAGAAGGAGATCAGCGCCGCGTTCCGCTCGGTCACCAAGACCGAGGTGCGCAACCGCGTGCTCCGCGACCAGGTCCGCATGGACGGCCGTGGGCCGCGCGACATCCGGCCGCTGAGCGCCGAGGTCGGCGTCCTGCCCCGGGTGCACGGCTCGGCCCTGTTCGAGCGCGGCGAGACCCAGATCCTGGGCGTCACCACGCTGAACATGCTGCGCCTCGAGCAGTCGCTGGACACCCTCGCTCCCGAGAAGTCCAAGCGCTACATGCATAACTACAACTTCCCGCCCTACTCGACCGGTGAGACCGGCCGGGTCGGTTCGCCGAAGCGGCGCGAGATCGGCCACGGCGCGCTCGCCGAGCGCGCCCTCGTGCCGGTGCTGCCGACGCGCGAGGAGTTCCCGTACGCGATCCGGCAGGTCTCCGAGGCGCTCAGCTCGAACGGCTCGACCTCGATGGGCTCGGTCTGCGCCTCGACGCTGGCCCTGCTCAGCGCGGGTGTGCCGCTGAAGGCGCACGTCGCCGGCATCGCGATGGGCCTCATCTCCGACGAGGTCGACGGCAAGACCCAGTACGTGACGCTGACCGACATCCTCGGAGCCGAGGACGCGTTCGGTGACATGGACTTCAAGGTCGCCGGCACGCCGGAGTTCGTCACCGCGCTGCAGCTCGACACCAAGCTCGACGGCATCCCGTCGGACGTGCTGGCCGCCGCCCTGCAGCAGGCGCACGAGGCCCGGGCGGCGATCCTCGGCGTCATGGACGAGGCCATCAACAGCCCGGCTGAGATGTCCGAGTACGCGCCGCGGGTCACCAGCGTGAAGATCCCGGTCGACAAGATCGGCATGGTCATCGGCCCCAAGGGCCAGACGATCAACGCGATCCAGGACGAGACCGGCGCCGACATCTCGATCGAGGACGACGGCACGATCTACGTCGGCGCGACCAACGGCCCGGCGGCCGAGGCGGCGGTGGAGCGGATCAACGCCATCGCCAACCCGACGATGCCGAAGGCCGGCGACAAGTTCCTCGGCACGGTGGTGAAGACGGCCGCGTTCGGCGCGTTCATCTCGCTGCTGCCGGGCCGCGACGGTCTGCTGCACATCTCGAAGGTCGGCGACGGCAAGCGCGTCGACAAGGTCGAGGACTTCCTCAACGTCGGCGACAAGGTCGAGGTATCGATCGCGGACATCGACAACCGCGGCAAGATCTACCTGGACAAGGTCCGCCCCGAGGGCGAGGAAGCCCCGGCTGCCCCGGCCGCCGACGCCGCGGACAACGGCGGCCGCCCGCCGCGCGAGGACCGCGGTCCCCGTGGCGAGGGCGGCGGCGAGCCCCGCCGGCGCCGGCAGCGTCCCAGCGGCGACCGCAGCTGATTAACGAATGACAGCGAGTTCCCGCGGGCCGGCCGAGAGGCCGGCCCGCGTTGTCACCCGGACCCTGCAGGGCGGCGTACGCCGCACAGTCCTGCCCAGTGGCCTGCGCATCCTCACCGAGTCGATCCCGACGACCCGCAGCGCCGCGCTCGGCGTCTGGGTGGGTGTCGGCTCCCGCGACGAGACACCGGCGATGTCGGGCGCCTCGCACTTCCTCGAGCACCTGCTCTTCAAGGGCACCGAGAAGCGCACGGCCCTGCAGATCTCCGCGGAGATCGAGGCCGTCGGTGGCGAGACCAACGCCTTCACCACGAAGGAGTACACCTGCTTCTACGCGCGGGTGCTCGACGTCGATCTGCCGCTCGCCGTCGACGTGCTCTGCGACGCCGTCGCCCGGTCGATCCTCGATCCGGCGGACGTCGAGACCGAGCGCGGGGTGATCCTCGAAGAGATCGCGATGCACGACGACGAGCCCGGCGACGAGGTGCACGACCTTTTCACCGAGGCCGTCTTCGGAGCGGAGACCCCGCTGGGCCGGCTGATCTCGGGCACGGCGGAGACGATCTCCCCGATGACCCGCACCCAGATCAACCGCTTCTACCGCACCCGGTACAAGGCGCCGCAGATCGTCATCACCGCCGCGGGCAACCTGGACCACTCCCGGGTCGTCCGGCTGATCCGGGCGGGGCTGGCCGGCAGCCCGTTCGAGGAGGGGCAGGCATCGCCGGCGCCCAAGCGGGGCGCGGGCGGCGGACCCCGGCCGCGGAAGCCGGCCACGGTGGTGCGGCACCGCGACACGGAGCAGGCGCACATCGTGCTCGGCTGCGCGGGCATCAACCGGGGCGACGAGCGGCGCTTCGCGCTGGGCGTGCTCAACAACGTGCTCGGCGGCGGCATGTCGAGCCGGCTCTTCCAGGAGATCCGGGAGAAGCGCGGCCTGGCGTACTCGGTCTACTCGTACGGCAGCCAGTACGCCGACGCCGGTCTGTTCGCGGTCTACGCGGGCTGCGCGCCCGGCAAGTCCGAGGAGGTGCTGGCCCTGATCCGCGCCGAGCTGGCGGTGGTCGCGGCCGAGGGCATCACGGCCGACGAACTGGCCCGCGGCAAGGGCATGGTGAAGGGCTCGTACGTGCTCGGCCTGGAGGACACCGGCTCGCGGATGAGCCGGCTGGCCAAGTCCGAGCTGCTGCACGGCGACCTGATGGGCGTCGACGAGCTGCTGGCCCGGGTCGACGCGGTCACCCTCGACGAGGTGAACCTGCTCGCGGCCGACCTGCTGAAGCGCCCGATGTCCCTCGCCGTCGTCGGGCCGTTCGACGAATCCGCCTTCGCCAACCCTCGCTAACCTGGGACGCCGTGACCATCCTCAGCCCACCGCCCGTTCAGGAAACCGCGACGCCGGCACCGCGCCGGCGCCGGATCGTCGGCATGCTGATCTGGGCGGCGGCGTTCGCGGTCGGCACGTACTTCATCGGCGTGCCGACCAGCGACCCGCTGATCGCCTTCGGCTGGCTGTGGCTGGCCACCATCGCCTGGCGCAGCGACCTGCCGTGGCGCCGGCACCTGCTGTTCCTGCGCGACTGGCTGCCGATCTCGCTGCTGCTGGTCGTCTACAACGTCTCCCGCGGGTACGCCGACGACCTGTTCGATCCGCACGTCACCGAGCTCATCCACGCCGACCAGGCGATGTTCGGCTGGTTCACCGGCGGCGAGGTGCCGACGGTCTGGCTGCAACAGCACCTGTACACCCCGGACGTGGTGCAGTGGTGGGAGGTGGTCGTCTCCCTGATCTACGTCTCGCACTTCCTCGCGGTGCCGACCATCGGCGTGATCCTCTGGCTGCGGTGGCGCGAGCAGTGGGGCCGCTTCATGCGGCGCTGGTTCACCCTCAGCGTGGCCGGGCTGATCACCTACTTCCTCTACCCGGCCGCGCCGCCGTGGTGGGCGTACAAGTACGGCTTCCTGCCCGAGCACGTCGAGCGCATCTCCACCAGCGGGTGGAACGCGATCGGGCTGCACAGCGCCGGCAACACCCTCAACGCCCTGCAGGTCGAGGCCTCCAACCCGGTCGCGGCCATGCCGTCGCTGCACACCGCGTACGCGCTGATGGCGGTGGTCTTCTTCCTGCCGATGGTGGCGAAGCGCTGGTGGCCGCTGCTGCTGGCATATCCGCTGGCCATGACGTTCACGCTGGTCTACTCCGGCGAGCACTACGTGATCGACGTGCTGGTGGGGTGGGCCTACGTGGCCGGGGTCTTCCTGGCCGTCGGATTCGCCGAGCGCTGGTGGCGGGCGAGGCGCGCGGTCAGCGCCTCGGCCCCCGCGCCGGTACGTTAAATTGTCGGCGTGACAGACGTAGAACCGATCCGCGTCGGCGTTCTCGGCGCCCGGGGCCGCATGGGCCTCGAGGTGTGCAAGGCCGTCGACGCCGCCCCCGATCTCGAGCTGGTGGCGATGGTCGACCAGGGCGACTGGTTGTTCAACGCCTCCGACGCGGGCGCACAGGTGCTCGTCGACTTCACCACCCCAGACGTGGTCATGGACAACCTGCACTGGGCAGTCGACCAGGGCATCAACGTGATCGTCGGCACCAGCGGCTTCACCGAGCAGCGACTCGACCGGGTGCGGTCCTGGCTGTCGCACAAGCCCGGGGTCGGCGTGCTGATCGCCCCGAACTTCGGCATCGGCGCGGTGCTGATGATGCAGTTCGCGGCGAAGGCGGCCCGCTACTTCGAGTCCGTCGAGATCATCGAGCAGCACCACCCGCGCAAGCTGGACGCGCCGAGCGGCACGGCCACGCACACGGCGAGGCTGATCGGCGCGGCCCGGGCCGCGGCCGGCTGCGGCCCGATGCCGGACGCGACCGAGGACGAGGTCGCGGGGGCGCGCGGCGCGGAGATCGACGGCGTGCGGATCCACGCCGTGCGGGCGGCGGGCCTGGTCGCACACCAGGAGGTCCTCTTCGGCACGCAGGGCGAGACGCTCACGATCCGGCACGACAGCCTGGACCGCGCCTCCTTCATGCCGGGCGTGCTGCTGGCCGTCCGCTCGATCGACAGCCGCCCGGGACTCACGATCGGCCTCGACTCGCTCCTCGGCTGATCCGTGCCCGGGCGCCCGGCGCCCGGGTCAGGACACCGTCAGACCGGCCGGTAGGCCGTCGATCGTGGCGGTGCCGTCGACGGTGACGTCGATCGGCCGGCCCGCGATCTCCAGGCCGCGGGCTTCGAGGCGGCCGAAGGGTAGCCCGGCGAGCGGGCTGAGCCGCACCGTGCCGCCCGGGACGTCGGGCTCCAGGCCGATCGCCGTCCGCAGCATCAGCACCGCGGCCGCCGCCGACCAGGCCTGCGGTCGGCACGCGCCGGGATAGGGCGCCGGGCGGCTCCGCGCCGCGCGCGGGTAACCGGCGTGCAACTCGGGCAGCCGGTGGTCGAACGCCTCCCCGGCCGCCAGCAGCCCGTCGATCAGCCTCGTCGCCTCGGCCGGGAAGCCCGAGCGGGCCAGCCCGGCCGCCACGATCGCGGTGTCGTGCGCCCAGACCGAACCGCAGTGGTACGACAGCGGCGCGAAGCCGCCGTCGAGCGCGGACATCGTGCGCAGCCCGTACCCGCCGGACATCGCCTCGCCGCCCAGCGCGGTGGCGACCGCCCGCTCCTCGGCCGCGGTCAGCATGCCGATGCCGAGCAGATGGCCGATGTTGCTGGTCAGCGAGTCGACCGGCAGCTTGTCGCGGTCCAGGGCGAGCGCCGGGTGGCCCGCGTCGACCCAGAACCTTGCGCGGAAACGCTCCGACAGGGCGGCGGCGTAGTCGCGCCACCTCGCACCGCCGGGGCGTCCGAACGCGTCCAGCAGCGCGGCGCCGTCGAGGGCCGCGCGGAAGGCGTACCCCTGCACCTCGGCCAGCGCGATGGGCGGCTCGGCCGTCCGTCCGTCGCGGTAACGGACCGCGTCGCCGGAGTCCTTCCAGCCCTGGTTGGCCAGGCCTTGACCGCTGGCGTCGAGGTACTCCAGGAAGCCGTCGCCGTCCGGGTCGGCGTGCCCGGCCAGCCAGCCGAGCGCGGCGTCCAGGTGCGGCAGTAGCCCGCCGACCTCGGCCTCGGGCAGGCCCCAGCGCCAGGCGTCGTGCAGCAGGCTGATCCAGAGCGGGGTGGCGTCGACGGTGCCGTAGTACGCCGCGGGCAGGCGCGGGCCGTGGCCGCCGAGGGCGAACTCCCGCCGGCGCAGCTCGTGCATGATCTTGCCGGGCGCCTCGCCGGACCCCGGGTCGACCCGGGTGCCCTGCCGCCGGGCGAGCACCCGCAGCGTCCCGGCGGCGAGGCGGGTGCCCAGCGGCAGCAGCATCCGGGCCGCCCAGATGCTGTCGCGGCCGAACAGGGTCAGGTACCACGGCACCCCGGCGCCGAGGTAGACGTCGTCGCCGTCGGCCAGCCGCAGTGCGCTCAGGTCGTCCAGCGAGCGCGCGACGAGCCGGCCCAGGCGCCGGTCGCCGGACCGCACCTCGGCGGCGCTCCAGTCGCGGGCGCGGGCGCTCGCGTGCACGACGGCGGCCGGGTCCTCCACCCGTACCGTGAAGGCCAGGGTCGTGTCCGTGCCCGGCTCGAGGGTGACCGCCCAGGCCAGCCGCCCGCGGTCGTCGAGCTCGGCCCGGTCGGCGGTGACCGTGACGGTGATGCCGTCGCGCCGGAAGACCAGGGCGCCGTCCGCGGCGCGGCGGGCGGCCACCGGCGTGGCCCGGCCGCCGGACCGGACCACGTCGATGGGCGCCAGGTCCACCGCGAGGTCGACGGTGACCGTGACGCCGACCGGCGCCGCCAGCGAGGCGAGGTTGATCTGTTCGGCTATCCGGCCCGCGGCGACGTTGCGGGTCCGCCGGATCCGCAGGGCCCGGTCCGGGCCGGCGGGCGAGACGAAGTGCGTGGTGCCGGGCCCGGCGTCCGCCTGGGCGACCAGCGCGGCCTCGCGGCCGTCCAGGCGCAGTACCGCCGAGCTGAGCACCCGAGCGTCGGCGTGGAAGACCCCTTGCGCGCCGGCCGCGCGGATCTGCCCGTCGGTGTCCGCCAGCGCGAAGGTGGGCGCGGCGAGCGTGACGACGAGGTCGAGCGTCGGCGGCTGGAGGCTGCTCAACGGGATCCCCGCACCGGGACGTCAGCCCGGCGGCTGCTGGTCGACTGACACGTGCAGGCGTAGCTGGGGTACCAGCATGTCGTCCACGTCCAGCGCGCGGGCGGCGCCGTCCGGCTCCCAGCCGGTCGAGACCAGGAACTTCCGCATCGCCTCGTCCGCGTCGTACGCCCAGGCCACGGCGGCCTTGAAGCCGTCCTCGCGCCACAGGTCGACGGTGGCCGCGAGCAGCCGGCTGCCGTGCCCGCGCCGTCCCCAGCGCGGCTCGACCAGCAGGTCCGTGATCGCCGCGACGTCATCGGTCAGCGGGGGCTCCTCGGGCGCCAGCGCCTGGTCGTCGGCCGGGCCGGCGGCCACGAAGCCGACCACATGGGACGCGGACTCGCCCTGCTCGACCGCGATGAGGACCCGGTGCCGCGGCGAGGGCGCGGCGGTGATCGCCTCGGACCAGCCCCGGGCCAGGTAGGCCTCGTCGAGATTGGCCAGCACGTGCGCCGGGAACATCCGCCGGTACGCGGTCCGCCAGGTGGAGAGCTGGATGCGGGCGATCTCTCCGGCGTCCTCGGGACGGGCCGGACGGACGAAGCCGAGTGCCATGCCCGGCAGCCTACAGACGCGCGTTCTGTCAGACCCCTGGGCTAGCGTGCTCAGCTGTGGCAGTACCTGAGAGTCTCTCCGTCGCCCAGGCCCGGCGCATCACGCTGGCCGCGCAGGGTTTCGCCGATCCCGCACCGGGCGGCGCCACCGACATGCGCCACCTGCGCCGGGTGCTGCGCCGCCTGCACCTCATCCAGATGGACTCGGTCAACGTGCTGCAGCGGGCGCACTTCATGCCGCTCTACAGCCGGCTCGGGCCCTACCCGCCGGCGCTGCTCGACCGCGCCGCCTACCGCTCTCCCCGCGAGCTGTTCGAGTTCTGGGGCCACGAGGCCTCGCTGATCAACGTCGAGCTCCAGCCGCTCTTCCGCTGGCGCATGGCGAACGCGCGCGACTACGCGTGGGGCAGCATCCGGCGCGTCATCGACGAGCAGCCCGACCTCGTCGCGTGGGTGCGTGACGAGGTGGCCGACCGGGGCCCGCTGACCGCCGCCGAGATCGAGCAGGACGTTCCCCGCAAGAAGGACAACTGGGGCTGGAACTGGTCGACCTCCAAGATGGCCCTCGAATACCTCTTCTACAGCGGCGAGGTGACCGCCGCCGACCGCACGACCTCGTTCGCCCGCCGCTACGACCTGACCGAGCGGGTCCTGCCCAAGCAGGTGATCGACGCGCCGACCCCGGATCCGCAGGACTCCTTCCGGGCGTTGGTCGGGCTCGCGGCCCGTTCGCTGGGCGTCGCCGCGGAGCCGGAGCTGCGCGACTACTTCCGGCTGCCGGCGGCCGGCTTCAAGCAGGCCGTCGCCGAGCTGATCGAGGACAGGGTGCTGCTGCCGGTCACGGTGCGCGGCTGGAAGGGCCCGGCCTACCTGCACCACGAGGCGAGGCTGCCGCGCCGGGTGAGCGCCGCGACGCTGGTCAGCCCGTTCGACCCGCTGATCTGGGAGCGCGCCCGCACCGAGCGGCTCTTCGACATGAAGTACCGCATCGAGATCTACGTGCCGGCCGCGCAGCGGCTCTACGGCTACTACGTGCTTCCGTTCCTGCTCGGCGACGCCTTCGCCGCCCGGGTCGACCTCAAGGCCGACCGCAAGGCCGGCGTGCTGCGCATCCCGGCGGCCTGGATCGAGCCCGCCGCCGACCAGGAGGAGACGGCGACCGCGCTGGCGGCCGAGCTGCGCCGGCTGGCCGGCTGGCTGGGCCTGGGCGCCATCGCGGCGCCGGATCGTGGCGACCTCGCCGGCCCGCTGACGGCCGCGCTGAAGGTTGCCCCCGCCGGTGTACCGTGACGCCCATGAGCGAGCGTGCGGGCGAATCATCGGCTCGGCTTTCGGCTCATGACTGCGCCGGAGCGTCAGCGGAGGCGATGGCATGAGCAGCACGGTCACGGGGCCTCCGCCGTACCCGCAGTATCAGGAGCCCCAGCAGGATCGCGTGACCCGCTTCATCCAGCGCAAATGGCGCACTTCGCCCATCTGGGTCGCTCCGGCCGCGATGCTCGTCTGCATGGCCGGCGCGGTCGGCTACACGTTCGTCACCAGCCCCACCGAGGCGAACGCCGGCGCGGCACCCAGCTGCCTGCTCAAGTACGCGACCGGCTTCATCTGCCCGGGCTGCGGCGGCACCCGCGCGGCCTGGTATCTGCTGCACGGCGACCTACCGGCGGCCGCACGGCACCATGCGCTGTTCGTCTTCGCCGTCCCCTTCCTCCTTTACATGTACTTCGCCTGGGCCGGGCGCCGGCTCTTCGGCTGGAAGGTCCCGCAGCTCAACCTGAGTCCCGCGGTGATCGGCATCTTCATCGCCGCCTGGGGCGTCTTCAGCGTGCTGCGCAACCTGCCCTGGGCGCCCTTCACCGCGTTCTACGTCTGAGCCCGGGGCCCCCGCACACCGGCGACGGGGAAAGGACTCCGGGCGTCCGATAAGTTGTTCGGTATGACGCACGACCACCCGCGGCCCTTCGGCAGGCTGCTCTCGGCCATGGCGACCCCGTTCAACGCGGACGGCTCCCTCGATGTCGACGGCGCGGCCAGGCTGGCCACGTGGCTGGTGGACGAGCAGGGCCACGACGCTCTGGTGATCAGCGGGACCGGCGGCGAGTCGCCGACCACGACCGACGCTGAGAAGGAGACCCTGCTCCGCGTCGTCGTCGAGGCCGTCGGCGACCGCGCCCGGATCGTCGCGGGAGTCGGCACCAACAACACCGCACACACGGTCGAGCTGTCGCGCGCGGCCGAGAAGGCGGGCGCGCACGGCCTGCTGGTCGTGACCCCGTACTACAACAAGCCGCCGCAGGCGGGTCTGATCAGGCACTTCACGACCGTCGCCGACGCCGTCGGCCTGCCGGTCATGCTCTACGACATCCCGCACCGCTCCGGCGTGCCGATCGCCACCGAGACGCTGGTGCGCCTCGCCGAGCACCCCAACATCGTCGGCGTCAAGGACGCCAAGGGAGACTTCGCCGCGAGCGCCGACGTGCTGCGCCGCACCGATCTCGCGTACTACTCGGGTGAGGACGCCGCCACCCTGCCGCTGCTGTCGATCGGCGCGGTCGGCGTGGTCGGCACCTCGACCCACTTCATCGGCCCGCAGACCAAGGCCATGATCGAGGCGTACGAGCGCGGGGACAACGCCGGGGCGCTCGCGCTGCACCGGCAGTTGCTGCCGCTGTTCACCGGCATCTTCCGGACCCAGGGCACCATCCTCGTGAAGGCCGGCCTGCGGGCACTGGGGCTGCCCGCCGGCCCCGTGCGCTCGCCGCTTGTCGACGCCACCGAGGCCCAGACGAACCAACTGCACGAGGACGCCGCCGCGGCGGGACAGCCCCTCGGCACCAATTAGAGAGGCCTCGCATTTGAGCCAGGCACACGTCGAACTGGAACCGCCACCACCGCTGCCGGAGGGCGCCCTGCGCGTCACCCCGCTGGGAGGTCTCGGTGCCATCGGCCGCAACATGACCGTGTACGAGTACGACGGCAAGCTGCTCATCATCGACTGCGGCGTGCTCTTCCCCGATGTCGAGCAGCCCGGCGTCGACCTGATCCTGCCCGACTTCACGCCGATCCGGGACCGGCTCGCCGACGTGCAGGCGATCGTGCTCACCCACGGGCACGAGGACCACATCGGCGCGGTGCCCTACCTGCTCGCGCTCAAGCCCGACATCCCGCTGGTCGGCTCCGAGTTCACCCTCGCGCTGGTCGAGGCGAAGCTGGCGGAGCGGCGGCTGGACCCGTACACGCTGACCGTGCGCGAGGGGCAGACCGAGCGGCTCGGCCCGTTCGAGTGCGAGTTCTTCGCGGTCAACCACTCCATTCCGGACGCGCTCGCCGTCGCCGTGCGCACGCCGGCCGGCCTGGTGCTGCACACCGGCGACTTCAAGATGGACCAGGTGCCGCTGGACGGGCGCATCACCGACCTGGCCGGCTTCGCCCGGCTCGGCGCCGAGGGCGTCGACCTGCTGCTCTCCGATTCGACAAACGCCGAGATCCCCGGTTTCGTGACGCCCGAGCGCGACATCGGCCCGGTGCTCGGCGGCCTCTTCGCGAAGGCCCGCGGCCGGATCATCGTGGCCAGCTTCGCCTCACACGTGCACCGCGTGCAGCAGGTGATGGACGCCGCGTACGAGTACGAGCGCAAGGTTGCACTGATCGGGCGCTCGATGGTCCGCAACATGGGCATCGCCCGCGATCTCGGGCTGCTGCGCATCCCGGACGGGCTGCTGGTCAGCCTCGACGAGGCCGCCTCCATGCCGCACGACGAGATCGTCTTCATGTCGACCGGTTCGCAGGGCGAGCCGATGAGCGCGCTCGGTCGCATGTCGACCGGCGACCACCGGCACATCACCATCGAGTCCGGCGACACCGTCGTGCTGGCCAGCTCGCTGGTGCCCGGCAACGAGACCTCGGTCTACCGGGTGATCAACCAGCTGGCCCGGGCGGGCGCCACGGTCGTGCACAAGGACACCGCCAAGGTGCACGTCTCCGGGCACGCCCCGGCCGGCGAGCTGCTCTACCTGCTCAACGTCGTACGCCCCAGCAACCTGATGCCGGTGCACGGCGAGTGGCGGCACCTGCGCGCGCACGCACAGCTCGGCATCGAGTCCGGCGTCGCGCCGGACCGGGTGGTGCTCTGCGAGGACGGCGACGTCGTCGACCTCGTCGAGGGCCACGCCCGGCACGTGGGCCGGGTCAAGAACCGCTACGTGTACGTCGACGGTCTCGCCGTGGGCGACGTCAGCGAGTCGCTGCTCACCGAGCGGCGGATCCTGGGCGACGGCGGCTTCATCTCGGCCACAGTGGTGATCGACTCGGTGACCGGCAAGGTGGTCGGCGAGCCGAGCATCTCGGCGAAGGGGTTCTCGGAGGATCCCGAGGCGTTCAACCCGGTCATCCCGCTGCTCACCGCCGCGCTGCACCGCTCGGCGGAGGACGGCATCACCGACACGCACCAGCTGCAGCAGGTGGTGCGGCGCACCGTCGGGCGCTGGGTGAACGACGCGTACCGGCGGCGTCCGATGATCGTGCCGACCGTGGTCGAGGTGTAACCCGGAGGCATTGTTTTCTGTGAATACCGGATTTTTTGATCCGGCCGCGACCCCTCTCCGTATCTGAGGGCACGGTGCCGCCCCCACGGCACTCGATGCGAGGGGAGTTTCGGATGCAGCGGAGAACGGTCGTCGCACTCGCGGCGACGGTGACGGCAGCGGGCGCGGCGGTGGCATTCACCCTGCCGTCGATGGCGGGTACCAACCCGTCGCGCCGCACCGCGCCGCAGGCGACCGGCGCGGTGGCCCCACAGCTGCTCGCCGCGATGAAGCGGGACCTCGGCCTGAGCACCGAAGAGGCCGAGGCCCGGGTCAGTCGGGCCGCGTGGGCCAGCGGCGTCGCCGCCCAGCTGCGCGGGGCCGCCGGTGACTCCTACGCCGGCTCCTGGCTCGGCCGGGACGGCACGACGCTGAACATCGGGATCACCGACGCGGGCCTGGCCGGCCGGGTACGCGCGGCGGGTGCCGTACCGAGGCTGGTCGAGCGCAGCGTGGGCGAGTTGGACAGCGCGAAGAAGGCGCTGGACGGCGAGGCCACCCGGGCCGACCGCGACCTGCCCGGCTGGTACGTCGACGTCGCGGCCAACAAGGTCGTGGTGCAGGCGTTGCCGGGCGACACGGACCACGCGCTGGAACTCGCCGAGGACGCCGGCATCCCGCGCGACGCGCTGAAGGTCGTCGTCACCAAGCGGGCGCCCAGGCCGCTCGCGGACGTCATCGGCGCCGAGCCCTACTTCGTCAACATCGGCGGCGGCCAGGCGCGGTGCTCCATCGGGTTCGCGGTCCAGGGTGGCTTCGTCACCGCCGGGCACTGCGGCACCGAGGGCGTCGACACCGCCGACCGGCAGAACCTGGACCAGGGCGAGGTCGTCGCTTCCGTCTTCCCCGGCACCGCCGACATGGGCGTGGTGCAGATCACCAACGGCGAGGACCTGCAGCCGTTCGTCAACGACTTCGACGGCAACGCGCTGCCGGTCGGCGGCAGCACGGAGGCGCCCGTCGGCGCCGCGGTGTGCCGCTCCGGCTCCACCACCGGCACGTTCTGCGGCACGATCCTGGCGAAGAACCAGACGGTGAACTACCCCGAGGGCGCGGTCACCGGCCTCACCCGTACGGACGTCTGCGCCGAGGGCGGTGACTCCGGCGGCCCGTGGCTCTCGGGTGACCAGGCGCAGGGCGTGACCTCCGGCGGCTCCGGCGACTGCAGGGTCGGCGGCGAGACGTTCTTCCAGCCGATCACCGAGATCCTCGAGACCTTCGACCTCACGTTGATCACCACGGGCGGATCACAGGGTGCGGCCGCTGCCGCCGCCGTGCCGCCGGCCGAGGCCACCACCGCGCCGCCCGCCGAGGCGACCGCCCCGCCGGCCGACGACGACGCCGGTCAGCAGCAGGGCGGCGGTCACCACCGCCGCGGCTGACGCGACGCCGAAAGA
Source organism: Actinoplanes sp. NPDC049118 (assembly GCF_040648555.1). Lineage (NCBI taxonomy): Bacteria > Bacillati > Actinomycetota > Actinomycetes > Micromonosporales > Micromonosporaceae > Actinoplanes > Actinoplanes sp. NPDC049118. The sequence continues at coordinate 324,891 of NZ_JBEZDY010000002.1, forward strand.
CGTGCTGCCCGCGCAGGTCATCCTCCGTCCTGCGCGGGCAGCGCTGCATCTGGATACCGTGACCGGGTGAGCTACCGGATCCTGATCGCCGCGGCCGTGTGCGCGCACTTCGCGTTCCTGGCCTTCGGCATCTTCGGCGGCTTCCTGGCCTGGTACCGGCCGCGGCTGATCTGGCTGCAGGTGCTCAGCGCCACCTGGCTCCTCGTGATCGTCGTCACCGAGATGACCTGCCCGCTGACCTGGCTCGAGGACCGTGGCCGGGAGGGCGCCGGCCTGGCACCGCTGGAGGGCGGTTTCCTCGACAACCACGTCGAGGGCGTCTTCTATCCGCACGGCTACGAGTGGGCGGCCCGGATCGTGGTCGCCGTGATCATCCTGACCTCGTGGGCCGGGCTCCTGCTGAGGCGCCGGCGGCTAAAGGTCCGCGACCGCGTCGGCTAGCTCGCAGCCGGTCGCGATCCCGCAGATCAGCACCTGGTCGAGCTGCTCCGGCGTCACGCCGTGCTCCCAGTCGCCGGCGACCTCGCCGACCACCCGCACCGCCCCGTCGTCGGCCGTGTGCACGTACGCCTTGGGCCAGAGCCGGTCGTGGTTCCAGGCGTTGCAGAACGCGTACAGCCGGGGGACGTCGTCCGTGCTGAAGACGGTCCGGGTCAGCGCGCGGACCTGGAGCACCTCCTGATCCCGGCCCAGCCGGAAGAAGTAGATCAGGCAGTCCGGCCAGTTGCCGCCGATGTCGCCGTCGGCATCGACGAAGTGTGCGAACCCGCGGGCGTCCAGAGCCTCGACGATCATCTCGTGGCTGAGCGGCTTTGGCAGTACGGACATGGTATTGATCCTAAACGGGGGAAAAAGCGAAACCCGGCCTCGGTGCGGCGTGCGGGCTCGCGGGCGTGGCGCCGTTACGGTATTGGGCATGGCGGGCCGAACTCCTCCGGCGAGCCGGGGCCGCGCCGCGTCCAGCACGCGCGGTGCCGCGACGACGCGTGCCCGGCAGCCCGCCCGCAAGACCGCCCGTAAGGCCGCCGCCCGGCCCGCCGCGCGCACCCGGGCCAGGAGCGCGACCCGGGCCCGGCCCAGCGTCGGCGCGGTCCTCGTCGCCGGCCTCGGCCGCGGCTTCGGCACCCTCTGGATGGGCGTCGCGCACGGCGTGGGCTGGGTGGCCCGCGGCGTCGGCCGCCAGGCGGCGACGGCGAGGGAGATCGATCAGGAGCATCGCCGCGACGGCGCCGGCCTGCTCATGCTCGGGCTCGCGATCCTCGTCGGGGTCGCCGTGTGGGCCGGTTCGGCGGGACCGGTCGGCGCCCGCCTCGCCGACGCCGTGCGGCTCTTCTTCGGCGGCCTGTCCGTGCTGCTCCCGCTGCTGCTGCTCTACGGCGCCGTCCGCTTCATGCGCACGCCCGCCGACCCGGAACACCGGGGCAGGTCGCTGGTGGGCTGGACCGCCCTGGTGGTGTCGGCCGCGAGCCTGCTGCACCTGGCACAGCGCCCGGCCGACGACGTCGAGATGGACAGCTCCGGCGGGCTCATCGGGTACGGCGTCGGCTCGCTGCTGGAGCGCGCGGTGACCGGCTGGGTCGCCGTACCGCTGCTGGTCCTGCTGTTGATCTTCGGTCTGCTGGTCATCACCGCGACGCCGATCAACCGGATCCCCGAGCGGCTCATGCTGCTTGTCGACGTGCTGCTGGGCCGCTCGTCGCCCCGCGCCCCGCTGCCCGGACCCGACCTGCCCGACACCGACGACGCGGCCGCCGAGGCGGGGCCCAAGCGCCGCGCGCCGTCCCGGCGCCGCCAGGGCTCGCTCTCCGACATCGGCCTGGCGCCCGGGTCCGACGCCGCGGACGACGCGGACGGCGAGGACCCGATCGTGCACGACACCATCCTGGTGCCGCGCGGCAAGAAGGTGCCGGCCAGCCGCAAGACCCCCGAGCCTCCCGAGCACTCGCCGCTGCCGACCCGCGCCGAGCAACTGGACATCTCCGCGCTCGAGGGCGACTACCGGCTGCCGCCGCCGAGCCTGCTCGGCAAGGGCGCGGCGCCGAAGTCCCGCAGCAAGGCCAACGACGAGATCATGATGGCGCTGACCGGCGTCTTCGACCAGTTCAATCTCGACGCGGCGGTCACCGGTTTCACCCGCGGCCCGACGGTCACCCGCTACGAGGTCGAGGTCGGCCCGGGCGTCAAGGTCGAGCGGATCACCCAGCTTTCGCGCAACATCGCGTACGCGGTGAAGTCGCCGGACGTGCGCATCCTGAGCCCGATCCCGGGCAAGAGCGCGGTCGGCGTGGAGATCCCCAACACCGACCCGGAGAACGTGTCGCTCGGCGACGTGCTGCGCTCGCACGCGGCGACCGCCGACCACCACCCGATGCTCGTGGCGCTCGGCAAGGACATCGAGGGCCGCTTCGTGGTGGCCAACCTGGCGAAGATGCCGCACATCCTGATCGCGGGCGCGACCGGCGCGGGCAAGAGCTCGTGCCTGAACTCGCTGCTGGTGTCGATCCTCACCCGGGCCACCCCCGATGAGGTGCGGCTGCTGCTGGTCGACCCGAAGCGGGTCGAGATGACCGCCTACGAGGGCATCCCGCACCTGGTCACCCCGATCGTGACCAACGCCAAGAAGGCGGCGGACGCCCTGGAGTGGGTCGTCCGCGAGATGGACATGCGCTACGACGACCTCGCCGCCAACGGGGTACGCCACGTCGACGACTTCAACCGCAAGGTCCGCAGCGGCGAGATCACGGCGCCCCCCGGCGTCGACCGGGTGATGAAGCCGTACCCGTACCTGCTGGTGATCGTCGACGAACTGGCGGACCTGATGATGGTCGCGCCGCGCGACGTCGAGGACTCGGTCGTCCGCATCACCCAGCTGGCCCGCGCGGCGGGCATCCACCTGGTGCTGGCCACCCAGCGCCCGTCGGTCGACGTGGTGACGGGCCTGATCAAGGCAAACGTCCCGTCCCGCCTGGCGTTCGCGACGTCCTCGCTGGCGGACTCCCGGGTCATCCTCGACCAGCCGGGTGCGGAGAAGCTCCTGGGCCGGGGCGACGGCCTCTTCCTGCCGATGGGCGCCTCCAAGCCGGCACGCTTCCAGGGCGCGTGGGTCGACGAAAAAGAGATCACCGACGTCGTCAAGTTCTGCAAGGACCAGCGCGAGCCGGAATTCCGCCCGGACGTGACGGCGCCGCCGGAGAACAAGAAGAAGCAGATCGACGAGGAGGTCGGCGACGACCTCGAGGTGCTGATCCAGGCGATCGACCTGGTGGTGACCTCGCAGTTCGGCTCGACCTCGATGCTGCAGCGCAAGCTGCGGGTCGGCTTCGCCAAGGCGGGACGGCTGATGGACCTGATGGAGAGCCGCGGCATCGTCGGCCCGTCCGAGGGCTCCAAGGCGCGGGAGGTCTTGATCAAGCCCGACGAGCTGGAAGAGGCCCTCGCCGCCCTGCGCGTCGACTGATCACGAGCTCCGGGGCCGGCGCGGGCGGTGGGGCGGCCGGGCGCGGCCGCAGGTCGCCGAGCAGGGCGTGGCCGGAGATCAGCAGGGCCGCGAGCATCATCGTGGCCAGCACCGGGAGCGGCACGAAGGGCCCGTGCGGCGCCTCCGAGAAGAGGAACGGCAGGTACGACAGGAGCGACGCCGCCTGCACCAGCACCGGGACGAGCCACAGCCGTGGGCGGTAGAAGGCCAGCACGACGGTCATCACGTCGGCCAGGAAGAAGTAGCGCTCGTGCATGCCCGGCAGCAGGAACGGGACGAGGATCACGAAGAACGTCGCGGCGGACACGATCCGGGTCTCGTCCAGCTCGACGCGGCTCGCGATCAGCGTGTAGATCACTCCGACGACGAGGGCCGCCGCGAACAGGTACCCGAGGGTTCTGAGCGAGTCGAGCCGTGAGGTCACCGGCAGGAAGGCGTAGACGCTGGCGGCGCTAGAGGTCAGCTCCGGTACGTATGCGGACTGCCGGGCCGGGCTGTAGAGGGTGAGCAGTTCGACCGCGTCGCGACCCGCGATGATGGCCGGCAGGTCGAGCACGACGTAGACCACCGGGGCGATCAGCAGCGACCGCAGGCGCAACCGTCCCGCCGCGAGCAGCAGCGCCAGGAGCGGGAAGACGAAGATCGCCTGCGGCTTGAACGCGAGCGCCACGGCGAACAGGCCGACGCCCCACCACTGCCTGCCCCGGAGCAGGTGGTAGACGCCGCCGAGCGCGAACGCCGCCCAGATCGCGTCGCACTGGCCGTAGAAGGAACTGTTGATCACCACCGTCGGCAGGAACGCCAGGACCAGCGCCGCCAGGGTCGGGATCCGCCACCCGGCGTAGCGCAGGGCCACGATTCGGTAGCCGAAATACACCAGCAGCACGTCGAAGACGGCCCAGGTCAGCTTGATCTTCAGGAGCGTCGAGCCGGGCAGCAGGGTCAGGGTCGCCAGGAGGTAAAGGAACGGCGCGTTGTAGTTGCCGATCTCCCGGCTCAGCCCGGACCAGCCGCCGGCCGCGTCGAGCTTGGCGTACCAGACGAAGAAGATCCGCATGTCCGGCGTGAGCTCGTGCCGGCCGACCCAGCGGATCGCCACGGCCAGTGCGGCGAGCACGGCGATCAATATCCATTCGGGCTGCACCCGGCGCACGATCATCCCCCATGTCGACCCGAGCCCGGGACGCTACCCAGCCCGGGTGAACGTGGGCTGCCCGTCGAGTTACCGTGCGATGGCATACCGGCCGTGCGGGGGACGGGTCACCGTCCGTAGCCCGGTAACCTTTGCAGAGTGTCCATGACTCCCGCTCCGCGCCGTGTTGCGCTTCTGACTCTCGGGTGTGCCCGTAACGAGGTCGACTCCGAGGAGCTGGCCGCCCGCCTCGACGCCGGGGGCTGGCAGGTCAGCACTGATGCCGACGGCGCCGATGTGGTGCTTGTCAACACCTGTGGTTTCGTCGAGAAGGCCAAGCAGGACTCCATCGAGACCCTGCTGGCCGCCGCCGACACCGGGGCGAAGGTCGTCGCCGCCGGGTGCATGGCCGAGCGCTACGGCAAGGAGCTCGCGGAGAGCCTGCCCGAGGCGCAGGCCGTGCTCGGGTTCGACGACTACACCGACATCGCCGACCGGCTCGATCGCGTGCTGGCGGGGGAGCGGTTCGACGCGCACACCCCGCGGGACCGGCGTGAGCTGCTGCCGCTGACCCCGGTCGCGCGGCAGGCCGCCAAGGTCGTCGTGCCCGGCCACGCCACCGTCGACGAGCACACGCCCGCACACCTGCGGCAGGTGCTGCGCCGCCGGCTCGACAACGGGCCCGTCGCCAGTCTCAAACTGGCCAGCGGTTGCGACCGGCGGTGCTCGTTCTGCGCCATCCCCGCCTTCCGGGGCGCGTTCGTCTCGCGGGATCCGCAGGAACTGCTGGCCGAGGCCGAATGGCTGGCCCGGTCCGGCGTCCGCGAGCTCGTTCTCGTCAGCGAGAACAGCACCTCCTACGGCAAGGACCTCGGCGACCCCCGCGCCCTGGAGAAGCTGCTGCCGCAGCTCGCCGCCGTCGACGGCATCGTGCGGGTGCGGGCCAGCTACCTCCAGCCGGCCGAGACGCGGCCCGGCCTGGTCGAGGTCATCGCCACCACGCCCGGCGTCGCCGCCTACTACGACCTCTCGTTCCAGCACTCCAGCGAGCCCGTGCTGCGCCGGATGCGGCGTTTCGGCTCCACCGACCGTTTCCTCGACCTGCTCGCGTCGGCCCGCGCGCTCGCGCCCGACGCCGGCGCCCGGAGCAACTTCATCGTCGGCTTCCCCGGCGAGACCCGCCAGGACGTCGACGAACTGGTCCGGTTCCTGACCGAGGCCCGGCTCGACGCCATCGGTGTCTTCGACTACAGCGACGAGGACGGCACCGAGGCCGCCGGCCTGCCCGACAAGGTCAGCGAGGACACGATCAAGCGGCGCTTCGGCCGGATCAGCGACCTCGCCGACGAGCTGTGCGCGCAGCGCGCCGAGGACCGGCTCGGCTCGGTCGTCGAGGTGCTGGTCGACACCGTCGCCGACGGTGAGGTCGAGGGCCGGGCCGCGCACCAGGCGCCCGAGGTCGACGGCTCCACCACGCTGGTCGCCGGCGACGAGGGCGTCGACCTCGCCGCGCTGCGCCCCGGTGACTTCGTCCGGGCCCGGGTCACCGCCACCGAGGGCGTCGACCTGGTCGCCGTGCCGGTCGGGATGATCTCCGCCGCCCCTTCGGCAGTGGCAGCGACGGCCGCATCGTGACCGACGAGCCGGTACCGGTGGCCGCGCCGCGGCCGGTCTCGCTCTACAACCCGGCCAACCTGCTCACGGCCGTCCGCATCGTGCTCGTCCCGGTCTTCGTCGCCTTCGTGATCGTCTCCGAGATGACCGAGCCGGGCTGGCGGATCGCGGCCTGCCTGACCTTCTGCGTCGCCTCGGCCACCGACTTCGCCGACGGCTGGATCGCGCGCCGATACGAACTGGTGACCTCGTTCGGCAAGGTCGCCGACCCGATCGCGGACAAGACGCTCACCGGGAGCGCGCTGATCCTGCTGTCGGCTTACGACCTGCTGCCCTGGTGGGTGACGGTGCTGATCCTGGTCCGGGAGTGGGGCGTCACCGCGCTGCGGTTCTGGGTCATCCGGTACGGGATCATCCCGGCCAGCCGGGGCGGCAAGCTGAAGACGGCGCTGCAGATCGCGGCGATCGCCTGGTTCCTGTGGCCGGTACCCGAGCCGTTCGACATGATCGGCACCGTCCTCATGGTCGCCGCCCTTATCGTGACGGTGGTGACCGGCGCCGACTACGTGGTGCAGGCGCTGCGCCTGCGCCGCCGGGCCCTGCACGCCTGACCGCGCTCCCGCCGGGCGACACTGAACCCATGATCGATGAGGGGGAGAGGGCCTTGGACAGGGGTGTTGCCGCCGCGGCGGTCGTGCACGCGCTGGTCGAGCGGCGGGAGACCCTCGCCGTGGCCGAGTCGCTCACCGGCGGCCTGCTGGCGACTACGCTCGTCGAGATCGCCGGGGTGAGCAGGGTGTTCCGGGGCGGGCTCGTGGTCTACGCCACCGACCTCAAGCACTCGCTCGCCGGCGTACCGGAGGAGCTGCTGGCCGACCGCGGACCGGTCGATCCCGACGTCGCCCTCGCGCTCGCCGAGGGTGCGCGGTCACGCTGCGGCGCCGACTGGGGCCTGGCCACGACCGGCGTCGCCGGGCCCGAGCCGCAGGACGGCCGGCCGGTCGGGCTGGTCTACATCGCGGTCGCCGGGCCGGGTCGCGCCACCGTGCGGGAGCTCCGGCTGTCCGGCTCTCGGGACGAAGTCCGCACCGCGACAGTGACCTCGGTGCTCGGCCTCCTGGTCGACGAGGTGCGCGGATCCACCGCGGGAGTGGCGCGCTGACCTGCCACGTCTTCCCGTGCGGGTGACCGGGCCCGATGGTGCCCGGGCGAGTATCAGCAGCCCCGCGGGCCGACCCCGTTCCCGGCGGCCCCGGAATTCGGCGGGGCGGGATGTCGGTCTCGCCCGCAACGGGTACGGTTGCGGGAAGCCTCCGGCGGTTGCCGGCGGCCCCGCCGCAGGAGGAGGTGCCATGGTCCTGCTACGCCGGGTTATCGGTGACGCACTTCGGGCGCGCCGGCAGGGTCAGCATCGCACGCTGCGTGAGGTGTCGACCGCCGCCAACGTCAGCCTCGGGTATCTCTCCGAAATCGAACGTGGCCAGAAGGAAGCGTCCAGCGAGCTGCTCGCGGCGATCTGCGAGGCCCTGGGTGCCCGCCTTTCCGAGGTTCTGGGCGAAGTGAGCGGCACGCTCGCGCTCGCCGAGGGCATGGAAGGTGTGCTCGTCCCACTCGAGCCCACCCCGCTCGATTCCAGCGGCGCCGGCGCGGTCAAGACCGCCCCAGCCAAGTCCGCCGGAGTCAAGACCCCGAGCCCGGTCAAGGGCACCGAAGCCCCGGCCGTGCGCCAGCTCACCTCGGACGGAGCCGTCTCGGTCTCCGTGCGCCAGGATTCGCCGCTCAGGGCGACCCTGCGCACGACGCGCAAGCGCGACCGCGACATCGTCTACGCAGCCTGATCGCTCACACCGCCCGCTCGCGTTCCGGCGTCGCCGGAACGCCTGTCGGCGCGTAGCCTCGACCTCGGGGGAACCCTCGCAAGACCCTGAGATCCCCCCGAGGTCACGTGACGCCGGTGGCATGGAGCTGACACGATGGACTCCGCGCCATCGTGAAGACCCCTCGGTCCCGCGTCGGTGGCGCGTCCGACTGAGCGACATTGAGGGGATACCGCGGATATGGCGAACCCGTTCGTCAAGGGCTGGCGTTACATGATGGCGCTCTTCGGCGCGAAGATCGATGAGTACGCCGACCCCAAGGTGCAGATCCAGCAGGCCATCGAGGACGCGCAGCGGCAGCACCAGGCCCTCGTGCAGCAGGCGGCGGCCGTGATCGGCAACCAGCGGCAGCTCGAGATGAAGCTGTCCCGGCAGATGTCCGAGGTCGAGAAGCTGCAGGGCATGGCGCGCCAGGCCCTCGTGCTGGCCGACCGGGCCCGGGCGGGCGGTGACGAGTCCGAGGCGCAGAAGTACGAGTCGACCGCACAGACGCTCGCCACCCAGCTGGTCTCCGGCGAGCAGTCGATGGAAGACCTGAAGACGCTGCACGACCAGGCGCTCTCGGCGGCCGGCCAGGCCCGCAAGGCGGTGGAGAACAACGCGATGGTGCTGCAGCAGCGCATCGCCGAGCGCTCCCGGCTGCTGAGCCAGCTCGAGCAGGCCAAGATGCAGGAGACCGTCGCCAGGTCGCTCGAGTCGATGTCGTCGCTCTCGGCGCCCGGCAACACCCCGTCGCTGGACGAGGTGCGCGACAAGATCGAGCAGCGCTACGCGAACGCGATGGGCCGCGCCGAGCTGGCGTCGAACTCCGTCGAGGGCCGCATGCTCGAGGTGCAGAAGTCGAGCCTCGACATGGCCGGTTCGTCCCGGCTTGAGCAGATCCGGGCCAGCATGGCCGGCGAGAAGCTCGGCGGCACCCCGGCCCAGCCGGCCGTGGAGCAGGGCAAGGCGGCGGCACCGGCCGCCGACCCGGCCAGCGTCGCCCGGCTCGACGAGATCCGGGCCAGCATGAATTCCAAGCGCGGGGACACGTCGGCCGCCGGCTGACGACGCGTTCGCGGGAGGGGACCAGACGGTGGATGAGCGGACCCGGTACTTCCGGCGGCTCAAAAGGCTGCGCGGTTCGGCGCGGCGGTGGAGCGTCGTCGGGGGCGGGCTGGTCGCCGCCACCGCCGTACTCACCCCGTACGCGGGGATCGGTCTTGCCGACGCGGTCTGGGCGGCGACGGCGGGGGCTTCCGCGGCACTGGCCTGGTGGCGCTGGAGCGACCACCGTGCGCTGGCCGCGCTGCCCGCGCCGCCCCCTCCCGAGCCGGCGATCCCCGGACAGCGGCTGCTGGCCGCCGTCGAGCGTTTCCCGGCCGGGCGGCAGGTCCTGCAGGAGGTGCGCCGCCATAAGGACCGCTACGCCCTGAGGGGCTCGGCCGTGGCGCAGGCCTGGGACCGGCTGGACCGTGCGTCCACGACGCTGGTGGGCCTGGCCGGCCGGCTGACCGGCCCCGGCGAGTCGGCGATGCTCGAGGCGGCGGTCGCCGAGCAGTGGCTGCGCGACCTCGGCCAGCGGGTGGCGAGCGTGGAGCGGGCGATCCCGCTCAGCCCGCCCGACCAGCGACCGGGGATCACGCATGCCCACGAGAGCCTCGCGAGGCAGTTCACCGAGGGCGTCACCGCATACGAGCGGCTGGTCGCGGCCGCGGCGAGCTACGTCGCCGAGGACGGCCACCCGGTGGCGGACCAGCACCCGGCGCTGACCGGCCTGGTCGAGGCGACCGATCGCCTCCGCGGGGTGGCCGAGGGCCTGTCGGAGCTGCGGCGGCCCAGCACGCCGGCCGCCTGACGCCCGTCCTTCCGGACCGCGCGGGCCGGCGGGATCGTCATGCCGGTTCGGGCTGGCAGCGCGGGCACCAGTAGGTGATCCGCTCCTCCTGATCCCCGTCCCGGTCGACGCCCCGGGTCGCGGAGCGTTTCTGGATCGCGGAGCCGCATCGCCGGCACGGCTGCGCGCGACGGCCATAGACGTAGCTGGTCTGACCGCGGTGCAGTGAACCCGTGGTCGTCTGCGTCCAGCGGCCGCGGTTCGACGCCACCAGCTTCTGCGCAAGCCGCACCGTGCCCTCCAGGTCCCGCACCGCCGAGACCGGCGTCCACGGCCACAGACCGCGCAGGAACAGGACCTCGGCCTTGTAGAGATTCCCGATCCCGGCCAGGTTGCGCTGATCGAGCAGCGCCTCGCCGATCGGGGCGTCGGGCCGCGCGGCGATCCGCCGGACGGCCTCGGCCGGGTCCCAGTCCGCGCCCAACAGGTCCGGGCCGAGATGCGCCAGCAGGGCCGCCTCCTCGGCCGTCGGCAGCAGCGCCACCTCGTGCAGGTGGTAGCCGACCGCCGCCGAGCGGCCGGTCCGCAGCACCACCCGGATCAGGTGCGCCGGCCGCCCGCCCCACCGCTCGCCGGTCGCATAGGCCCGCCAGGCCCCGTCCATCCGCAGGTGCGAGTGCAGCGTCATGGCGCGCTCGTCGTCGGTCAGGCGCAGCAGCAGATGCTTGCCCCGGCTCGCGGACTCGGCGACCGTCCACCCGGTCAGGTCGGTCGTCGCGAGCTGCGGCACGCGGAAGTCGGAGCCGGTGAGCACGTCACCCTGCAGCGCGCGCTCCAGCACCCGCGCCGTGTTCCACACGGTGTCACCCTCGGGCATGCACTCCATCCTGCCCGGCCGGGGCCCGTGGGCCGGTCCGCCCGCCGGTGTTCGGGTCGGCGCTCGGCGAGTGGGCCGGTCCGTCCGTCGGTGTTCGGGTCGGCGCTCGGCGAGTGGGCCGGTCCGTCCGTCGGTGTTCGGGTCAGCGCTCGGCGACCCGGACGATGTCGCCGGGGCGGACCGAGAGGACGACGACCGCGCGGCCGCCGTTGACGGCGATCGCCACCCGGCGGGCCGAGTCCTCGTAGACGATCAGTTCGCCGGGCTGTGCGTCCGCGAAGGTCTGTGCCCGGCGGGCCTTCACCCCGCCGACCACCAGCTCGGGGCCGAGGCCGGAGAGCATCGCGCCGCCGGCGGCGAGCTGCACGTTGCCGAACCGGTCGACGGTGACGACCTCGGCCTCGAGCCAGCCGTCGCCGACCGCCACGATCGGGTCGGGCAGCCGGACCACGGTGGCGGCGTCGACCGGGGGACCGGCGTCGCTCAGCGGCGCACCGAGGGCGATGCGGGCGGCGGCCGGCGAGAACACGTCCCGGCCGTGGAAGGTCCGCGAGACGTCGCCGAGCAGCCAGTCCTTATTGGTCAGCTCGACCACGGTGTCGATGCCACCGAGCGCGTCCGCGGCCCAGACCAGCAGTCCGTTGTCGGGACCGACCAGCACGCCGCCCGGCGAACCGATCGCGATCCCGCGGCGGTCCGAGCCGACGCCCGGATCGACGACCCCGACATGCACGGACGCCGGCAGGTGCGGCGCGGTCTGCGCGAGCACCGCCGCGCCCCGCGCCACGTCGGCGGGCGGCACGTGATGTGTGACGTCGATGACTCGCACATCGGGGGCGATGCGCGCGATCGCACCGTGGCACGCCGCGGCAAAACCGTCGAATGTGCCGTAGTCGGTGGTGAGGCTGATCCATTTATAGCCGCCCATGGTGGTCAACGTTACTGCCCTGGCACGCTCTGTGTGCGGCAGGTGCCCGGGCGCGTCGCGCGGCGTCTGGCAGGCTGGGATTCATGCGTCTTGTCATCTTCACCGAACCCCAGCAGGGTGCCGGCTACGACGACCTGCGGCGGGTGGCCCAACTCGCCGAGGAGGCGGGCTTCGACGGCTTCTTCCGCTCCGACCACTATGTCGCGATGGGCGGGGACGGCCTGCCCGGTCCCACCGACGCGTGGCTGACCCTCGCGGCGCTGGCGGTGCAGACCTCTACCATCCGGCTCGGCACCCTGGTGACCTCGGCGACGTTCCGCCTGCCGGGCCCGCTGGCGATCGGCGTGGCCCAGGTCGACGCGATGAGCGGCGGCCGGGTGGAGCTGGGCCTGGGCGGCGGCTGGTTCGAACGCGAGCACGAGGCCTACGCGATCCCGTTCCCGCCGCTGGGCGAGCGCTTCGATCGCCTCGAGGAGCAGCTCGAGATCATCGAAGGCCTGTGGACGACCCCGGTCGGAGAGGCGTACTCCTTCGTGGGCAAGCACTACCAGGTGGTGGACTCCCCGGCCCTGCCGAAGCCGGTCCAGTCGCCCCGCCCGCCGATCATCGTCGGCGGTTCCGGCAAGAAGCGCACCCCCGCCCTGGCCGCGAGGTTCGCGGACGAGTTCAACGCGCCCTTCACCAAGATCGAAGACCTGCCTGCCCGGTACGACCGGGTCCGCACGGCGAGCTCGGCGATCGGCCGCCCGCAACCCCCGGCATTCTCGGCGGCGGCGGTCATGTGTGTCGGCCGGGACGATGCCGAGGTACGGCGCCGGGCGGCGGCGATCGGCCGGGACGTGGAGGAGATGCGCGGCAACGGCGGCGTGGTGGGCACGCCGGACCAGGCGGTCGAGATCCTCGGCCGGTACGCCGAGGCCGGAGCGTCGCGGATGTACCTGCAGCTGCTGGACCTCGACGATCTGCAACACGTCGAGCTGGTAGCCGCGGCGGTGGCGCCGCAGCTGGCCTGAGAGGTCGCGGGCCCGCCGCGACGGGCCGGATCCGAGGCCCCGGCGCTTGTTCCCTGGTCCCGCCGGTAGGTTCGTCCCCTGATCCCGCTGGTTGCTCCGTGGTCTGGCTGGTTGCTCCGTGGTCTGGCTGGTCGGTTCGTGGTCTGGCTGGTTGCTGCGTGGCCTCGCTGGTCGGTTCGTGGTCTGGCTGGTTGCTCCGTGGTCTGGCTGGTCGGTTCGCGGTCTGGCTGGTTGCTGCGTGGCCTCGCCGGTTGGTTCGCGGCCTTGCCGGTCGGTTCGTGGCCCATCGGGTCTGCGGCCTGATCTCCTGGCTGTGAATGTCTCTGGCTTCCGGAACGCGGGCGGTCTTCCGGCTCTGACCTGGCGGCGGGTGGCCGGATCGCGGGAGGGGTGACGTCGCGGCTGGACTGACCCGGGTCGTCTCGTAAAGTCTGTTGCGTGGAGATTGTCACTGCGCGACTGGCTTTGCGCCGGCCCGTTCCCGCCGACCTCGAAACGATCTTCGCGATCCACCGCGATCCGCAGGCCTGCCTGCACAACCCCTCTGACCTGGTCGCCACCCGCGCGGATGCCGAGCACCTGTACAGCCGCTGGGACGAGCACTGGCGCCGGCACGGCTTCGGATACTGGGTCGTCCGGGACCGTGAGTCGGAGAAGATCCTGGGGTTCGCGGGAGTGAAGGTGGTCCGCTTCCGGGAGATCGAGGTGCTGAACCTGTTCTACCGCCTCGACCCGTCGGCGTGGGGCGCCGGCGTGGCCACCGAGGCGGCCCGGGCCGTCGTGGCCTGGGCGGGCGAGCACCTGCCGGAGTGGACCGTCGTTGCCCGGGTCCGCCCGGACAACGTGGCCTCCCAGCAGGTGGCGGTCCGGTCGGGGCTGGTCCGCGCCGAGCACCTCGACGACCAGGGCGAGGACGGCATCGACTGGATCTTCGTGCTCCGCTGGCCCTACGACCCGATCGCGCCGACGGCAGGGGGCTGACCGGCCGGTCGGCTCGTCCACGCGGTCGGGCCGCGCCGGCGGGGGTGACCGGCATTCCGATCTGGACGGCTGCGGGATCTGGACGGCTGCGGGATCTGGGTGGCTGCGGGGTCTGGCCGGCTGCGGGGTCTGGCCGGCTGCGGGGTCTGGCCGGCTGCGGGGTCTGGGCGGCTGCGGGGTCTGGGCGGCTGCGGGTCCGGGCGGCTGTCGGTCTGGGTGGCTGCGGGGTCTAGCCGGCTGCGGGTCCGGGCGGTTGCGGGCCCGGACGGCTGCTGGTCTGGGGGCCTGCCGGCGGTCGCGCTCGCCGGCAGTTCAGCCGCGCAGCCGCAGCCCCCGGGGGGTGGTCCGGAAGCCGGCTGCGGTGAGCGCGTCCCGCAACGGCGAGGAGTGCACCGACTCCCCGTCCGCCCGCTCCACCGACATGGCACCCAGCGCGCCCGAGCGCACCGCCGCCGCCAGCGCCTGTCCGGCCGCGACCAGGGCGTCGGCATCGTCCATGAAGGACAGCAGCGTCTTTCCGCCCCGTTCCACGTAGAGCACGAGGTCGCCGCCGACTTGGACCACCAGGGCGCCCGCCTTGCGGCCCGCCCGGTGGCCTGTGGCGGGTACCGTTTCGCCGTTGCCGCTGTCGACCACCCGCTCGGGCCACGGCAGCGCCGCGCCGTACGGGTTCGCCGGGTCGGTCGCGGCCAGCACCAGCGCCGTCGTGCCCGCGCGTTTCGCCAGCTCAGCGGGCTCGGCCAGCGCGCGCAGCCGGTCGACCGCACCCGGCACCGCGAACTGTGCGGCGCCCAGCCCCTCCACGAAATACCCGCGCCGGGCCGCGCCGCGTTCCTCCAGGGCTCCGAGCACCGGATACACCGCCGCGAAGCCGCCGGTGACGCCCTCGGCCATCACCGCGCCGCGGGTGACCACGCCGTGCCGTTCCAGCAGGAGATCCGCGAGCGCCGCCGCGCGCCGCGTCGGGTCCAGGTCCCGCTCGGGCAGCCGGGACCAGCGGCCGGCCATCGCCGGTGGGCCCGATCGGCTCGGCATCGCCGGGCGTCCGGGGCGGCGGTAGCGGGTCCGGGCGGGAGCCGCCTTCGCCCGGTGCGCGCCGCTGCCACCCAGCAGCCCGCGCAGCGGCGCGAACGTGTCGTTGGTGAGATGTCCCGCCCACACCAGGTCCCAGATGGCCGAGACCAGCTCCGGATCGTCCGTGGACCCGGCGCGGTCGGACAGGTCCCGGAAGAACAGCGCCTGGGTGTCGCCGAGCGCCGCCAGCACCGCGTGGTGCAGCGGTGACAGCGCCAGCTCGTCGTCGGGCGGCGGGAGCAGCAGCGGGGCACTGTCCGCGTATGCGAGGGTGACCCAGCCGTCGCCGCCGGGGATGGATCCCGAGCCGGCCCACAGCACCTCGCCGCTCGCGCAGAGCTCGTCCAGCTGCGGCGGCGCGAAGTCGGCGACCCGCGCAGGCAGGAGCAGCCGCTCCCACGCCGAGGCGGGCGCCGCCACCCCCTGCAACTGCTCGATCGACGCGGCCAGGGCGTCGACCCCCCGGGCGTTGCCGCCGATCTGGTGCCAGCGCGGCAGGAACGCCGCCAGCACGCGCGGCGGCACCGGCTCGATCTCGCGGCGCAGCGCGGCCAGCGAACGCCTTCGCAGCATGCGCAGCACCTCGGCGTCGCACCACTCGGTGCCCGCCCCGCCCGGCGAGAACTCGCCGGACACCACGCGTCCGGTGGCGCTGAGCCGCTTGAGGGCCTGCTCGACGACGAACACGCCGAGGCCGAAGCGGGCCGCGCAGGTCGCCGCGGCGAACGGCGCGTGGGTGCGGGCGTAACGGGCGACGAGATCGCCGAGCGGGTCCGTGACCGGTTCCAGATAGGCCTCCGCCACGCCAACCGGCAGGGCCACCCCGAGCGCGTCGCGGTAGCGGCCCGCATCCTCGACGCCGATCCAGCGCTCCTCGCCCGCGACCCGGGCCCGGATGGCGCGCCGGGCCAGGGCGTCCAGCCAGTCGAGGTCGACGCCGCGGGCGGTCAGCTCGGCGGGGGACAGGTCGCCGAGCAGCCGCAGCAGCTCGGCCGCGTCCTCGGCGTCGCGGGGGCTCCGCGTGCTGGTCAGCCACTGCAGCTGACTCTCGGTCTCGGCCACCACCGCGGGGTCGAGCAGCTCGCGCAGGTCGACGCGGCCGAGTAGCTCGCCGAGCAGGGTCGAGTCCAGCGCCAGCGCGGCGGCCCGGCGCTCGGCCAGGGGCGCGTCGCCCTCGTAGAGGAAGGCGCCGACGTAGCCGAAGAGCAGGGACCGGGCGAACGGCGACGGCCGCGGCGTCTCGGCCTCGACCAGGCGCACCTTGCGGCCGGCGATCTCGCGCATCAGTCCCACCAGGCCGGGCACGTCGAAGACGTCCTGCAGGCACTCCCGCGCGGCCTCGAGCGTCACCGGGAAGTCGGCGAACTCGCGGGCCACGTCGAGCAGCTGCGCCGAGCGCTGGCGCTGCTGCCAGAGGGGCTGGCGGCGGCGCGGGTCGCGGCGCGGCAGCAGCAGGGCACGGGCCGCGCACTCGCGGAACCGGGAGGCGAACAGCGCCGACTTGCCCACCGACTCCTCGATCAGCTGAGCGATCTCCTCGGGGTCGAACGCGACCAGCTCGGCGCCGGGCGGCTCCTCGGCCGTGTCCGGCAGGCGCACCACGATGCCGTCGTCGGAGGGCATCACCTGGCCGTCCACGCCGTAACGTTCGGAGAGCCGGCGGGCGATCGCGAGCGACCAGGGCGCGTTGACCCGGGCGCCGAGCACGCAGTGCACGGTCATCCGCCAGTCGCCAAGCTCGTCGCGGAAGCGTTCCACCACGATCGTGCGGTCGTCGGGCAGGTTGCGGGTCGACTCGCGCTGCTCGCGCAGGTAGGCCACCAGGTTGTCGGCCGCCCACTCGTCCAGCCCCGACGCGCGCAGCGACTCGATCGCGGCCGTGTCCCCGGCGCGGGTCAGCGCGCGCAGCCGGGCGCCGATCGCTCGGCCCAGCTCGACCGGGCGGCCGAGGGCGTCGCCCTTCCAGAACGGCATCCGGGCCGGTGCGCCCGGCGCGGGGGAGACCAGCACCCGGTCGGGCGTGATGTCTTCGATCCGCCAGGACGTCGAGCCGAGCAGGAAGACGTCGCCGACGCGGGACTCGTAGACCATCTCCTCGTCGAGCTCGCCGACCCGGGACGCGCGCTCGGAGCCGGCCAGGAAGACGCCGAACATGCCGCGGTCGGGGATCGTGCCGCCGCTGGTCACGGCGAGGCGCTGGGCGCCGGGCCGACCGGTCAGCTCGTCGGTCGTGCGGTCCCAGACCAGGCGGGGCCGCAGCTCGGCGAAGGCCGTCGACGGGTAACGCCCCGACAGCATGTCGAGCACGGCGTGCAGGGCGGAGTCCGGCAGCTCCGCGTAGGGCGCCGCGCGGCGGACCAGCGCGGCCAACTCGTCCACCTGCCAGGCGTCCAGCGCGACCATGGCCACGATCTGCTGGGCCAGCACGTCGAGCGGGTTGCGCGGATAGCGCAGCTCCTCGATCGCGCCCTCGCTCATCCGCTCGGCGACGACCGCGCAGGAGACGAGGTCACCGCGGTGCTTCGGAAAGACGACACCGCGGGAGACGGCGCCGACCTGGTGCCCGGCGCGACCGATGCGCTGCAGCCCGGCGGAGACCGAGGGCGGGGCCTCGATCTGGACGACCAGGTCGACCGCGCCCATGTCGATGCCCAGCTCCAGGCTGGAGGTGGCGACCACGGCCGGTAGCTGCCCGGACTTGAGCGCCTCCTCGATCTGCTTGCGCTCCTCCCGCGAGACGCTGCCGTGGTGGGCCCGGGCCATGACCGGCGGCGCGCCGCCGGCCTCGCCCGACTGCGCCATCACCTGCGCCGGCGGCCGCGACACCGGCGGGCGCGGCGACGCCGGGGGAGCGGCACCCGGCTCGGCCCGCTCGAGGGCGAGCTCGTTGATGCGGGCGCACAACCGTTCCGCGCCGCGCCGGGAGTTGGTGAAGACGATCGTCGAGTTGTGCGCGGAGATCAGGTCGAGCACGCGTTCCTCGACCGCGGGCCAGATGGACGGAGAATGCCGCGCCGCACCGGGATCGTCCGGGTCGTCGGGCACCTCGTCCAGCCGGGTCATGTCCTCGACTGGCACCTGCACCGAGACCTCGATCGTCTTGGCGCTGCGCGGCTGCACGATCTCGACGTCGCCGGCACCGACCAGGAAGCGGGCCGTCTCGTCGATCGGCCGCACGGTCGCGGACAGCCCGACCCGCTGTGCCGGCCGGCCCAGCAGGGCGTCGAGCCGCTCGAGGGAGAGCGCCAGGTGTGCGCCGCGTTTGGTCGCCGCGACGGCGTGCACCTCGTCGATGATCACCGTCTCGACACCGCGCAGCGAATCCCTGGCGGCCGAGGTGAGCAGCAGGAACAGCGACTCGGGCGTGGTGATCAGGATGTCCGGAGGGGTGCGGGAGAACAGCCGCCGCTCCTCGGCCGGCGTGTCACCGGTCCGCATGCCGACGGTGATGTCCGGCGGGGGCAGGCCGAGCCGGCCGGACGCCTGCCGGATGCCGGTCAGCGGCGCGCGCAGGTTGCGCTCGACGTCGACGGCCAGGGCCTTCAGCGGGCTGACGTAGAGCACCCGGCAGCGGCGCCGGGGATCGGCGGGTGCGGGCTCGTGTGCGAGCCGGTCGATCGACCAGAGGAACGCCGCCAGCGTCTTGCCGGATCCGGTCGGCGCCACGACCAGCGCGTTGCGCCCGGCGCCGATGGTCCGCCACGCGCCGGCCTGCGCGGCGGTGGGCGCGGCGAAGGCGGCCCGGAACCACTCCCGGGTCGCGAGGCCGAACTGCTCCAGCACGTCTGGCACGGATCCCATGGTGCTCCCGGGGTGTGACAGAAACCGGCGGCCCGGCGAAACATCCGTCCGTGTGACGGTTCCGAACCCACGGGCAGGCCGACCATCGAGACGGGCATCAACCAGACGTCATGGCACAGGACGGGCACTGGAAAGGCGCTTTCGCGTGACCGGACGGACCATGGTGGTCGTCCGGTGACGTACGGCACATTGAGGGCTCGTAAACACGCATCGACGGCCGCCACCGACGATGCCGCCGAGGCCGAACGACAGGAGGCACCGTGTCCAACCACGTTTCCCCCGTACGGCGCCTCGCGGGTGCGGCGGCCGCGCTCGCCCTGCCCGCCGCCGTCCTCCTGGCCGCCACCCCGGCGCGGGCGGCCGGCGACGGCTACGTACGACTGGCGCACCTCTCGCCGGACACGCCCGCCGTCGACGTCTACCTCAAGTCCGACGCGGGTGCGGTCAAGGACCAGAAGTTCGACGGCGTCGCGTACGGCGCGATGTCCGACTACCTGCGCCTGCCCACCGGCACGTACTCGGTGGCGATGCGCCGGGCCGGCGCGGCCGCGAGCACCCCGCCGGTGCTGACCACGCAGGTCACCGTCGCCGACGGCGCGGCGTACACGGTCGCGGGCGTCGGCCGCTATGCCGATCTCGGCCTGCGCGTCCTCAAGGACGACCTCAGGCTGCCGGACGCCGGCGAGTCCAAGATCCGCATCATCCAGGCGTCGGTGAAGGCGCCGGTCCTCGACGTCGGCGGCGCGAACGGCAAGTCCATCGCGGACGCCGTCCAGTTCGCCACCACGACCGCATACCGCGAGGTCAACCCAGGTAGGTGGACGGTCCGGGTGACGCCAAGCGGCGGCGGCCGGACCAGCGACCTGCCGTGCACGCTCGGCGCCGGCAACGTCTACTCCCTGCTCGTCCTCGACGACAAGGGCGGCGGCCTGAAGCCCAAGCTGCACATCGATGCCGCCCGCCAGGGAAAGGTGCCGCGGGGCGGCGTCGCCACCGGCGCGGGCGGCAGCCAGCCGCGGTCCCCGCTGCCGGCCACGCTGGTTCTCGCGGGCCTCGCCGCGGCGCTCACCGGCGCGGTGCTGGCGGCGCTCAGGCGGCAGACGCGCGACGGCTGACGGCGTACCCGATGTCGGTTTCTGCCTCCGCGCTGCGCGTCGTCCGGGCGCTCGCGGTCCCGCTGCTGGTGGGTCTCGTCGTGGCAGCGGGCTGCCTGACGGCCCGCGCTCCCGGCTCCGCGAGCCCGGCCCCGGTCGTGCCCCGGCCGGCCGGGGAGACGGCGACGGCGGCTTCCAACCCGTTCCGTACCGCGGCCCCGGAGCTGCGCGGCCCGCCCACCCGGCTGCGGGTCGGTGCGATCGGCGTCGACACCGCCCTGGAGACCCTGCGCCTCGGCGCCGGCGGTGAGCTGCGGCCGCCCCGCGACGGCGACAAGGCCGGCTGGTACGCCGACGGCACCGCCCCCGGCGACCTCGGCCCCGCGGTCCTCGCCGGTCACGTCGACTCGAAGCGCGGACCGGCCGTCTTCTACCGGCTCCGCGAGCTCCGGGCCGGCGACCGGATCGAGGTGGTCCGCGGCGGCCGTACGGTGAGCTTCACGGTCACCACGACGGCCTGGTATCCGAAGACGGACTTCCCGACGGACCGGGTCTACGGCCCCACCCCGGACCGGCAGCTGCGTCTGATCACCTGCGGCGGGGTCTTCGATCGGAGCCTGCGGTCGTACAAGGACAACCTGGTGGTCTACGCGGTGGCCGGGTGATCGGCGTTCCCCCGGCAGTGCGCCGTGACTATCCTGGTCAGGAAGCGACGGGTGGAGGCTGATGGCGGTCAGGCGAATGCTCATCGCCGGTCGGTATCGTCTCCTCGAGCCGGTCGGCTCCGGTGGCATGGGCCGGGTCTGGCTCGCCCGCGACGAGATGCTTGACCGCGACGTCGCGGTCAAGGAGTTTGTTCCTCCGAACTGGATGACCGACGACGAGAAGGCCCGGCTCCGCACCCGTACGCTGCGCGAGGCCCGCAGCGCCGCCCGCCTCAACCACCCGCACGTGGTCCGCATCTACGACGTCGTGCACGCCCGTGACCTGCCCTGGATCGTGATGGAGTACGTGCCGTCGCGCTCGCTGTACCAGGTACTCGGCGAGGACGGTCCGTTCGCGCCGGCGGAGGCGGCCCGGATCGGCCTCGACGTGCTCGAGGCGATCACCGCCGCGCACCGGGCCGGCGTGCTGCACCGCGACGTGAAGCCGCACAACGTCCTGATCGGTCACGACGGCCGGGTGGTGCTGACCGACTTCGGCCTGGCCACGTTCGTCGACGACGGCTCGGTGACGGGCCCGGGCCTGGTCGTCGGCTCGCCGCAGTACGTCTCGCCGGAACGCGCCCGCGACGGCGCGTCCACGGTGGAGTCCGATCTGTGGTCCTTCGGCGCGACCCTGTACGCGGCCGTCGAGGGCCGCTCGCCGTTCGCGCGCGACAACGCCATGGCGACGCTGATGGCCCTGGCCACGGAGGATCCCGATCCGCCGCGCCTGGCCGGGGCGCTGGCGCCGATCCTCACCGGCCTGTTGCGGCGGGAACCGGTCGAGCGGCTGACCGCAGCCGAGGCGGCGGTGCTGCTCCGCGTGGTCGTTGCGGAGGCCGCCGTCGTGCTCGCCGCGCAGCCGACGAGCGGTCGTGCGGCCGTACCCTCGCCGAGGAGGGCGCCCGACGACCAGCCCGCGCCGCAGGCCGAGCGGGGACCGCCCGCCGCGGCCCGGCCCGGCGTGGTCGATCCGCCCGGACCCGCCGCGGAGCCGGAGGGTGAGCACCCGGGCGGGCCGCACATTCCGGCACAGCGCAACGCGCCGTCGCGGGTGACGCCTCGTCCGCGGCGGCGCCTCGCCATGGCCGGGGTGGTGGCGATGGTCATGCTCGCCGGGGGCGGAGTGGCCGCCGCGATGACGCTGCGTGGCGACGCGGACCCGTCGCAGGCGCAGTCCGGCATTGCCGGCAGCGAGACGCCGAGCGTCGTGACGTCCTCCGGCACCGGCGGCGGCGCGGGCGGGTTCAGCCCGGTCAACTGCGAAAGCGCGGTCCGCGCCGGTCTGCCCACTACGCCCCTGCCGGGCGCCCGGAAGCTGCGCGGCGGGTGGGCGCTCTACGACGGCTGGTCCTATTTCGCGGACCCCTCCGGCTTTCACATCGCGGTTCCGGACGGCTGGACCTACGAGACCATCGGCACGACGATCTGCTTCCGCGATCCGGGCAGCGTCCGGATCCTCAGCGTCGATCCCGCACGCAGCCCGCAGGGCGACCCGGTGCAGGCCTGCCGCAAGGAGGCGAGCCGGCTGCGCACCGCGGGTGACCTGCCGGGGTACCGGCAGCTGCGGATCGACCGGGTGCCCGGCCTGGCCCGGGCGGCGGACTGGGAGTACACATACGACGGTCGTGCGGGCGGGCGGATGCACGCGATGACCCGGTGGCGGGCGGCGAACGATGGCAAGGCGTACGCAATCGGCCTGATGACCCGCGAACTGGACTGGCCGGGCAATTTCGAGAAATGGGGCATGATCCAGAGCACGTTTTACACAGACGGCTGAATTATGGCTCAACCGATATGAGTCCATAGACTGTTCTCTCTGCAATGCTCGGCGTGGCCGCCGCTACACCCTCGGCGACGGCGCACCCTCGAGCCCCCGCGGAGGACCCCCGTGAGAGCAGTTCCCTTCATAGGCGCGACGGCCCTGCTCGCCGCGCTTTTCGCTGCCCCGGCTGAGGCGGCCCCGGCCGCGCTCCTGGCCCCGCCGGACATTCCGGTCGCGAACGTGAAGGCCCACCTGACACAGCTCCAGTCGATCGCCACGGCGAACGGTGGCAACCGTGCGCACGGCCGGCCCGGCTACCTCGCGTCCGTCACCTACGTGAAGGGCCTGCTCGACGCGGCCGGCTTCACGACGCAGCAGCAGTCGTTCACCTACGGCGGCGCGACCGGCTACAACCTGATCGCCGACTGGCCGGGCGGCGACACGTCCGACACCCTGATGATCGGTGCGCACCTGGACAGCGTCACCGCCGGGCCCGGCATCAACGACAACGGCTCCGGCTCGGCCGCCAACCTCGAGGTCGCCCTCGAGGTCGCCCGCTCGGGCTTCCAGCCCGACCGGCACCTGCGCTTCGGCTGGTGGGGCGCCGAGGAACTGGGCCTGCGCGGCTCGACCGCGTACGTGAACTCGCTGAGCTCGGCGCAGAAGGCGGCCATCACCGGCTACCTGAACTTCGACATGGTCGGCTCGCCGAACCCCGGCTACTTCCTGTACGACGGGGACAACTCCGACGGCACCGGCTCGGGCCCCGGCCCCGCGGGCTCCGCGGAGATCGAGGACACGCTGGAGGCGTACTTCACGTCGATCAGCGTGCCGACCCGCGGCACCGACTTCGACGGCCGCAGCGACTACGGTCCGTTCATCGCGGCGGGCATCCCGGCCGGCGGCATCTTCACCGGCGCGGAGGGCCGCAAGACCGCGGCACAGGTCACCCTCTGGGGCGGCACCGCCAGCACGTTCGACCCGTGCTACCACGCGTCGTGCGACACCACCTCGAACATCAACGACACCGCGCTGAACCGCAACTCGGACGCCATCGCGTACGCGGTGTGGACGCTGGCCGACGGCGGCACCACCGAGCCGCCCGGTGAGACCGTCTACTCGGACACGTTCGAGACCGCGACCGCCTGGACCCGCAACGCCGGGGCCACCGACACCGCAACCTCCGGTCTGTTCGAGCGGGGTGACCCGGCCGCGACCAGCTCCGGCGTGGCGACCCAGCTCGGCACCGCGGTGAGCGGCACCTACGACCTGGTCACCGGCGCCACGGCCGGCGCCAGCGCCGGGGCGAACGACGTCGACGGCGGCGCCACGACCATCCGGTCGCCCGCGATCACGCTGCCCACCGGCGGCGACCTGAGCCTGTCGTTCTCCTGGTACCTGTCGCACCTGAACAACTCCAGCAGCGGCGACTACTTCCGGGTCCGGGTGATCTCCGGCACGACCACCACCACGGTGTTCAACCAGGCCGGCGCGGCCACCAACCGGGCCGCCTCCTGGCAGAGCGCGGCCGTCGACCTCTCCGCGTACGCCGGGCAGTCCATCCGGCTGCAAGTGGAGTCCGCGGACACCGGCACGGCCAGCCTCGTCGAGGCGGCCGTTGACAACGTCCTGATCACGCAGGGCTGATCGTGCGCCGGGCGAGGGTACTGCGCGGGCCGTACCCTCGCCCGGGTTTCTCACAGCGGGTGTCCAGCAATCGCTGATATCTTTTTCGCATGATCGGCAGTATCCGGCCGGGCCCGGCCCGGCTTGTTGTTCTTTCGGAACCGCCATGTTGATCCTGGTCGGTCTACTGCTCGTCATCCTGGTCACGGCGGTGACCGGCTACTTCGTCGCCCAGGAGTTCGGGTACGTCGCCGTCGACCGCGGCCGCCTGCGCCAGCAGGCCGAACGCGGCGACAAGGCCTCGCAACGAGCCCTGAAGGTCACCGAACGCCTCTCCTTCGTGCTGTCCGGCGCGCAGCTCGGCATCACCGTCACCGCGCTGATCGTCGGCTACGTCGCCGAGCCGTTCCTCGGTGCGGGCCTGGCCGACCTGTTCGGCGTGGCCGGCGTGCCCACCGCGGTCAGCCGGCCGATCTCGTTCGTGCTGGCACTGCTCATCGCCACCGTCGTGCAGATGGTCCTCGGCGAGCTGGCGCCCAAGAACCTCGCGATCGTCCGCTCGGAGGCCCTGGCGAAGGCGCTCGGCCGATCGACTTTGATCTACCTCGCCGTCTTCGGGCCGATCATCAAGCTCTTCGACAAGGCGGCGGCCGGGCTGCTGCGCCGGGTCGGCATCGAGCCGATCGAGGAGCTCCCCGAGGGCGCCACCGAGGAGGACCTCGAGCAGATCATCGCCGAGTCCAGGGCCGAGGGGCACCTCGACCCGGAGCTGTCGGCGCTGCTCGACCGCGGCCTCGACTTCCGCCGCCGTACGGCGTCCGAGGTCATGGTCCCGCGGGTGGACGTCGTCACCGTCCGCGCAACGGACCCGGCGACGCGGGTCGTCGCGCTGCTCGACACCGGGCGGTCGCGTTTTCCCGTACGCGCCGGCACCGGCGTCGACGAGATCATCGGCGTCGTCGGCATCACGGACGTGCTCCCGGTGCCGCCGGCCGCACGCGCGACCGTCGAGGCGGAGTCGCTGATGGCCCCGCCGCTGTTCGTGCCGGCGTCGCTGCGGCTGCCGGCCGTGCTGGACCGGCTGCGCGGCGACCACCGGCAGCTCGCCTGCGTCGTCGACGAATTCGGCGGCTTCGCCGGCATCATCACCCTCGAGGACATCGCGGAGGAACTGGTCGGGCCCATCCGCGACGAGGACGACCTGCCCGAGCCGTCCCCGGCCCGCCAGGACGACGGCTCGTGGATAGTGCCGGCCCGCTGGCGCATCGACGAGGTCACCGACGCGACCGGCGTCGAGCTGCCGGAGAGCCCCGAATACGACACGGTGTCGGGGCTGGTGATGTCCGAGCTCGGCCGCGTGCCGCAGGTCGGCGACTCCGTGCGGCTGCCCTCCGGCGCGGCGCTGGACGTGCTCTCGGTGAGCCGGCACGTGCCCGGCTCCGTACGCCTCACCGCCTCGGCCGGATCCGCCGCCGAGGGGAGATCCCGATGAGCACGACCTGGGCGGTGACCTTCTCACTCCTCCTGCTGGCCGGGAACGCCTTCTTCGTGGCCGCCGAGTTCGCTCTGGTCGCGAGCAAACGCTACCGGCTCGAACACGCCGCGGCCGAGGGCAGCCGCGCCGCCCGCGCCGCCCTCGACGGCAGCCGCGAGCTGTCCCTCATGCTGGCCGGCGCCCAGCTCGGCATCACCCTGTGCTCGCTGGGCCTGGGCGCACTGGCCGAGCCGGCCATCGAGCACCTGCTGCATCCGCTGCTGCACAACCTCGGCCTGTCGGACGTGCCGAGCGGGATCATCGCGTTCCTCTTCGCGCTGACCGTCGTCACATTCCTGCACCTGGTCATCGGCGAGATGATGCCGAAGTCGTGGGCGATCACCGACCCGGAACGCTCGGCGACGCTGCTGGCCCTGCCGTTCCGCGGGTACGTGCGGATGGTCCGCCCGGCGCTCCTCGGCCTCAACGTCCTGGCGAACGCGGCCCTGAAGCCGTTCGGCGTCCACCCGCAGGACCAGCTGGCGCAGGCGCACGGCCCGCAGGAGATGCACATCCTGCTGGAGCGGTCCCGGGCGGAGGGCCTGATCGGCGCGGAGCAGACGGAGCTGCTGACCAGCATGCTCAAGCTGCAGGAGACCAAGGTCGCCGACGTCCTGATCCCGGACGACCAACTGGTCACGGTGACGCCGCAGTCGCCGGCCCTGGACATCGAGGCGGCGTCGCTGAGCAGCGGGCGCTCCCGCCTCGCGGTGGTCTCGGAGACCGGCGAGGTCGTCGGCGTGGTGCACGTCCGCGACGCGGTCCGCGTCACGACCGCCGCCCGGGACGCGACGGCCGCGGACCTGATGGACCCGCCGTTCATCCTGGACGCGCTGGTGACGGTCACCGACGCGGTGACACAGATGCGCGCCGCCCGCGTCCAGCTGGCGATAGTCGTCCGGGGGGCGGAGCGTGTCGGCTTCGTCGCGCTGGAAGACCTGCTGGAACAGGTGATCGGCGAGTTCGACGACGAGACGGATCCGGTGCCGGTCGGCCGGCGCATGCGCTGAGAGGCAGTCGATTGGTCTTCAGGAGGGTCCTTCGGGCGTTCGGGGTGGGCGGCCCGACGGTGGACACGGTCCTGCCCGACCCCACCGGCCGCCCAGGCGGAAGGCTGACGGGCGAGGTCAGAATCGCCGGCGGCGACTACGACGTGGTGATCGACAACATCGTGCTGAGCCTGGTCACGAGGGTCGAGGCCGGTGACGGCGACGCCCTGCTGGAATTCCACCGGGCCTCCGTCGCCGGCAACTTCACGCTGGCCGCGGGCGAGCGGGAGGACATCCCGTTCCGGCTCTCGGTGCCGTGGGAGACGCCGGTGACGCACCTGGAAGGCAAGCGGCTCGCGGGGATGACCATGGGCGTGCGTACCGAACTGTCGGTGGCGAAGGCCGTGGACCAGGGCGACCTGGACGAGGTCGCGATCCATCCGCTGCCGGCACAGGAGCAGATCCTGGCGGCCTTCGACCGCCTGGGATTCCGGCTGCGGCACGCCGATCTCGAACGCGGCGGCATCTATGGGGTACGCCAGGAGCTGCCGTTCTATCAGGAGATCGAGTTCGTGGCCCCGGCGGAGTACGCGAAGTCGATGGACGAGGTGGAAGTGACCTTCGTGGCCGATTCGACGGGCACGGAGGTGATCCTCGAGTTCGACAAGCGCGGTGGGCTGCTGGCGGAGGGGCGGGACACCTACGCCCGGTACCGCGTGGAGCACGCCGAGGCGGAGGCCACGGACTGGGACTCGTTGGTGCAGGGGTGGGTCCACGAGGCGCTCGCGTCGCATTCGGGCAGTTCCTGACGCCGTCCATCCCGCGGAGGTGCACGACCCGTGTCGCCCGCGACCGACGTGATCTGTCAGTGGCTCGCTGACCTGCCTGCGTGGTGACGGCGGGCGTCGGCCCGCCGGTCGCGTCCACCATTCGCTGGTGCCTACGCAGGTCAGGTCCGCTGTTCGCCAGTACTGATGCTGGTCGGGTCCGCTGTTCGCTGGCACTGACGCTGGTTGGGTTCGCTGTTCGCCGGTACTGATGCTGGTTTGGGTCCGCTGTTCGCTGGCGCTCATGCAGGTCAGGTCCGCTGTTCGCCGGTATTGATGCGGTCATGCCCACCGTTCGCTGGCACCTATGCCGATCACGTCCGCTGTTCGCCGGCGTCAATGCGGTCGTGTCCGCCGTTCGCTGGCGCTCACAGGTCGGGTCCGCTGCTCATGCCGGTATCGGCGGGCGGGCCTGGCGCCTCAGCCGACGCTGGCCGTGGCGAGTTTGATGCCGAAGCCGACGAACACCGCACCGATGCCGGTGGAGGCTCCCGCGGCGAGACGGCGCCGCCGCCGGAACTGTCCCGCCAGGAACTGCCCACCGAAGATCAG
Organism: Actinoplanes sp. NPDC049118; assembly: GCF_040648555.1. Taxonomy (NCBI): domain Bacteria; kingdom Bacillati; phylum Actinomycetota; class Actinomycetes; order Micromonosporales; family Micromonosporaceae; genus Actinoplanes; species Actinoplanes sp. NPDC049118. The sequence continues at coordinate 352,573 of NZ_JBEZDY010000002.1, forward strand.
CGCGGTCAGATAAAGCACGCTGAACACCTGTAGCACCGCGCCGAGGATCAGGAACGACAGCGCGGGATGCGCGTATCCGGGCTCCACGAACTGGATGAAGAACGAGACCACGAACAGGATGGCCTTCGGGTTGAGCAGGCTGACGACCAGCGCACGCCGGAAGGGCCGCCGCATCCCGGCCGGGCCGCCCGTTGCGTGCGCCGGGCCGCCTGTTCCGCTCGCCGGGCCGCTGGTTTCGCCGGCGGGACCGCTCGCTGCCCGGGCGGCCGGGTCCGCGCCGCGGTCGCGCAGCCTGCGCCAGCCGCTCCGGATGATGCCGAACCCGACCCAGGCTAGGTAGGCCGCACCCGCGTACTTGATGACCATGAACACCGGCGGATACGTCCGGAGCAGCGACGCGACGCCGGCGGCCGCGAGCACCATGAGAACGGTGTCGCCGACGAACACACCGGCGGCGGCCCGATAACCCATCCGTACCCCGCGCTGCGCGCCCACGGTCAGCACGAAGATCGAGTTGGGCCCCGGAAGCAGCACGATCGCCACGGTGCCCAGCACGTACGTCCAGAAGTCGGTGATACCCAGCACGATCCCCATCCTGTTCGCACGGCCGTCGGTCCGGCAGTGGTCGTGCGGACAGAAACCTGTGGCCTTGCACACCGCGCGGATCCGCTGGTCCGGCGGCCGGTCGGGCCCGGTCGCCCGGCCGGCGAGCGGGGCCGTCGTCTGAGCGTGCCGCCGCGACGTGCCGGGGCTCGAAGCGCTCAGCCCGCCGCCAGCCGGGCGCGGAGCCGATCGGCCGCGGCCGGCCATTCGTCGATCGTCATCGCGAAGATCACCGTGTCGCGCCACGTGCCGTCCGGTCGCAGCCGGTGTCGCCGGATCATCCCGTCCCGGGTGGCGCCCAGCCGGGCGATCGCCCGCTGCGATCGCTCGTTGCGTACGTCCGTGTACCAGAACACCCGCTCCGCTTCCAGCACGTCGAAGGCCCGCTCGAGCAGCAGCAGCTTCGCCTCAGTGTTCACACCCGTGCGCCACCACCGTCGCCCCAGGATGGTGTGGCCGATGCCGACGGCCCGGTTCACCGGGTCGATGTCGTGGTAGCTCGTCATGCCCATCACCTCGCCCGTCTCCGGGTCGCACTGCGCCCACGAGACCCGCTCGCCCGTCCACTGCTGCCGGGCCGCGACGGCGATGTGCTCGGCCATCTCGTCCGAGGTCTGCGGACGGAGGCTGGGCAGGAACCGCCACACCTCGTCGTCGCCGATCGCCGCCAGCAGCCCGTCCGCATGCCCGGGCGCCAGCGGTTCCAGCGAGACGTGCCGGCCCCGCATCGGTACGGCGGTGCGCCACGGCGACGCAGGCCCCGGCAGGTAGGCGGGCGGCGGCACGACGACGCCGGCGTCCGGCTCGGGCGGCCCGGTCACGCGGCAGATGGGCAGCACGCCCGCCCAATGCGGCAGCGTCATGTCCTCAGGGGCGTCCGCGACGCCACCGGTCCGCGCCCGCACGGAGACCTCCGCAAGGGGCAGCGCCAGCACGCTGGTCGTCGCCAGCTCGCGATTCGTCGGCGGCCGGCTCTCGGCCTCCCGGCCGCGGCCGACCTTCTCCACCAGGGCGACCATCGCCGCGCGCTTCTCCGCGTCGTCGGTCACCGGGCGGGCCCAGCCGTGCGCCACCAGGGACCGGTAGTTGGCGCTGTGGTGGAACTGCGAGCGGGCGTAGACGATGCCGTCGAGCAGCGTCACCGACACCGCGACCGGGATGCCGTCGGCGCGTGCCTCGAGACCGAGCCGCCCGCCGGTCGAGGCGTGCACGTAGAGGGTGTCCTCGACCCGGACGTGCAGCGTCGGCAGCACGCGCGGCTCCCCGTCGACCACGAACGCCACCGAACAGTCATACGCCTCGTCGAGGATGGCGTGCGCCGCTTCGCGGTCGTATCGCATGCGGTCACGGTTGCGGGTCGCCGTGGTGCGGGCGGTGGGCTGGTAGAGGTCGGTCACGGGACCCTCCTTGCCAACGATGCTGTACTAGTACACAATCACTTCTGTGTCAGGACAGTATCAGGTCACCGGTTCCTCCGCCGCCTCGATTTCCGCGAGCATCGAGGCGGGCGTCCGCGCGGGCGACTGGGTTTGGGGCCAGCGACTGCCGCCGATCCGTGTCCTGGCCTTCGAGCTGCACGTCAGTCCCGCCACGGTGTCGAAGGCCTACCAGGAGCTCCGCCAGCGGGGGATCGTCGAGTCCGTCGGGCGCAGCGGCACCCGCATCCGCACCCGGCCCGCGGTCGCCAGCCCGCGATCCGCGCTGCGCCTGCCGGTGCCGCCCGGTGCGCTCGACCTGTCGGCCGGCGACCCCGACACCCGCCTGCTGCCGGGTCTCGCTCCGCACCTCCGCGCGGTCTCGGAGGAGGTCGGCCCGCCCATGGGCTATGCAGCGGCCGGCGCGATGCCGGAGCTCATCGACGCGGCCCGCCCCCGCCTCGCGGCCGACGGCGTGCCGGTCGAGGGCGCCGCCATCACGGTGACCAGCGGCACGCTCGATGCGATCGAGCGCCTGCTCACGGCACACCTGCGGGCGGGGGATTCGGTGGCGGTCGAGGATCCGGGCTGGGCGAGTCTGTTCGATCTCCTGGGTGCCCTCGGCATCACCGCGGTGCCGGTCGCGGTCGACGACGAGGGCCCGCTGCCCGACCGGCTCTCCGCCGCCCTGGCCAAGGGCGTGCGCGCGGTCGTGGTCACCGCCCGCGCGCAGAATCCCACCGGCGCCGCCATCAGCGCCGCCCGCGCCGCGGAGTTGCGTGCGGTCCTCGGCGCAGGTCCCGACGTTCTGCTCATCGAGGACGACCACGCCGCGGAGCTGTCGGGGGTGCCGCTGCACAGCCTCGGCGGAGCGACGACGTCATGGGCGTTCGTCCGTTCGGCGTCCAAGCCGTTCGGACCCGATCTGCGCATCGCGGTCCTGGCGGGCGACGAGGCGACGATCGCCCGCGTGGTGGGCCGCATGCGGATCGGCACCGGCTGGGTGTCCACTGTGCTGCAACGTCTGCTGCTCCGGCTGTGGCGCGACGAGGACGTCGCGGCCCAGATCGCCGCGGCGGGCGAGAGCTACGACCGCCGCCGCCTCGCGCTGCGTGACGCCCTCGCGGCACGGGGCCTGCGGGCCCACGGCTCGACAGGCATCAATATCTGGGTGGGCGTGGAGGACGAGACCCGCATGGTCACGGCCCTGCGCGACGCGGGATATGCGGTGGCGCCCGGCTCCCTGTTCCGCGTCGAGGCGCCGCCCGGCATCCGGATGACGGTGAGCCAGATCGAGGACGGCTCCATCGACAGCCTCGCCGATGACGTGGCGGCCGCGGCCTACCCCGCGACCGTGCCGGTCCCGTCGCGATGACCTCGACGGCCGGTGCGGACCGGCACCACCTCCCGCCGTGCGGCGAGCGGTGCTGCCGGTCCCAGCCGTGCCGCGGGCGGCGCCGGCCCCAACCGTCAGAAGTCGTCGTCGAAGCTCACGGTGCCGGAGACGCCGACCTGATATGCCGACACCCGGCGCTCGAAGAAGTTCGACAGCTCCTGCACGTCCTGCAGCTCCATGAAGGCGAACGGGTTCTGCGAACCGTAGAGCGGCGCGATGCCGAGCTGGATGAGCCGGCGGTCCGCCACGTGCTGCAGATAGGTGCGCATGTCAGTAAGCGACATACCCGAGACGCCCTGCTCCAGCAGGTCCGCCGCGAACTGCACCTCACACTCGACGGCCTCGGCCAGCATGTCGCGGACCTGCCGTTCCATCTTGTCGTCGAACAGGTCCGGCTCCTCGGCACGCACCTGATCGACCACGTCGAAGGCGAACGCCATGTGCATCGACTCGTCGCGGAACACCCAGTTGGTCCCGGACGCGAGCCCGTGCAGCAACCCACGCGAGCGCAGGTAGTAGACGTAGGCGAAGGCGCCGTAGAAGAACAGCCCCTCGATGCAGGCGGCGAAGCAGATGACGTTGAGCAGGAAGGCACGCCGGTCGTCCTTGGTCCGCAGCTCGCGCAGGTCGAATACCGAGTCGATCCAGCGGAAGCAGAAGTCCGCCTTGCGGGCGATCGACGGGATGTTCTCCACCGCGTCGAAGGCGGCCGCCCGCTCGGCCTCATCCGGCACGTAGGTGTCCAGCAGATTCAGATAGAACTGGACGTGCACCGCCTCCTCGAACAGCTGCCGGGAGAGATACAGCCGCCCTTCGGGGGAGTTGATGTGCTGATAGAGGTTGAGCACCAGGTTGTTGGCGACGATGGTGTCGCCCGTGGCGAAGAAGGCGACCAGACGGCCGACCAGGTGCTGCTCGGCGGCCGAAAGCTCGGCGAGGTCGGCGAGGTCGGAGTGCAGGTCGACCTCCTCGACGGTCCAGGTGTTCTTGATCGCGTCCTTGAAGCGGTCGAAGAAGTGCGGGTACCTCATCGGCCGCAGGGTCAGGTCCATTCCAGGATCGAGCAGCATCTACTGACACGCCTCACACGACTCGGGGTTCTCGAGGGAACAGGCCAGGGCATCCGCGTCCGAGACCGGCGCGGCGAGCACCGGCGCCGACAGCATCGGCGCCACGGGCGGCGCGGCGGAGACCGTGGCCTGCTGAATGCGCGTCGCGGGCCGCGAGCGCAGGTAATACGTGGTCTTCAGCCCGGCCTTCCAGGCGTAGAGGTACATCGACGAGACCTTGCCGATGGTGGGGGCGCTCATGAAGAGGTTCAGCGACTGCGACTGGTCGATGTAGGGCGACCGGGCGGCGGCCATGTCTATGAGCGCCTTCTGCGGCAGCTCCCACGCGGTCCGGAAGAGCTCCCGGACGTCCGCGGGCAGCGCCTCGATGCCCTGGACCGAGCCCTCGGCGCGCTTGATCTGCTCGCGCACCGCCGACGTCCAGAGACCGCGCGCCTTCAGCTCGCGTACCAGATAGGTGTTGATCTGAAGGAACTCGCCGCTCAGGGTCTCGCGCTTGAAAAGGTTGCTGACCTGTGGCTCGATGCACTCGTAGCAGCCGGCGATGGAGGCGATCGTCGCCGTCGGCGCGATCGCGATCAGCAGCGAATTGCGCAGGCCGGTGTCGGCGATCCGCGCGCGCACCGCCGCCCAACGGGCGGACTGCGTGGGGGTCACGTTCCAGAGATCGGGCTGCAGGTCACCGCGAGCGGCCCTGGTCTCGGGGTAAGCGGGGTGCGGGCCGCAGCGCTCGGCGAGGGACGCCGAGGTCTCCAGCGCCGTCAGATAGATCTCCTCCGAGACGCGGGTCGAGAGCTCGCGTGCCTCGGCGGAGTCGAACGGCAGCCTCAACGCGAAGAACGCGTCCTGCAGGCCCATCAGCCCGAGCCCGACCGGACGCCACCGTGGGTTGCTCGCCGCCGCCTGCTCGCTCGGGTAGTAGTTGATGTCGATGACCCGGTCCAGGAACACCACGGCGGTCCGCACGGTCTCGCGCAGCTTCGCCCAGTCGACGTCGTCCCCGGCCAGGTGGGCGCCGAGGTTGATCGAGCCGAGGTTGCAGACCGCCGTCTCTTCGTCGGAGCTGACCTCGAGGATCTCGGTGCACAGGTTCGACAGGTGGATGGTGTTGCCGGGGTGGCCGGTCTGGTTGCTCAGCCGGTTCGAGGGGTCCTTGAAGGTCATCCAGCCGTTGCCGGTCTGTGCCAGCGTGCGCATCATCCGGCCGTACAGGTCACGCGCCCTGACGGTCTTGACCGGCTTCCGCTCCGCGATCCGGTACGCCGCCTCGAACTCCTCGCCGTAGAGGTCCGGCAGCTCCGGGGCGTCGGACGGGTCGATCAGCGACCAGTCCTCGTCGGCCTCGACCCGGCGCATGAACTCGTCCGGGATCCAGTTGGCCAGGTTCAGGTTGTGGGTGCGGCGGGCATCCTCGCCCGTGTTGTCCCGCAGTTCGAGGAACTCCTCGATGTCCGGGTGCCACGGCTCGAGGTAGACGCAGGCCGCGCCCTTGCGCCGGCCGCCCTGGTTGACCGCCGCGACGCTGGCGTCGAGCGTGCGCAGGAACGGCACGATGCCGTTGGACCGGCCGTTCGTGCCGCGGATCAGCGCGCCCCGGCCGCGCACCCGCGACCAGGAGATGCCGATGCCGCCGGCGAACTTCGACAGCCGCGCCACCTGCTGATAGCGCTCGTAGATCGAATCCAGCTCGTCCTTCGGCGAGTCCACGAGGAAGCACGACGACATCTGGGTGTGCCGGGTGCCCGAGTTGAACAACGTCGGCGAGCTCGGCAGGTAGGCGAGCGACGACATGAGCCGATAGAACGCGATCGCCTCGCCGGCGCTGGTCGACAGGCCACAGGCGACCCGCAGCAGCCAGTACTGCGGCGTCTCCACGACCAGGCGCGTCCGCGGGTGCCGCAGCAGGTAACGGTCGGCGACCGTACGCAGGCCGAAGTATTCGAACCGCAGATCGCCGCCCGGGTCGACGGCGTCGTCGAGCTTGCGGGCGTTCCTCGCCACGAACTCGGCCGTCTCGTCCCCGATCAGCCCCTCCGCGTGGCCGCGGGCGATGGACTGGCTGAAGCTCGCGATGCCCTGGCCGCGGACCTCCTTGTCGACGAACGCCGCGAGCAGCCGGGCCGCCAGCCGCGAATACTGCGGCTCCTCGCCGATCAGCTCCGCCGCCGTCTGGATCGACAGCCTGTCCAGTTCCGCGGTGGTCGCGCCGTCGTAGAGACCACTGATGGTCTTGGTCGCCACCCGCAACGGGTCGACCTCGTCCAGGTCGGCGACCCACCGCTCGACCGCCTTGACGATCTTGTTGACGTCGACCGATTCGGGGTCGCCGTTGCGCTTGCGCACCTGCATCGCGTGTCGGCGCTGCTCCGGTACGGCTGGATCGGACGCAGTCTGCTCCTGCGTGACCGTCATGAACTCTCTCTCCTCGCGAGCCCGTTCCGAAGTGGTCTCCGGGCGCGCAGGAGGACGCCGGTGGACGCGGCTGTGCGCGCACACCTGAATGGCGTCGGCCGTCCCACGCGGCCTCGGACCGCCGCACGCGGAGCGTGCGGCGCGCTGGCAGGTCTTCGGACTCGCGGGCCTGACCGGTCTCCGGTCTCCTACTGGCCGTCGCTTCCCAGGCCGGGGCCCAGTGCTGATGACGGCGGTCGTTCCCACTCACCGCTGCGGGGCAGTTCCGGTCTTCCACCGGATTCCCTCTTGCCTCGGCCGTCCTGGAGGGACGGCCGAACCAGCTGCGGGCAACACCATATCTAGGTGCGACTCCAAACACGCAACCCCACATGTCGTGTCGGCGTGTCGGATCATGCTCGTTCGGGTGAGGCCCCGCGCGTGGATGGGACGGCAGGGGGTAAAACGTCTGCATGGCAATGACGCAGGCCCCGCCCGGCGCCCAGGGGTTCATTCCCGCCGATGTGCACGACCTCGACGAGCTGAAGGCCGCCGCGCCCGGCTGCCGTGGCTGCGAACTGTACGAGGACGCCACCCAGGTGGTCTTCGGACGCGGCGCCGCTCATGCCCGGCTCGTGCTGGTCGGCGAGCAGCCCGGCGACATCGAGGACCAGAAGGGCCTGCCCTTCGTCGGCCCGGCCGGCCGGCTGCTGCGCGACGCGGTCGGCGACGCCGGCATCGACCCGTCGGTGATCTACCTGACGAACGCCGTGAAGCACTTCCGCTTCGAACTGCGCGGCCGGCGACGCATCCACCAGACCCCCGGACCGGCGCACATCACCGCCTGCCGCCCCTGGCTGGTCGCCGAGTTCTCGCTGCTCAAGCCGGACCTGGTCGTGGCGCTCGGCGCGACCGCGGCCAAGACCCTCTTCGGACCCTCGTTCCGGGTCACGAGATCCCGCGGCGAACTACTCCCGTGGCCGGCCGCGGCGCAGCGCCCGCAGGACTTCCCGCCGGCCGAGGCCCAGGCACTCGCGACGATCCATCCGTCGGCGGTGCTGCGGGCCGACGACCGGGACGCGGCCTACCAGGGCCTGGTCGACGACCTCAAGGTCGCGGCGGCGGCACTGGCCTGAGCGGTACGCGGACCACCAACCGCTCCCCGATGCGTCCCGCACGAGCCTTCTCAGCCGCTCGCGGCGCGTCTGTCGCTACAGTGTGCTGGTCGCCATGGTTTGTGGGCAGACGGGAAGCCCGCCCGCCCCTCCCGGCTGGCCTGCCCTCGCTTGATTGGCCTGCCCTCGCTGGGTTGGCCCGCCGGCCTGCTCGCCCGCCCGTCGGCCCGCTAGTTCGCTCGCTTGCCCCGCCGCTTGCCTGCTCGCCCGCCCCTAGCGCGGTGGCCCGCCCGCGCGACCCGGCCTTGCCGTCCCGCAGGCCGCCCAGGCGGCCGCACGAGTTGATGATCCGGGGCGAAGCGGGCGGGCCGGGGTCGGCGCCGCGTCCACTGTCTCTCTCGCGTAGTGATGTGTGTCTCAGCGTTGTGCGCGACGAGGTGGCCCGCGGCCCGCGGGTAGGCTTTTTCCCGTGCGGTTGACGGATTTCTGGGAGCGCCTCGAGCAGGCGTTCGGCCCCGCGTATGCGAGGAGCCTTGCCACCGATCAGAGTTTCTCGGCGTTGCAGGGACGCACGATCGACCAGTCCATCGCTCAGGGTGTGGACACCGCTACCATCTGGCGCGCCGTGGTGGCCGAGTACCCCGATCGGGTGCCTTCGCGCCTGCACTGACCCGCCTTTCGTACGTTTGTTCTGGCGTGTCACTCGTAGTCGTACACCTGTTCGGCTATCGTCCTCAGCGGCGAGGTCATCCGCAGCTCACGGCCGGGCGGTCGTTTTCTGTCAGACCCAACGTCTAGCGTGACCCGCGTGGTGAACAGAAACGCTTCGGCGAAGACGCCTGGGAAGTCGAGTACAGGGGTGGCGGACATGGTGGCAGGACCTGATCGGGACAAGGCGCTAGACCTTGCTCTCGCGCAGATCGACAAGCAGTTCGGCAAGGGCTCGGTGATGCGCCTCGGGGAGCGGCCTGTCACACAGATGGCCATCATCCCCACCGGCTCAATCGCCCTCGACATCGCGCTCGGCGTCGGCGGTCTGCCGCGCGGCCGGGTCATCGAGGTCTACGGCCCGGAGTCCAGCGGTAAGACGACGGTCGCCCTGCACGCGGTGGCCAACGCCCAGCGCAACGGCGGCATCGCGGCCTTCATCGACGCGGAGCACGCGCTCGACCCCGACTACGCCCAGGCTCTCGGCGTCGACACCGACGCCCTGCTGGTCTCCCAGCCGGACACCGGCGAGCAGGCGCTCGAGATCGCGGACATGCTGATCCGCTCCGGCGCCCTCGACATCATCGTCATCGACTCGGTGGCGGCCCTCGTGCCGCGCGCCGAGATCGAGGGCGAGATGGGCGACAGCCACGTGGGTCTGCAGGCTCGCCTGATGAGCCAGGCCCTGCGGAAGATCACCGGCATCCTGAACAACTCCGGCACGACGGCGATCTTCATCAACCAGCTCCGCGAGAAGATCGGCGTCATGTTCGGCTCGCCCGAGACGACGACGGGCGGTCGCGCGCTGAAGTTCTACTCGTCGGTGCGTCTCGACGTGCGCCGCATCGAAAGCCTGAAGGACGGCACCGACGTCGTGGGTAACCGCACCCGCGTCAAGGTCGTGAAGAACAAGGTCGCGGCGCCCTTCAAGCAGGCCGAGTTCGACATCATGTATGGCAAGGGCATCTCCCGCGAGGGCTCGCTGATCGACGTCGGCGTCGAGCAGAGCATCGTCCGCAAGTCCGGCGCCTGGTACACCTACGACGGTGACCAACTGGGCCAGGGCAAGGAGAAGGCGCGCGAGTTCCTGAAGGAGAACCCCGACGTCGCCGCCGAGATCGAGAAGAAGATCCTGGAGAAACTCGGCGTGGGTCAGACCACCGGTGACGCCGCCGGCGGTCCGGAGCTGCCCCCGGTCGACTTCTGACCGATGCGACCTCCGACGACGAGGCGATCCGATGCGCCCGGCCCGCACGGGCCGGGTGACCCCTCGCCGCGAATCCACGGACCGAGACCATCGAGGGCTTCGGCTCCGAAGGTTTCCGCTTCGAGGGTCTCCGCTTCGAGGGCTTCCGCTTCGAGGGTCTCCGCTTCATGGCCCGCACGGGTTGCCCGTCCGCTCGCTTCGGCGAAGGGCTGAGCCCGGGTGGCTGGACGACGTGGCGCGCGGTCAGGGCGGGGCTGGGATGCGATCCCGCCCCGACCCGCAGAAGATGACCACCCTGGTGGCGAGCTCCGGCCCGACGACCCGGAACGCGGCAACGTGACGGGCCGGCGCCGCCGGAGCTCGCCGGGCGGACCGCCCTACGACACCCGCGACGCGGGCCGCGGCGGCCGCGCATTCGGGAGTAGCGGGAGTCGCTCGGGTTCGGGCGGCGGTGGTGCCTTCGGCAGCAGCGGAAGCCGATCCGGTCCGGGCGACGGCGATCTGTTCGCCGACCCCGGCCGTCCTGAACGTGGCCAGGATGCGCCTGGCGGCCATCCGCTCGATGGAGGCCGGCCCGGCGGCTATCCGCTCGGCGGTGACGCGCAGCGCGGGAAAGCGCCAGGCCGCGATCGTCGTGGCCGGGCCGCGGAGCGGCCGCCCGAGCCACCGCGCAGCGAGTCTGAGACGGCGCGCGAAATCTGTCTACGCCAATTGGCTGTGCGCCCGCGCACCCGGGCGGAGCTGGCCAAGACCCTCGCCCGCAAGGAGATCTCCGACGAGGTGATCGCCGAGGTCCTCGACCGCTACGACGAGGTCGGCATCATCGACGACGCCGCGTTCGCCCGGATGTGGGTGTCGACCCGCCATCAGGGCCGAGGGCTGGCCCGCCGGGCGCTGGCCGACGAGCTACGCCGGCACGGGGTGGATGCCGAGGTGGCCACGGAGGCCCTGGAGACGCTCGACGACGACGCGGAGGCCACCACCGCGCGCGCCCTGGTCGACCGCAAGCTGCGGTCGGCGCGAGGCACCCCCGACCAGGTGTTCCGTCGCCTGGTGGGCATGCTCGCCCGCAAGGGCTACCCGGCAGGCCTGGCAATCCGTGCGGTAAAGGACGCCCTGGCGGCCCGCGACGCCGAGGCGGCCGAGTTCGCCGACCAGATCGACCCAGACGCCCTGGCAGACGAAGCCACCGACTCGCTTTCCTGACGGCCCCCAAAGCGCCGAACGAGACCTGAGTTCCCGGCGTGGAGAGGGCGCGGCTCCTAAAGGCTGGGTGCGGACCGGGCGTGCTCAGGCTGGGTGCGGACCGGGCGTGCTCAGGCTGGGTGCGGACCGGGCGTGCTAAGGCTGGGTGCGGACCGGGCGTGGTCCCTAAGGCTGGGTGCGGTCGATCGCCGGGTGGGGTGTGCCGGAGCGTGGACTCAGAGCCGGGTGTGTGCCGGACGGGGGCTTATGCGGCGGTGTGTGTGCCAGGCGATGCAGCGGAGGTGGGCCGAATCACCCAACTAGGCCCGGCGAGTGGCACAAACGCTCATGGGCCGGTGGAACTCTGCTCGGTTGAGGCAGGCAATCGGGCGCCATTTGTGTGTCCTATCGCGACGAACATTGAAGCCGTCCCGAGCCGTGTAGTGTCTGCCGACCTGGGGCTGATATCGCGGTCCCGCGATAGGCGTCCGCCGGGGTGCCGGATTGGCTTTCCCAATTTAGGCAACGGTGGCATCGCGGGCCTTGGCCGTTTTCGTCTCGGGCATTGTTGCCCGTTGTGTACGGTCGGTATACGGGCGCTGACAAGGCCCGATGCGCCGGTGTCCGACTTCCGCCATATTGTCAACGGTGGATAGAGGGGGTGGCTTCCAATCCGGTAAGTTGCAGCGCGGACTGCGGGAGCTCTGTCCATTGAAGACGGAGCGATCCTTCGGCTGTTGACAGACGGGGAGGAAAATGAAGACCAATCGACTCGCACGCCATCGCGGCTTGCGTGCCATGGCCCGGCTCGGTGTCATCGTGGGCGCTGTCGGCGCGGCAGCGCTTGGGGGCGCCACCGCCGCCAGCGCCTCGACTGTGTCGGCTTCCACGCGCGGTGTTGTTGTTCTTGCGGAGCCTGCCGGGACTGAGGGCGACGCGACCGCGAAGGCCAAGGAGGACCCGGAAGGCCCCGAGGACCCGGAAGGTCCTGGCGATCCGGGTGACCCTGGCGATCCGGGAGATCCTGGCGATCCGGGTGACCCGGGAGATCCTGGCGATCCAGGTGACCCGGGAGATCCAGGTGACCCGGGTGATCCGGGTGACCCCGGTGATCCGGGAGATCCAGGTGATCCGGGAGATCCTGGCGACCCAGGCGACCCCGGCGATCCGGGTGACCCGGGTGACCCGGGAGATCCGGGAGATCCGGGAGATCCGGGAGATCCGGGAGATCCGGGAGATCCGGGCGAGGGTGGCGGCGGCGAGGAGCCGGGCGACCCTGGTGAAGGCTCGGGCGGCGAGACGCCGGGTGGTAACGACGACGGCGGTTCCGGCGATGGCGGGAGCGACGACAACGACTCCAACGGCGCCGGCGGTTCCGACTCGGGTTCCGGTGGCCTTCCTGTGACCGGCTTCAACGTCATCGGAATCGCGGGCGTCGGTGCGGCGATCGCCGCAGGCGGCGTCGGCCTTGTTCTCGTCACGCGGCGTCGTCGCCCCGAGGGTGCGGACGCCTGATCCGGTCTGCGTCTCACCGGGTCTGACCAGCCGGCACGCGGAAAGGCCTGGCCATATCCCCTCGGCCATCAGCTCGGTCGATCCGGGGCGGCACATGAACGGCAGTGGACCCGTGGCCCCGCCAGGCTGCGGGTCCATTGTCATCGATGGATCTTCGTGGGGGCGTCGACGGTGGCCGCGGACTGGTAATCTGCTGCGTCGTGACAGACGACTTCCACCCAGCTCGGCGCGGTGGCGGCTCCCTCCACGAGGGCCCCGACGCGACGGCTCAGGTCGTCCCGCACATCGCGCCCGCCGGTTCGCCCGAGGACACCTTTCCGCCTCCGCGCTCCGGCGTCGAAATCCCTGGTCAGCGTTCTGCCCCGGCCGACAGCCAGGCTTTGCCCGGGCAGGTGCAGGGCTATACCCATACGGCACCCTCCGCGTATTCGTCGAGAGGGCATCAGGGCGGCGCTCCCGCGCCGGAGCACGGTGATGCGGCAGATGTCACCGCCGATCTGAAAGTGCCGATGGACACACTGACTGGTCAGGAAGGACCGGTCGCTCCGGTCGCCCACCCGCCGGTCGGCAGTCCGCCGGTCGCCGGTGCCACAGGTGGATCCGTGTCTATGAGCGGCCCGATCTCCGGGCCTGCGCCGATCTCCGGGCCTGCGCCGATCTCCGGGCCTGCGCCGATCTCCGGGCCTGCGCCGATCTCCGGGCCTGCGCCGATCTCCGGGCCTGCGCCGATC